>NZ_JBHIKW010000011.1:0-149980 GCF_042138895.1 Cedecea selenatireducens | reverse complement strand
CGCAGCGTCGCCGTCACCTGCATGTCGTCGCCGGCCACGTAGCTGGCCTTATCCAGAGTGATACCCGAGTTCGCCTTCACCGGCACCGAGGACGTGATGGCGTAGGCGGTGGAGGTCACCTCCCCGTCAGACACCGTCATTGTGGCCTTCAGGCCAGTGCCAGCAGTGGTGGCGGTAAAAGTAGCACTGTAAGTGCCGTCCTGATTGTCAGTCCAGCTCCCCTTCAGCGTCGCCCCGGCGACCGCGGTGGTGTGCACCACGGCATCCTGCCCGGCCACCGGGTTATGCTGCGCGTCCTGCAGCGTCGCTACCACCTGCATGTCGTCGCCGGCCACGTAGCTGGCCTTATCCAGAGTGATACCCGAGTTTGCCTTCACCGGCACCGAGGCCGTGATGTCAAACGGCGCAGACTCCACCGTACCGTCAGATACCGTCATCGAGGCCTTCAGGCCCGGGCCGGCGGTGGTGGCGGTAAAGGTAGCACTGTAAGTGCCGTCCTGATTGTCAGTCCAGCTCCCCTTCAGCGTCGCCCCGGGCATCGCGGTGGTCTGCACCACGGCGGCCTGCCCGGCCACCGGATTATGCTGCGCGTCCTGCAGCGTCGCTACCACCTGCATGTCTTCGCCGGCCACGTAGCTGGCTTTGTCCAGGGTGAGGCCCGAGTTCGCCTTCACCGATGCCGAGGCCGTGATGTCGTAGGCTGCAGAGGTCACCTCCCCGTCAGACATCGTCATCGTGGCCTTCAGGCCTGTGCCGGCGGTGGTGGCGGTGAAGGTAGCGCTGTAAGTGCCGTCCTTGTTGTCGGTCCAGTTACCTTTGATGACTGCCCCGGCGACCACGGTGGTTTTCACCACGGCGTCCTGCCCGGGCACCGGGTTATGCTGCGCATCCTGCAGCGTCGCCGTCACCTGCATGTCGTCGCCGGCCACATAGCTGACCTTGTCCAGCACAAGGGTGGAGTTCGCCCTCACCGGCGCGGTGGAACTGATTTTCACCACCGCCGGTGTCAGTCCCACCCCCCTTACCTCGGGAGTCAGTGTCACAACGGCTTCCCTCGTGCCGGAGGTGACAATCACTTCATACACGCCGGCCTCTTTTCTGACGACCTCCGATACCACGCTAATCTTTCCTGCCTTACCCGCCCTGCCTTTGTCCGCGACGACATCGCGCGTGACCCCGATGGTGATGTCCCTGGCGTCCACATCCACGATCCCCTGCTGCACGTCATTTATCTGCAACGTCAGCGCCTGCCGGTCTTTTCCGTTGGCCGACAGCGTGCTGAAACCGGGCTCAAAGGGGCTGTTGGCATCAATACCCGGAGGCTGAACCGTTATCGTCGTCTCACTCCTGTTCGAGCGGTTACCCTTCGTGTCTACCGCCACGCCGCTGATAACGTAGGTATTCGTGCCCTGTGCCTGCCATGCCGGCAGGACCACGCTGTATGCCCCGGCGCCGTCCTGTTCGACCCGTCCCCCGGCGGCCAGAAGGGATGAAGCCGCCCAGTTAACCTGTGCCAGCCCGTATTTCCCCGTCACTGACACCGCCAGTGACTTTCGCTCCCCCGGATAGCCGTCAACCCGCGCCGCGGTGTGCAGGCTAATCACCTGCTTCTTACGGTATTCCAGAATGATATTGTTATTACGCTCCACGAGATCGTAGCGGCTGCCCGCCAGGCTCCGCAGGGATTTTACCGTCGACGGGTCGATCTGCTGCCGCCATGGCACCCCCAGCTGATAGTTGAATTCAATACCAAACCGGGTGTCATTTTTCCCCGATCCCCCGTTCCGCTGTTCGGCACTGAATGTCAGCAACGGAATGGGGGTATAGCTCAGCCCCGCGGTGATCGCATGAGGATTGCGCTGCCGTGTATCCTTCCCGAACAGCGCCACTTCCCTGCCGTAGTACTGCTCATACGCCAGCTTACCGCCCAGCTGTGGCAGCGACGGTAGCCAGGCCTGCGCGCGGACGTCCCAGCCACTGGCGGGACGCTCTTCGTAATCGGTCAGATCCGGGGAATCCTTCCAGTTTGTCAGGCGCAAATAGCCGTTGACCCCCAGCTTCAGAAAATCACGCCAGTACTCTGCGCCGCCCCCCAGACGGGCATGATCGCGCGACAGGTCGTAGTCCAGAAACGTGTTTCCGCCGAGCATCCATCCGGCATTAAACCACCGCGCCCCCAGCCCCAGGTTAGACTGAGTACGACCGTCCGTCCGGTGCACGCTGCCCTGGGTGAAGACCAGTCGATTCCCCTGCTCAGATAAGGGCACAAGTAAATCAAACTGAGAATTTTTCAGGGAGAATTTATTATCCATATCCAGCTGGACCCGGGCCGTACCGAACTGACTCATCCATCGCTGGATCTGGCTGTTGACCTCCCCTGTAGCCACCCCTCTGGCCATCGATGCAGCGGCGTTACCGTCTGGCCTTCCCGCCAGAAAGCTGCCCATCTGAGAAGAGAAGCCGGCCACCTTGTTCTCCCTCCCTGCGCTGTCATCCTGTTGCGGGACCGGCGTGCTCCGGCCCTCATCCCACAGCACCGGGGGTAAAGGGGAAACGGGTACATCCAGTTCATCCCCCGGCTGCAGGTGGTCAAACCCCCGGGCAAAGGTCCGGAACTGGTTAAGCCTGCGGAGGTCGTTCGGGCTCATGTTGTATTTTTTTGCCAGCATGGCGACGGACTCCCCTTCCCGGAGGGTGTACACCTCTGTTTTCAGGGAACTTATCGCGGCAGGTTCAGTCAGAAGGCGGGAATTATTAGCGGCAGCTATCGAGGGTGTGAACGTAATTAACAAAGGCAACATGCTCTGGATAAATATATTAACCCAGGTGATCATCACCATAATCTTTTTTTTACACATCACGTTCAATTCCAATTTTCATCCGATAAACCGTCCCTGACTGAATTAAAAGCAGGCATACTAAAGCGAACTCAATATTTCGTCATATCCGAATAATCATAATAGAAATTTCGCTGGCACCCCCGTCGGGCTCAGAACATCCGGACACGCATTGATTGAGATTTAATATATATTTCACATCATACAGGATTTGACCACGGTATTAATGCGCCTGCATGCGCCTGCAAACAGCCAATTGATCGTCAGAAGCTATCGTCAACAAAAAACCCATCGTTAAGAACGATCGAGAAAAAGATAATTGATTGATATATAAGACACTTGTATTTTATGACGCCATCATCAGGCTGAATTCATTAAACGGGAAAGCAAAGGCAATAATTAAACACTCACAGCAAGATAACTACATACCCTCAGTGCCAGGAGACATAAATTTCCAGAAAAAATATTATCCCCGTCTGTAAACATTATTTTGTCACGACAAAAAAGAATAAAACTCATCCACCCATGAATATTTATCAGCCTCCACCTTTCCCGACAATCGTATGGTTATCACCCTGAATGCTGTTACCGATATTTTCATTTCTGCCGATTATGTCCCCCGGCGCCGCGGGGAATACCAGTGCCATATATAACCGAAAGGACTGTCTATGAGTCAGAATATTACAGAGAAAGAAGCCTTCAGCCCGGACCATAACGGAGACGACAGGCCGGCCAGCGGAGTGGCACCCCTGGTGGATATCACAACTTCGTCCATTGCGACAGACGAAGCAAGCTACGTGGCCGGGACGGACATGCGGGTGACGGTGAGGCTGAAAGATGCACTGGGAGATGCGCTAGCCGGCCAGCTTAGCGAAGTGACAAAAAAAGTCGTGGTGGAAAACGCGGAGCTAAAAGGTAGCTGGACCGATAATAAAGACGGCACTTATACCGGTATATTCGCCGCAAAAACGGCAGGTACCGGGCTAAAGGCCATGCTGAAGTTTGCGGGCAGCCTGTCCGAAGTGAACAAAAAACTCTCAACCTCCCGCTTCCCCAATGCTTTCCCTTTTGATTTCGGTCATGTGCAGATTCAGGCCTCTCAGGATGAAATCAATACCTCCCTGCAGGCGCTCGTGGAGACGCTGACGCCAGATCTGCCCGCCGCATGGCTGTCACCCGCGTCGCCGGCAAACGGTATCTTTACCGACCTGACGCGCCTGCAGGTGATGGCCTCGGGTCTGGGGCCGGAACAGCAGCATATTCTTCTGGAGGATTTTTCAGAATCCTGGGCCGATTTTTATCGAAAAAATTATGACATCACCGACGGTGACGCTTCGACTTATCAACGCTTCCTGGATATGTCGTACTTTACCGCCATGCATAATGTGACCGTCCCTCGCGTTGAGGCCCTGCTGTGCACCACCGCCAGCAGCGCCGGAGTTCCGGAGCAGCATACCGTCATTCAGTCCGCCAACTGGATCAACCCGGCCGCCTCCGCAAAAGCGCTGCCTTTTCTCTACGGTGCCCGCTTTATCAATAAAACTGATGATAATACGCCCCCACTCAGCATCAGACGGAATGCAGACGGTGCGCTGACTGTCAGCAACCTGCCAACCGGGTGGCGGCTCACGTCCATTAACACCATGGTTCGTCTGCAAAAGTGGCTGAATTTACCCTATGAGGATGTTGATGCGCTACTGATGCTGACCCGTAGCAACAGCTCTGACAAACCGCTATCTGACGACACCCTGCGCACGCTAGGCCTGTTCAGGCACTACCAGCGCCGCTACGGCACCACGGTTAAGCAGTTTGCCGCCTGGCTGCATCAGGTCACCCCGTACGCCATTACGCCGGCCACCCCGTTCTTTGACCAGATATTTAACGCCGACAGCACGTTTGATGCCCCCTTCCAGGCGGACAATACCGTGTTCAGCTACCGTGCCACCGACGGCGCGGACGGGCTGCGCGGGAAACAAATCATGGCGGCGCTGGGGCTTAACCAGCGTCAGTTCCTGCTGATGGCCGGTAAGGTTGCTGCACATCAGAGCGACGGCGATGCGGCGAAGGGCACCCTGACGTGTCATCTGGGCACCGTCACCGCCTTCTACCGCATCACCTCACTGGCGAAAACGCTGGATCTCGGCGTCGACGAATTCTGCGCGCTGGCCGATATGCTGGATGCGGAAAGCGGCGCCGTCTGGAAACAGCTGGCCGGCAGCCCGAAAATCTCTCAACTGGCCGACGGGGACGCCCCGGCGGACGATATCCTCTGCCTGCTGCAGGCGCTGTCCTGGCTGACGGGCTGGCAGAAGCAGGCGAAACTGCCTGTGGCCACGACGGCGCTGCTGTGCGCGCCGCTGCCTCCGACCCCCGGTACCGAAGCCCAGTTGAGCTTCATTCAGCAAATCTGGCAGCGACTGCCGGCCACCTTCGTGAACGCGGGGATGCTGGCCCGCAGCGGGGCCCCGCTGAAGGAAGATATTGATGATGAACATCACGCCGGTATTGACTGGTTTGCGCTGCTCGGCGCGGCCGGGCTGATTGATATCGCCGGGCTGGTGACCGATGCCTTTACGCCGGACGCCGTCACTGACGTTGTGAATCAGCAACACCTGGCCGGGGACGGCAAAGCGGCCGCCATCACCGCCCTGTCGGCGGCCCTGAAGCAGGCACAGGGCACCCAGCACGGTATTGCCATGACCGGGCTGGCGCAGGCCCTGAACGTGTCGCAGTCCCTGCCGGCGCTGCTGCTGCGCTGGGCAGGCGTCACGCCTTATCAGTGGCTTAAGGAAACCTGGGGAATGTCGCCCGACGCCCCCGTGGGCGAATACCTGCCCCCTGAAGGGCACATCGGCGCCACCACGACCGAGAAAGACTATAACCTGCTGGCCGCCGACTGGCGTGATGCGGCGTGGAACCCTGTCACCGGAAACCTGACCCTCACCCTGCGGTTGTCGTTCAGTTTGAGGGATAAAAGAGGGTGGAAATCGATTTCCGATAACTGGCTTAAACTGCCGGCGGGTCTGTCTGTCGACGGGGCCCCGACCCTGGCCTCCGGTAACTGGCCTGATGGCTCAAAGGGTAATGCGGATTATAAAGGTACGGGCGTGGTGTGGCAGCCCACCGGGAATGACGCTGCGTATAAAAACTTCGAAGTCAACACCACCTACGTGCTGGAAGTCCCCCTGAAGGGCACCTTCAGCGATGCCAGCGCGCTGGCGGAGTTAACATCGATGGACCTGAAATTCGGCATGCACCGTTTTGAGGGTTCTTTCGATAGCCTTAGCACTCCCCTGACGCTTAAAACCACCGTCACCACTGCCGGCACCCTCCCGCTCGTCTGGCTGGCCACGCTGCGCGACATTGCCCGCCGCGGTATGGCGTGCAGCCAGCTGCAGCTCAGCCCGGCCGGCCTGCAGGCCATGCTGGATAACCCTCAGTGGTTCAGCATGAACCTGCCAGAAACCGCGAAGAATATCACCCTGCAGACCCTGTACCGCCTGAGTCGCTACGTTGCCCTGCTGACCCTGCCCGGTGATGCAGGCTACGCCGAGGATGACCTGCTGGCCTATCTGCGCGACATGCACGCCACCCCGCCGCTGGCCGACGACGTCGCCGCTGCCACGCTGGCCACGCTGCTGGGCTGGGAAGCCAGTGAAGCGTCCGCAGCCTTTGCGGACGGCGCGCTGGGTCATGCGGCGGCTACGCTGGACGACCTTGACGTGGTGATGAACCTGCGGCAGAGCACACAGGCATCAGGGATGACGGTTGAGGCCCTGGCCCAGGGCTTTGCCCTGAGTCGCGACGAGGGCTACGCCGCCTGGTCCCGCACGGGGCAGGCCATGGTAGCCGGGGTCGGGCATCTCGCCAGCCGGTAACGGCGTGCTCCCGTGGCGGCAGATACGCCGCCACGGCGTTGACGTTTTGTGGCAGGTGCGCCTGCCACTCATACACTCATTAAGGTGAACAGATATGACGACCACTCTTGATAATTTTCTGGCACAGGCGCAGCGCGATGCGCTCGTCACGGGATATAAAACCTTCGTGGCCCCGACGCTGAAGGGCGGGATCACCGCGCTCAGCGACGAGGACATGTATGAATACCTGCTGCTGGATATGAACATGTCGGCGGCCAGCATGACCAGCCGCCTGGCCTCGGCCATTGACAGCCTGCAGACCTATAATTCGCGCATCATTAACAACACGGAGCCGGGGCACGCGCCGCCGGTGCCGTCCGTGGTGGACGACTGGCGCGACTTTTACTGCCGTTACGACGTCTGGTCGGCCGGCACCGCCGTGGTGAACTACCCGAACAACTATCTCCTGCCGGTGACCCGTCAGGACAGCAGCCGGTATTTTGATAACCTGAAAAACACCCTCAACCAGAACCGGCTGGACAGCGACCGCGTGATGGACGCCGCCCTCACCTATCTCAACGAGTTTGAGGGTGTCAGCAACCTGGAGGTCATTAACGGCTATATCACCCAGACCGGCATGGCGGGTGGTGAAAACCTTATCAATGACGCACAGTTCTACTTTATTGGCCGCACCACCACCAAGCCTTACCAGTATTACTGGCGCATGATGGACCTGAGTAAAAACCAGGGCAATCCCGGCGGAAAAGCGGTGACCCCGAACTGCTGGAACGACTGGGCGGCGATTGAGCTGCCGCTCTCCGGCGACGGCATCCTGGAGCACACCATCCGCCCGGCCTTCTACAACAACCGCCTGTATATCTGCTGGGCAACCCGTGATGCCACCCCGCGCGTGGGTGATGGTACGGAGTTTCTGGCTAGCGGCAACGGCAACCTTAAGATGGATGGCTCGGAGTACTATGCCTACGGCCTGTCCTACGCCTATCTGCGCTTTGACGGGAAGTGGACGGCTCCGAATACCGCCGATATGGTGACTAACGGCGCACTAACCGATGACAACAAAAACAAAATTGAGATAGAAGACAATGACAATATTGCCCTGAGCGGCCAGTTGCTGGTTCAGGGGAAAGATGAGGGCAAAAACCAAGAGTGCGTGGCCTCACTTTTTGCACGGGACAGCTCCGTGATAGATAGCCCCTCGCGCAATGCTGGCGTAAGAGAAGACAGCGAATACGGCCGCCTGTTTATGGCGCTGATGGTATATTCCGGCAAAGATAGTGACGGTAAAATAAAACCGGCCACTTATGCCTACCGCTACAGCGATTCGGCCTTCAATCGCCGCCCCCTAAAATCCCTGGTCCGCGACCTGCTGTTCAACAAATTCAAGCCACAAGCATGGGAAAGCGGTAGATACGACAATCCGTTGCAGTACGCCATGAACACACTCATCTATCGGATTAAGTCGGTGAGCTATCAATCGACACTGGACCACAAGGACAAGAACGACGCGGGGGATTTGTGGCTGAACGCGCTGAAACCGCTGGATGACCGCAACCTGACCGTCGCCGGTGACGGGCGTACGCTGAAAATCAGCGCATCCACTCAGAATAAGATCACGCGCGTTGCTGGTCTTGGTTCATGCAATATCACCGCTGAAAAGTATGATATTCAAAATACAGAGACCGGCAAGTCACAGCTAACCTTCAGATATGATTCCGACGCGGATAAGTGGTACTTCCATAATACAAAACTTGTCACCAAGACCTCCTTATTTGATGGGGTTTACGAATTTCTTTTACAGCCTGCTGTTCCCGGGGGTGATCTGTTTCCGTTAACTTCACCTGGTACAATTGAAGTTAACTTTTCCGAGGGGATGAAATGGCCATCTGGAGAAACCTTTGACTCAGAACTGAATTTGAGCGGTATTGAGTTCATTCCTGACATCATAAAAGCAGTGCCAAATGTTGATGACGTATATCTCTATATGTACAGCAATAATTTTTACTATCCAATCTTAACTATACATGGCCTGGGTAAAGCCGCGGCCGACGCGCAACGCACTGAACCTGACTGGCGGGGACAGATGGCGATTGAACTTTGCAAGCCTGATAAAACGGCTATACAGAGCTGGCAGGATTCACCTCAGAATATCGTTGAGGCGAACCACACCTTCAGCGCCTCCCGGGCCATTGTTTCCGATGACTTTAGCGTCGGGGCAAAAGAGCTTCAGTACCTGGTAGTCAATTACTATCTCTGGAATAAGCAGGGTGACATACCTAGTGGATGGGTCGGAAGATACTCTTTAGTCACTCTGGAAACCATTGAACACGCCGGGGACTTCACGCCACCGTCGCTGGTCAAACGCTATGACTCGAAAAAAGGCATGGTGCAGAAACTGGCGTTTAACGCCGGCGTGCTGCCGGCGGACACCCGCCTGAACACCACCTTCGTGCGCGAGCTGATTGCGCAGGCGAACAACGGGCTGGGCAGCCTGCTGAACTACACCCTGCAGGCACAGAAGCTGGAAGCGGACCTGGACCACGACGGAGAGAGCGTTCATATCGACTTCGACGGCGCCAACGGTCTCTACTTCTGGGAGCTGTTCTTCCACCTGCCGTTCATGGTCGCCTGGCGCTTCAACAGCGAACAGCAGCTGGACGAGGCCCAGGCCTGGCTGCACTATATCTTTGACCCGTCGGTGAAGGGCAAAGATAATGGCGCGCCGGATTACTGGAACTGCTACCCGCTAACGCGACGTCCGGTCAATAGCCTGGCCCTGTCCCGTCTGAGCGCGGACCCGATTAACCCGGATACCCAGGCCTATGCGGACCCTGAGCTCTACCAGAAAGCCGTATTCACGGCGTACGTCAACAACCTGGTGGCGCAGGGCGATGCCTGGTACCGCCAGCTGACCCGGGACGCTCTGGCCCAGGCCCGCATCATGTACAACCAGGCCGCCACCCTGCTGGGTCCGCGTCCGGACACCGCCATCAGCCGCAGCTGGACTCCCCGGACGCTGAGCGAGCTGGTCTCATCCCCATCGTCACTGCGTGCCTTTGAGCGCCGGATGTCATTGCGCAACACCGCCGCGCTACCGGCGCTGCGTGCCGCCAACCATGGCTCCCTGCGCGATGCGGATAACGCGGCCTTCACCGCGCCGCTGAACGACGTCCTGCTGGGATACTGGGACGCGCTGGACGCCCGTCTGTACAACCTGCGCCACAACCTGACCGTGGACGGCAAGCCTATGAGCCTGCCGCTGTACGCCCCGCCGGCCGACCCGACAACCCTGCTGACCCAGCGCGCCCCGGGCGGCACCCTGAGCGGCGGCGGGAACGGGGCACAACTGGTGGTGCCACCGTATCGCTTCAGCGCCGTACTGCCGCGCGCATTTAACGCCGTGTCCACCCTCAGCCGCTTCGGCGAGTCCCTGCTCAGCCTGCTGGAGCGCGGCGAGCGCGCCGGTCAGGAAGAGCTGGCGCAACAGCAGATGCTGGACATGTCCAGCTACGTGCTGACCCTGCAGCAGCAGTCCATTGACGGTCTTAAGGCCGACCGCACCGCGCTGCTGGCCAGCCAGGCTACGGCGACGCAGCGCCGGGACTACTACGGCGAGCGCTATGACGAAAATATCTCGGCGGGCGAACAGCGTGCCATGGACCTGAACATTGAGTCCCGCGACGCCAGCCTGGCCGCCCAGGCGTTCCATACGCTGGGCGGTGCCCTGCAGCTGGCACCGACCGTCTTTGGTATGGCATGCGGGAACCTCGACCCGGGCGCTCCGGCCAACGCCATCGGCACGCTACTGTCCCTGAAGGCTACGGCCACCGGTCACGACGCCATGCGCCTGGAGCAGACGGAGAACTACCGTCGCCGCCGCCAGGAATGGGGTCATATACGCGACCAGGCCGGGGGCGAGATTCAGGCGCTGAACAGGCAGCTGGAGGCACTTGATGTGCGCCTCCGCTCGGCGCAGACCGCCCTGGAACAGGAGAAAACCCGCCAGGCACAGACGCAGGCCATGCTGACCTGGCTCAAAAGCCGCTTCACCCAGGCCACTCTCTATCAGTGGCTCAGCGGTCAGCTGTCTGCCCTGTACTATCAGGCCTACGACGCCGTAGTGTCCCTGTGCCTGTCCGCGCAGGCCTGCTGGCAGTATGAGCTCGGGGACTTCACCACCACCTTCATCCAGACCGGCGCCTGGAACGACCACTACCGCGGCCTGCTGGTCGGGGAAACGCTGCAGCTCAACCTGCAGCAGATGGAGTCAGCCTGGCTGACGCGCAACGAACGCCGGCTGGATATTGTGCGCACCGTCTCGCTGAAAAACCGGGTGGATGAAAAGGACTGGAATAAGTTTAAGGCGTCCGGCTCCCTGGACTTCAGCCTGACGGAGAAACTGTTTGACGACGACTATGCCGGCCACTACCTGCGCACCCTGAAAACGGTCACAGTCACCCTGCCGACCCTGCTGGGGCCTTATCAGGACGTGAAGGCAACGCTGACCCAGACCGGCAGCACCACCGTGCTTCGTGCAAATGCCGGCGCCGTGGCGGCGCTGATTAACGGCAGGGTCAGCGACGCACCTGCCGGCACGCTGGTGCAGAACCTGCGCGCCAGCCAGCAGGTGGCGCTGTCGGGCGGGATGAACGACGCCGGCGTCTTTGAGCTGCAGTTCAGCGACGAGCGCTATCTGCCGTTTGAAGGCACTGGGGCGGTCTCCCGATGGACGCTGAGTTTCCCACGGGCGACAGAGGAAACGCTGAACGGAGGCAAAAAGCTTGCAGCTGATGATGGGCAGACTGCCCTGCTGGCGGCGCTGGACGACGTTATCGTCCGGGTACACTACACCGCCTGCGACGGTGGAACCTCGTTTGCCAGCGAAGTAAAGCCTCTGCTTGTAAAAGCATAGGTCATCCCGCTCTCCGGTACGCCGGGGAGCGGCTCACAAAGCGTGATTCCTTTCCCATATAACTAACTGACCGGGCCACCTGTGGGTGGCCCGCTAAGGAACCCTTTATGCCACATTCAGACACCCTGGCCCTGAATGCCCCCTCCCTGTCCAAAGGCGGCGGTGCCCTGACCGGCCTCAGCGGCCAGGCCGGTGCGGCCGGTCCTGACGGGGCGTACACCCTTTCCCGCAACACCTTGCTGGATACAACACTTGCGGCCACCTACGACGTCAGTACCTGGCGCCCCCGCGTGGAGCAGGACTTCAGCCGCTGCGAATACTGGCAGCCTGCCCCGGAGGCTGAAGGGGCTAACGCGACCGACTTCTGGGTGGTGTACCCCCCTGACGGTCAGGTGCAGCTGCTGGGCTATGAAGCGGCCGCCGGGCTGACAGACGCCCCGGCGTTACGCTGGCACGCCCCTGTCCTTCAGGCTATGCAGGAATGGCATATCGCGCAGCCAGAGGACCAGGCGATGTTCATCGCTCAGATCGGACATGAGAGCGGCGGGTTCAGGACTCTGCGGGAAAGTTTTAACTACAGCGCCCGGGGGCTTGATATTTTTGTCCAGGCCGGACGACTGACGGCGGAGGAGGCCCTGCGGCTGGGGCGGCATCCGGACGAAAAGGTTCTCCCTGAGGTAAGACAGCGGGCGATTGCCGGTCGGGTCTACGGTGGCAGGATGGGTAATGAAGGCCCCGATGACGGCTGGAACTACCGCGGCCGCGGACTTATTCAGATAACCGGACGCAGCAACTACCGGGACTGTGGCTTTGCGCTGGGTGAGGACCTGGTTCGCTTTCCGGAACGCCTGGAGAGTGACACCGGGGCAGCCCGCTCTGCCGCATGGTTTTTCGCCTCTCGCGGTTGCCTGAAGCATACGGGCAACCTACTTAAGGTGACCCGTATTATTAACGGCGGCAGCCACGGTCTGGCCGGGCGCCAGAGTCGCTATACGCTGGCGCTCGCCGCCTTTAAGGCAATCTGAACAGATCCCTTAACTAACAACTGGCATGTAAAATATATGATAATCAATTCACTAAAAGATTTTTATAATACCCCGACGGTCACGGTCCTCGACAACCGCGGCCTGAGCGTGCGCGACATCGCGTACCACCGCCATCCGGATACCCCGGACGTCACCCGGGAGCGCATCGCCCGCCACCGGTACGACGCCCGCGGCTTCCTGGCCCTGAGCGCCGACCCGCGTCTGCACGCCGCCGGCCGGGCGAACTTCAGCTATCTCACCGGCCTGACCGGCAGCGTCCTGCGCACCCGGGGTGCCGACAACGGCACCACCGTGGCGCTCAGCGATGCCGCCGGCCGGCCGTTTATTGCCGTCAGCAACATCTGTCCCGCCGGAGACGGCACCCCGGACCTCCGCCAGGCCCTCACCCGTACCTGGCGGTATGAGGCCGCCGCGCTGCCGGGCCGCCCGGTCAGCATCACGGAACAGGTCCCCGGTGAAGCCGCCCGCATCACGGAGCGCTTCGTGTATGCCGGCCACTCGCCGGCGGACAAAGCCCTCAACCTCGCCGGACTGTGCGTCAGCCACTACGACCCCGCCGGCCTGGCGCAGACCGACAGCGCGGCCCTGACCGGCGTCCCGCTCTCCGTCACCCGCCGTCTGCTGAAGGATGCGGCCAGCCCTGACGTCGTGGCCGACTGGCAGGGGGAGGATATCTCCGCCTGGCACGCCCTGCTGGACGATGAGACATACACCACCCTGACCACCGCCGACGCCGCCGGGGCGGCGCTGACCACCACCGACGCGAAGGGCCACGTGCAGCGCGTGGCGTACGACGTGGCTGGGATGCTTTCGGGCAGCTGGCTGACGGTGAAAGGCGGAACAGAGCAGGTTATCGTTGCTTCCCTGACGTATTCAGCTGCGGGGCAGAAGCTACGTGAAGAGCACGGCAACGGGGTGGTGACCACCTACACCTATGAAGCAGAGACGCAGCGCCTGACCGGGATTAAAACCGAACGCCCGGCCGGGCACGCCGCCGGGGCGAGGGTCCTGCAGGACCTGCGCTACGGGTACGACCCGGTGGGCAACGTGCTCCGCGTGCGCAACGACGCCGAAGAGACCCGCTTCTGGCGCAACCAGAAAGTGGTGCCGGAAAACACCTACGTCTACGACAGCCTGTACCAGCTGGTCAGCGCCACCGGGCGCGAAATGGCAAACGCCGGACAGCAGGGCAGCCATCTTCCGGCCGCTGTGCCCCTGCCCACCGACGGCGCCGCATACACGAACTACACCCGCACCTACACCTACGACAGCGCCGGTAACCTGACGCAGATACGCCACCGCGCCCCGGCCACGAACAACACTTACACCACGAATATCACCATAAGTAACCGCAGCAACCGGGGCGTGCTGAGCACCCTGACGGCCAGCCCGGCAGAGGTGGAGGCCCTGTTCACGGCGGGCGGGCAGCAGACGCGGCTGCAGCCGGGGCAGCGCCTGGCCTGGACGCCGCGCAACGAGCTGCGGCAGGTGACGCCGGTGGGGCGTGAGGGCGGGACGGATGACCAGGAGAGCTACCGCTATGACAGCCAGAGCCAGCGCGTGCTGAAGGTGAGCGTGCAGCAAACCGGCGGCAGCCGGCAGGCACAGCGGGTGACGTACCTGCCGGGGCTGGAACTGCGCCGCACAAGGGCGGGCGACACGGACACGGAGTGCCTGCAGGTGATTAGCGTGGGGGCAGCCGGAAGCGCGCAGGTGCGGGTGCTGCACTGGGAGAGCGGCCGGCCGGCGGGCATCGACCACGACCAGCTGCGTTACAGCCACGAGAACCTGACGGGGAGCGGTGGGCTGGAGCTGGACGGCGACGCACAAATCATCAGCCGGGAGGAGTACTACCCGTACGGGGGCACGGCCATTCTGACGGCGCGCAGCCAGACCGAAGCGGACTACAAAACCATCCGCTACTCGGGCAAGGAGCGTGACGCGACGGGGCTGTACTATTACGGCTACCGGTACTATCAGCCGTGGGCAGGCCGCTGGCTCAGCGCGGACCCGGCGGGGACGGTGGACGGGATGAACCTGTTCCGCATGTGCCGGAATAACCCCGGTTCAGGTATTGATAGTAACGGAAAAATGTTCAAAAGAATGACCAGCATCAGGCCGCAGAGATCTACCGCGTCGTTAGCTACTCTTCCTGACTATCCTCTGCCTGAAAGTGAAAGAGTAAACGCCGATGATGTCTCCCTCAGTCCGTCAGAAATCAGACAGCATAAAAAAGCGATTTCTGAGGGGCAATATCCACAAAATATTATCAGGCATAATTTTTTGCACGGAAAAAAACATTTACCCGAGCCAGTTAACATTCCGCAGGAATTTAATAAAGCAGGTATGAATAGAGAAACCATGACAGGTAATTTTCTGCAGGCAGTAGATAAACTAACATCCTATGCCGGAGGTAAGGTGATATATCGTGGTGCTTTGGTCCCTGATGAGCATTTCGGGGATCTGAAAGCCGGGGCTATGCTGCAATCCCATCAGTTTTCTTTTTTCAGCGAAAGCGATCTGGTATCGAGGTCATTTATTGACTCTTCAGAGGAAAGGAGGTTGCATCCAGTTCTTTTTAAAGTTAAAGACGTCCCGGCCGATGCTTTCAAAGAAGGCCTCTTATCACCGTTGGCTTATGATGACCTCAAAAATCGCCTGCTAAAAATAGGTGTCGATGCTAAAAAACTTAAAGGCATTGGTTCCACAGTCAAGGAGGTAATTTCATTGCCAGGCACATTATTTGAGGTGGTTCAGGTGAAAAAAATAAAGAGTGATATACATAAATATGAGCTAACACAAGTAAAATTAAAATTCTCTGGAAAAAGTCATGGGGTACATAATCGAGCAATGTTTTAGTTGCTAATTATGAGCGGGATGCCGGTAGCGGTGATGGTGGCCCCTCCACTACTCAGGATTTTCACGCCAGCGGCCCTAATCAGAAGCGGTCCGGTGACATTACGGATGACGGCACAACTGACCAGCGATGCGTTGCAGCTGGTCAGTTGTGTTGGCGTAAGTGTTTTCCGGCACCACTTTCTGGTTGCGCCAGAAGCGGGTCTCTTCGGCGTCGTTGCGCACGCGGAGCACGTTGCCCACCGGGTCGTACCCGTAGCGCAGGTCCTGAAGCACCCTTGCCCCGGCGGTACAGATGTTGCTGACGGCAATAAACGCCCGGCCGGCGGCGTGCAGACGCGGGTCGGCGCTCTGGGCCAGGAAGCCGCGGGCGTTGTACCGGTGGCAGGCGATGCGCTCCCGGGTGACTTCCGGGGTATCCGGATGGCGGTGGTACGCGATATCGCGCACGCTCAGGCCGCGGTTGTCGAGGACCGTGACCGTAGGGGTGTGGCTGAAAACAGACATCATCGGGAACTCCTTTAAGAGCTACGGGAATATTATTCTCCCTGAGCCCGGGCGGGCACGCAGGGTAAAGCGTTACCCGGGATAAATATGCGTCGCCAGGGGGCATTCCGGGCATGGCAAAAAAGGGAGGGTGGAGGGTTAATGCCGGTCACTTAATATGACCGGCATTGTTTTTTAAGGGATGTTTTGACCTTTTCTCCCTCACTTCTCTCACATACTCCCGCTCCTGTCTCGAGGGCAGTTTCAGCATCACTGCATTGCTGTAAAAGTGTTTCAGATGACCCGGGATCGCTCCCGGAGATGACCACGGCAGTCCGATTAATAAACGTAATAACTTCGCGATACCCCAACTCGATTTCCCAGCGATGCTTATAAAGCTCCGCCACGCTGGCGGCCGGGATAACGCATCGCATCGGTCATTGACGTCAGCACCTGCCGCTCCACGCCATTGACCCTGCGACGGATTAGCCGCCCGGTCAGTTCTTCCGGCAGACCTTCCCACTGTTTTCTGGCCTGTGGCGTGGTTTTCAGTCGTATCAGCTCGTCCTGTTTGCCGAGTTTACGGCCGACTTCGTACTGCGTGTTTTTTTTCAGCGGCGTTAACCAGTGGCGATTTTCGCCCGCACTATGCCAGGGCTGCAACAGCCCCAAAGAGTAAAACCCCTTATCGAACAGCGTAATACTGTTATCCGGAGCGCTTTCTGCCAGTTGCGCCGCCAGGCGCATTTCGTTTATGTCATAGCGGCCTGACACACTCGCGCGCAGCAGGTGACTGCTGAGCTCCATCAGACAGACCATGCGAACCTGCGGATATCCGCGATCACCATGCTGGTTGGAGGCCTTGCCGAAAGCCTCTGCATTTTCAGGCGTGTCCTGCGTATGCCAGACCACGCCGTCGACGGCATTGAGTGTCAGCCCGTGCCAGAGAGGATGTATTGCTTCTTTATGCCAGTGTCACTGAGTGATATCAAACAGCGCCCGGATAGCATCCTCACCCAATTTTTTTCTGCGGGTGCGGTGAAGGAACGTCCGGTACGGTCAACAATATCCAGCAGATTAACGATATGACTCATGGGTTTATTGTTGAAGATGGCCATATCGATAACCAGCCAGACCATGGACTCAAGAGGGAGTTTCCGCTAGCGCAGGGTGACGGTATCAGTGAAGGTAAAAGCCTGCTGGATGAGGTCGGGGGAAGGCAGGTCAGCGAGGCTCTGAACCTCGTCGGGTGCAGTAAGATTGATAATGCCGAGAGCGTGTAAAAGTTCCATTTAAAAAGGGTCCATGATGAACATGAACCCTTTTTACACCAGCCACCGGATCGGTCAACCAATCCTTAAACGATCGGCCTTAGCCTCCGGGCCGCTTTTTAGTGCCTGACGAGATTACTCTGCGCCTGGCTCTTCAGATTTATGTTTTTCTGCGGTTTCTTTGATCAGCGCCTGCAATTCGCCGCGCTGGTACATCTCGATGATGATGTCGCAGCCGCCGACCAGCTCACCGTCCACCCACAGCTGTGGGAACGTTGGCCAGTTAGCGTATTTAGGCAGCTCGGCGCGGATGTCCGGGTTCTGCAGAATATCCACGTAGGCGAAGCGCTCGCCGCAGGCAGACAGTGCCTGAACGGCCTGAGCGGAGAAGCCGCAGCTCGGCAGCTTCGGGGAGCCTTTCATATACAGAAGAATTGGGTTCTCAGCGATCTGGCGTTGAATTTTTTCAATAGTGCTCATTGTCTTGCTTCCTCAAACCTTGATACGGCAATAGCCTGTCATTGTAGCCAGTTGCACCCCGGCCAGAAAACACCATTTTTAGCAGGGTTTTTCTGAACTGCCGGGGCATGCAAACATGCTTTAAGAATAACACTTTTACGGTGCTCGAAAATGAGCAATTTGCCTCATCCGCGATCAATAAAACAGCCGATAACGCCCGGTAATGATTAATTTTCTAGCTATAGCTTCCACTTTTGACCGTTAAATAGTATTTGCCTATTAACATTATCGGCTTTTATGCATTAGAATCGTCGGGTTTCGCAAAAATCATACGCAGGCATGATGGTTAGCATCTTGCCTTCATTTATCAGGGGATTGACGAGTGGCGCGGATAAATAAAATCTCTATCACGCTATGTGCTCTGCTATTTGCTTTGCCCTATACACCTTTGACGCAGGCGTCCGAGCACGTCCGCCACCCTGTTGCACAGAAAAGCCACACGGCGAAAACAACTTCCGGTAAAAGCAACAAGGGCAAAGAGAAAACAAAGGCAAAACAAAAAAGCAGCACAGCCTCCACAAAGAAGTCCGGTAAAAAAGACGCATCACCGGTAAAAGCCAAAGTTGCAAAACGCAGCGCCTCAGGCAAAAGCACCACCCTCGCTAAAACCAGCAGCAAAAAAACCTCTAAGAAAATAGCCGTACAGCCAGCCGCAGCCACCCTTGCCTACACTGAAAAATGCACCCATCGTAAAGGGCATAAAAAGCAGTGCGTGAAGGTGAAGTCTGAAAAGAATCTGACCATCGCTCAGGCGCATAAGGTCAGAGTGCAGAAAGCGCAAAAAACGGCCATGAACAAGCTGATGGGGCAAATTGGCAAACCATACCGCTGGGGTGGCACTTCTCCCCGCACGGGCTTCGACTGCAGCGGGCTAATTTATTACGCTTATAAAGATTTGGTGAACATCCGTATTCCACGCACCGCCAACGAAATGTATCACCTGCGTGATGCCTCTTCCGTTGACCGCGGCGAACTGGAAAGCGGCGACCTGGTCTTCTTCCGTACTCAGGGCCGCGGCACGGCTGACCACGTTGGCGTTTACGTCGGCAACGGTAAATTTATTCAGTCTCCTCGCAGCGGCCGCGATATCCAAATTACTTCTTTGAGCGAAGATTACTGGCAGCGCCATTATGTGGGTGCCCGCCGGGTCATGACGCCAAAAACCATTCGTTAATCTTATCCGCTCCCTTTCGGGGCAATCAGACTGATTAAAACGTTAACAGCCCGACAACGGGCTGTTTCATTTCGCTTTTTCGCACTCCCGTAATTTGTTAACCTTATATCCACACAAAATGTAGTTATATTGTGAAGCAAAATAACAAGGAGTGAAGCAATGTCGTTCGAACTACCCGCCCTGCCCTATGCCAAAGATGCGCTGGCCCCGCATATCTCAGCCGAAACCCTCGAGTACCATTACGGCAAGCATCATCAGACCTACGTCACTAACCTGAACAACCTCGTCAAAGGCAGCCCGTTTGAAGGGAAATCGCTGGAAGAGATCGTGCAAGAGTCTGACGGCGGTATTTTCAATAATGCCGCTCAGGTCTGGAACCATACGTTCTACTGGCACTGCCTGGCACCAAACGCCGGGGGAGAACCTGGCGGAGAAGTGTTGGCCGCCATCAATAACGCGTTTGGCAGCGTGGAAGCATTTAAAAAACAGTTCACCGAAGCGGCCATCAAAAACTTCGGCTCCGGCTGGACCTGGCTTGTGAAGAACAGCGACGGCAGCCTGGCTATCGTCTCGACTTCTAACGCAGGAACTCCGCTCACAACCGGGGCAAAACCGCTGTTGACAGTGGACGTCTGGGAACACGCTTACTACATCGACTACCGCAACGCGCGCCCGGTTTATCTGGACCACTTCTGGGCGCTGGTTAACTGGAACTTTGTTGCGCAAAACCTGGCAGGCTGATTTTCAGTGATGTTTGACCTGTATTAAGGGCCGCTTTTTGCGGCCCTTATTAAATCAGTGCAGTACGGCGGTTAACGCCCCGGCAACAATCAGACTCAGTACGATAACCGTAGTCACTACGGAAAACTTCAGATCGGTACTCATCGTAAGCTCCTTTTATTTCCCTACAAAGCGTAAGTGGGATGATTTTCCCACAATTAACGATAAAAATCCTGCTGGTTTTGCACAGATATCGGTTTTCCCTCTTCCACTTTGCCCCGGGATAAGCCAAAATCCTTCGCTAATTTACCGCGTATCGCCCGGCAACGCCCTCCTCCCGCTGTATGTCGCATCCCCGACAGGCCTGCAACCAACGTGTTGCCCCAGGAGTTAGCGAAGGCAAACGTTTAACACATGAGTTATCAGGAGTTTACGATATGGTCTGGAGTGACATCTAATGGCAACCATTAAGGACGTAGCGAAGCGCGCAAACGTTTCCACTACCACTGTGTCACATGTCATTAACAAGACCCGTTTTGTGGCGGAAGAGACGCGCAACGCCGTCTGGGCAGCTATCAAAGAGCTGCACTATTCGCCGAGCGCCGTGGCGCGCAGCCTGAAGGTCAACCACACCAAATCGATTGGCCTGCTCGCTACCTCCAGCGAAGCGCCCTATTTTGCTGAAATTATCGAGTCGGTTGAGAACAGCTGCTTCGCCAAAGGCTACACCCTGATCCTCGGCAACGCGCACAACAACTTTGAGAAGCAGCAAGCCTACCTGTCGATGATGGCGCAAAAACGCGTCGATGGCCTGCTGGTCATGTGCTCCGAATATCCACAGACCCTGCTCTCTACGCTGGAAGAGTACCGTCATATTCCTATGGTGGTGATGGACTGGGGCGAAGCCCGCGCCGATTTTACCGACTCCGTGGTCGATAACGCCTTCCACGGCGGTTATCTCGCAGGCCGTTACCTGATTGAGCGCGGACACCGCGACATCGGTGCGATCCCGGGCCAGCTGGAGCGTAACACCGGCGGTGGTCGTCACGCTGGCTTCCTGAAAGCGCTTGAAGAAGCCAATATCAAAGTGCCGGAAAATTGGGTGGTTCAGGGCGACTTCGAGCCGGAATCTGGCTATCGCGCCATGCAGCAGCTGCTTAATCAACCGCATCGTCCTACTGCGGTCTTCTGCGGCGGCGATATTATGGCAATGGGTGCGATTTGCGCAGCGGATGAGATGGGGCTGCGCGTGCCGCAGGATATCTCGATTATCGGCTACGATAACGTGCGCAACGCCCGCTATTTCTCTCCGGCGCTGACCACAATCCATCAGCCAAAAGAACGCCTCGGTGAAACGGCCTTTAACATGCTGCTCGACCGCATTATCAACAAACGGGAAGAGTCGCAGACCATAGAAGTCCATCCGCGCCTCATCGAACGCCGCTCGGTGGCCGACGGCCCGTTCCGCGATTACCGCCGCTAAGCCTCTTCAGGAGCCCGGGATTCGTTCCCCGGCTCCTGGAGCCATTCCTGATTCATCGTCTCACTGTCCCCTAAATAGTCCAGCAGCCAGCTCAACGCAGGCGAGGCGTCATCCTGCCGCCACGTCAGGCAACAGGCCGCATCCGGGAACGGGTTCTCCAGCCTCAACTCTTTCCAGTCGCCACGTTCGAGCCACGGTTTCGCAATGTGCGTGGGCACCATGCCAATGCATAATCCTGCCGTCAGGCAATCGGCGCCCGACGCCCAGTCCGGCACCACCACGCGGCGCTGGTTGTCCAGAAGCCAGGTAATGCGCTTGGGCAACGAGCGGGACGTGTCCTCCAGCACCAGCGACGGCCAGGGCCGAATTTCATCATCAAGGATGATCTCCTCGTGTTGCGCAAGCGGATGGTCTGCCGCCACCACGCAGCGCCAGCTCAGTGCGCCCATGTCCCGAAACGCGTAGCGCCCTCCGACGGGGATCGCCTGCGTTGCGCCTATCGCCGCCTCAACGCGCCCGTCCGCCAGCGCATCCCACACGCCGTTGAAAACCTCCTGAAACACCCTCAGCTCGATGTCCGGGAAATGGCGATAAAAATCGAGCACCAGTTGGCGAGTACGCTCCGGCTTCACGATATTATCTACCGCGATGGAGAGATGCCCGCGCCAGCCGTTGGCTATCTGCTGGCACTGCTGGCGCGTTGCCATCATTTTTTTGATAACAGAACGCCCTTCTTTAAGAAAGAAAGCCCCAGCGGCGGTCAGCTCAACGTCCCGATGACGTCGTTCAAACAGCGGTACGGCCAGCCACTCTTCAAGTTGGCGCACGGTATAGCTGATGGCAGAAGGCACACGATGCAACTCCTGCGCTGCCCCGCTGAAACTGCCGTTGCGCGCTACGGCATCCACGACTTCGAGAGAATATTCAGACCACATGTTTTTTGCCTGCAAAAAATTTGAATGCAACGCGCAAATATTAGCGTTTCACAAGCGGTTTTGCACTCCGTAGACTCCTGCCCCGTTAACCTGCTATCAAAATCAAGAGTGAAATATGCAACCATCAAAGGGATTTCTTATCTGGCTGGCTGGCCTGAGCGTACTCGGCTTTCTCGCCACAGACATGTACCTGCCCGCCTTTGCGGCCATTCAGCAAGACCTGGGGACTAACGCCTCGGCGGTGAGCGCCAGCCTGAGCCTGTTCCTGGCGGGCTTTGCCTTTGCCCAGCTTGTCTGGGGGCCGCTTTCCGATCGTTTCGGGCGTAAACCCGTGCTGCTGATTGGCCTGGCGATGTTTGCCGTCGGCTGCATCGGGATGCTTTGGGTGCGGGATGCAACGTCGCTTCTGGTCCTGCGTTTTATCCAGGCCGTGGGCGTTTGTTCCGCCGCGGTCAGCTGGCAGGCGCTGGTAACCGACTATTACCCGGCCAACCGTGCAGGCCGTATCTTTGCCACGATTATGCCGCTGGTAGGGCTTTCTCCGGCGCTGGCACCGCTGCTGGGAAGCTGGCTGCTGAACCATTTTGAATGGCAGGCCATTTTTGCCGTACTGTTTGCCATCGCTTTGCTGCTGATGATCCCTACGCTACGCCTCAAGCCTCGTACTCAGCACCACGAGCAAACCGCAGACAACAAGGTCAGCTTCTTCTCTTTATTACGCTCTCGTATTTACGGCGGTAACGTGCTGATTTACGCCGCCTGCTCCGCCAGCTTCTTCGCCTGGCTGACCGGCTCGCCGTTTATCCTGAATGAGATGGGCTACGGCCCGGCAGCGATTGGCCTGAGCTATATGCCGCAGACGGTCGCTTTCCTGGTGGGCGGCTATGGCTGCCGCAGCGCGCTGCAAAAATGGAACGGCAAGCAACTGCTGCCGTGGCTGCTAGCGCTTTATGCCCTGAGCGTTGTGGCGACGTGGGGCGTGGCGGTCAGCGGCTATGCTGACCTGACGCTGTTGCTGATCCCGTTCTGCATCATGGCTGCGGCAAACGGTGCCATCTACCCGATCGTTGTCGCCTCTGCGCTGCTGCCGTTCCCGCAGGCAACCGGGAAAGCAGCAGCGCTGCAAAACACCCTTCAGCTTGGGCTTTGCTTCCTCGCAAGCCTGATGGTTTCCTGGCTGGTGACGACCCCGCTTATCACCACCACCAGCGTGATGCTGGCGACTATCCTGCTTGCCGCGCTGGGGTATGCCCTGCAGAAAACGGCCGGTCGTGAGGCTGAAAGCGAGACTCGCCGTGAGTTTTCTAACGCACAGTAACAGCAGCGATAATGTGAATATTGTGTGATTAGCTTGCTAACAATATTCCGTTGAACCCTCAATAAAACGGGCTTATAGTAATGGCGGTTCTGCTATAAGCCTTATCAATTTTATTTTTGCGGAAGCCGGAGCGCTTCCGTTTTTCCATGGATGGCCTTTCAGTAAGGGAGAATCCTTCCTTTCTCTGTTCTACGTCGGATATCAGGCACGCGGATTTTTCCGTGAGAGTTCTCACAAGCCGTGAATAGCGTCTACGCTGTTTTAAGGTTCTGATCACAACAAGGTGATGGAGAAGCTATGAGTTCATCGTGTATAGAAGAAGTGAGCGTACGAGATAACGAATGGTATCGTATCGCAAATGAAATGCTGAGTCGGGCAGGTATTACGCTCAACGGCTCAAACCCTTTCGATATTCAGGTTAAAAACCCGGATTTTTTTAAACGCGTTCTGCAGGAAGGTTCCCTCGGCCTTGGCGAAAGCTATATGGACGGCTGGTGGGAATGCGAACGGCTGGATATCTTTTTCACCAAAGTCCTGCGCGCCGGGCTGGAAAATCAACTGCCCCATCATTTCAAAGATACCCTGCGTATCGCGGCGGCAAGGCTGGTTAACCTGCAGTCGAAGAAACGCGCCTGGATAGTCGGCAAAGAACATTACGATCTCGGCAACGACCTGTTCAACCGAATGCTCGACAAGCACATGCAGTATTCCTGCGGCTACTGGAAAGAAGCTACCAATCTCAGCGAAGCGCAGGACGCCAAGCTCAAAATGATCTGCGAAAAACTTCAGCTTAAACCCGGCATGAAGCTGCTGGACATCGGCTGCGGTTGGGGCGGTCTTGCCGAGTATGCCGCACGAAACTACGACGTTTCAGTCTTCGGCGTCACCATCTCTGCGGAACAACAAAAAATGGCGCAGGCGCGCTGCAAAGGCCTGGATGTGACCATCCTTCTGCAGGATTACCGCGACCTGAATGAGCAATTTGACCGCATTGTCTCCGTCGGGATGTTTGAGCACGTTGGGCCAAAAAATTATGCCACCTACTTTGAGGTTGCCGACCGCAATCTCAAACCAGACGGTATTTTCCTGCTGCACACGATAGGTTCTAAAAAGACCGACAACAACGTCGATCCGTGGATTAATAAGTACATTTTCCCTAACGGTTGCCTGCCTTCTGTGCGTCAGATTGCCGACGCCAGCGAGCCGCATTTTGTGATGGAAGACTGGCACAACTTCGGCGCCGACTATGACAAAACGCTGATGGCCTGGCACGAACGTTTTCTCGCCAGCTGGCCGGAAATCGCCGATAACTACTCTGAACGCTTTAAAAGGATGTTTAGCTACTACCTGAACGCCTGCGCCGGTGCTTTCCGGGCACGCGATATCCAACTTTGGCAGGTAGTCTTCAGCCGCGGCATCGAGCACGGTCTGCGCGTTCCTCGCTAAAACCAGCCCGGCGTTTGCCGGGTTTTTTCATTTTCAATTGTCTCTCCTTGCGCACCAATGTGATTAGCCTCACAGGTTTAGGCCTGTCTGAGCGTGGCGGCTTGATCTGCTTAACAGATATCGTTTCCTGCCATAGAAACCGGTTTCATCAATCACAGACAATCACGACATTGACCGAATAAATGATTGCCTGTCGGAGATGACAGGCCTGACCGTGAGGATAACGATGAAATACGCATTTCCTGAGCATTTCTGGTGGGGCAGCGCCGCTTCCGGCCCACAAACCGAAGGTGAAGCGCTGAATTTTGGCAAGTCTGAAACCATCTGGGATCGATGGTTCGCCGAGCAGCCGAACCGTTTCCACCACGGCGTCGGGCCGCAAAATACCTCCACGTTCTATCAGCGCTGGAAGCAGGACATCGCCCTGCTGAAAAAGCTCAACCATAATACCTTCCGCACCTCGATTTCCTGGGCTCGCCTGATCCCGGACGGCACCGGCGAAGTCAACCCGCTGGCGGTGGAGTTCTACAATAAGGTGATAGACGAGCTGCTAGCCCAGGGCATTAAGCCGTTTATTAACCTGTACCATTTTGATATGCCAATGGTGATGCAGGAAAAAGGTGGCTGGGAAAGCCGTGAAGTGGTTGACGCTTATGCCGCCTACGCCAATACCTGCTTTGAACTGTTCGGCGACCGAGTGAAGCACTGGTTTACCTTTAATGAGCCGGTTGTGCCGGTTGAATGCGGCTACCTCTATGACTACCACTATCCTAACGTGGTGGATTTCAACCGCGCGGTAACCGTGGCCTACCACACCATGATTGCCCATGCGAAAGCGGTTAAGGCTTACCACGCGCGTAATGACGACGGTCAGATTGGCATCATTCTTAACTTAACGCCTTCTTACCCGCGCTCGCAGAACCCTGCAGACGTGAAGGCGGCAAACCTGGCTGACCTGATGTTCAACCGCAGCTTCCTCGACCCGGCGCTGCGTGGCGAATACCCAGCAGAGCTTATTGCCTTCCTGAAAGAGCACAATAAGCTGCCGGCCTGCCAGCCGGAAGATAATGCCCTGCTTGCCGCAGGCGTCGTAGACCTGCTCGGCATTAACTACTACCAGCCGCGCCGCATTAAATGCCGCGACACGCTGGTTAACCCGGAGAGTCCGTTTATGCCGGAGTGGTTCTTTGAGTCCTATGAGATGCCTGGGCGCAAAATGAACCCTTATCGCGGCTGGGAGATTTACGAGCGTGGGATCTACGATATCCTGACCAATCTGCGCGAAAACTACGGCAACCCGGCCTGCTATATTTCAGAAAATGGCATGGGCGTGGAAAACGAGCAGCGCTTTATCAAGGCCGGGCAGATAGACGATGATTACCGCATCGATTTCGTCCGCGACCATCTGAAGTGGCTGCATAAAGGCATCAGCGAGGGCAGCAACTGTCTTGGCTACCATATGTGGACCTTTATTGATAACTGGTCCTGGTGCAACGCCTACAAAAACCGCTATGGATTTGTCTCGCTGGATCTCAATACCCAGCAGCGTACCATCAAGAAAAGCGGCGAATGGTTTATGAAAACCGCCGCAGAAAACGGGTTTAACGAGCAGGACTAACAAACAAAAACGGGGCCAAATGGCCCCGTTTTGTTATGGCTTGAAACGTTTATTCGCCGGCAGGAATTGCCGCCACCAGCGCCGCCTCGCGGCTGGCCAACACGCGCTCAACGGTGTCGACAATCGCCTGGGTCTGCGGGTCGATTTCAATGTTCACGCGTTGCCCCAGCTTTTTAGCGCCGAGAGTAGTACGCTCCAGCGTTTCTGGGATCAGGTGTACACAAAAACGCGTTGCGGTCACCTCGCCCACCGTCAGGCTAATACCGTCGATGCCCACGTATCCTTTATAAAGGATGTATTTCATCAGGGCTTTATCCTGAATCTTAAACCAGATTTGGCGGTTATTTTCTGAGGTCAGAATTTTAGAAATTTCTGCCGTGGTCATAATATGGCCCGACATTAAATGGCCGCCGATTTCATCGTTAAATTTGGCCGCACGCTCTACGTTAACGCTGTCGCCCACGTTTAACTCACCGAGGTTGGTAATACGCAGCGTCTCTTTCATCAGGTCAAAGCTGACGTGATTCCCGTTAATTTCGGTCACCGTCAGGCAGCAGCCGTTGTGCGCTACCGAAGCACCGGTTTCAAGGTCTGGCAGCATTTCAGTTGGCATATCAATAACGTGGGTGCGGAAATTCGGTTTCTCATCGATGGAAACCAGGGTAGCCGTGCCCTGCACAATACCTGTAAACATCTAAAAACTCCTGGTAAATCACATGCGGTAACGCTACCGCCTTTAACAGACATTTTCGCACTTTAGCAGTTGGAAAATAAGCTTGCCAGCGCTCCTCGTGCTCACGCTATATTTTTGACTGGCGTATAAATAAACTCTCGCTACAATAGACTGGCTATCTCCCCTGTTCATCTTCTTGCTGCCTGTTTTGGCGGCTTTTTTAGTCTCTAATACATATAAAAATAATCAGGTGTAAACATGCAGAAGTACCTCACCGAAGCTCGCCAGCTCCTTGCCCTGGCGATACCTGTCATCATCGCGCAGGTCGCTCAAACCGCAATGGGATTCGTCGATACCGTCATGGCCGGTGGCTACAGCGCTACCGACATGGCGGCCGTTGCCATCGGCACCTCTATCTGGCTGCCCGCAATTCTCTTTGGCCACGGGCTGCTATTGGCCTTAACGCCAACCGTGGCGCAACTTAACGGCTCGGGCCGACGCGAGCGCATTGCGCACCAGGTTCGCCAGGGATTCTGGCTGGCCGGCATGGTCTCCGTACTGGTGATGGTGGTGCTCTGGAACGCGGGCTATATCATTCATGCCATGCACAACATCGATCCGGAACTGGCGGATAAAGCCGTACGTTACCTGCGCGCGCTGCTTTGGGGGGCACCGGGTTATCTGTTCTTCCAGGTAGGACGTAACCAGTGCGAAGGCCTGGCAAAAACCAAGCCTGGCATGGTGATGGGCTTTATTGGCCTGCTGGTGAACATTCCGGTTAACTATATCTTTATTTACGGCCATTTCGGCATGCCGGAATTGGGCGGCGTGGGCTGCGGTGTGGCAACGGCGGCGGTTTACTGGGTGATGTTCTTCAGCATGCTTTCCTATATCAAGAAAGCCCGCTCGATGCGCGACATTAAAAACCCGGACGATTTCAGTAAACCGGACTGGGCGGTGCTTAAACGTTTAAGCCAGCTTGGGCTGCCGATTGCACTGGCGTTATTCTTCGAAGTGACGCTGTTCGCCGTCGTCGCCCTGCTTGTTTCTCCGCTAGGCATTACCGACGTTGCCGGCCACCAGATTGCGCTTAACTTTAGCTCGCTGATGTTTGTGTTACCGCTTTCATTAGGCGCAGCGGTGACCATCCGGGTTGGCTTCCGCCTTGGCCAGGGCTCAACCCTGGACGCGCAGGTCGCCGCACGCACCGGCGTTGGCGTGGCGATTTGCCTGGCGATGTGTACGGCGCTGTTTACCGTCACCTTCCGCGAGCACATCGCACTGCTTTATAACGACAACCCGGCGGTTGTGGCGCTGGCTGCGCACCTGATGCTGCTGGCGGCGATTTACCAAATCTCCGACTCGATTCAGGTTATCGGCAGCGGCGTGCTGCGCGGCTATAAAGATACGCGTTCGATCTTCTTTATCACCTTTATCGCCTATTGGGTGCTCGGCCTGCCGAGCGGCTATGTGCTGGCGCTTACCGACTGGGTGGTTGAACCGATGGGGCCAGCAGGGTTCTGGATTGGCTTTATTGTCGGCCTGACCTCCGCCGCTATTCTGATGATGCTGCGCATGCGCTGGCTGCAACGTCAGCCTTCCGTCACTATCCTGCAGCGTGCTGCACGTTAATTAAACAGATGTAGCCGCGTCAGCGGCTACTTTCTCAACACTCTGCGCAGATGCTCGGCAATTGCGTGAAATCTGGAATAAAATTGCGAGTTTCCCCTTGCAAGCCCCGAGGTGTATCGCTAATATTCGTCCCCGCTGTCGCCAAGACAACAATGCGTTCATAGCTCAGTTGGTTAGAGCACCACCTTGACATGGTGGGGGTCGTTGGTTCGAGTCCAATTGAACGCACCATTTTCAGATATTCAGTGCGTCCGTAGCTCAGTTGGTTAGAGCACCACCTTGACATGGTGGGGGTCGGTGGTTCGAGTCCACTCGGACGCACCATATTTGCTAAAGCAGTTCCCTTCTGTATTCGCTTTTCTTCAACCTGATAAACTCCAAATTTCATTTTTACACGCAAGCCGTAGCGCATGAAAACCTCAATTTTAGCGTTTTGAGCGTCCGGCGGTGTTTTGGGATGCGAAAGCCCGAAAGGTTGCATATCATAAAGCGAGTTATTCACTAAACCATGACAGGTGACCTATGGAAATCGATCTCGATAATCTGGTTTTTTCCGGATTAGATGAAGCCGAAGCGCGCAACGCCGAGCGCCAGGAAGACGCAGACAAAAAAGCTCAGGCCGTAGTGGCCGATGACGACTGCGGCGACGCCTGCAAAATCTGATAAAAAGACCGGCTTACTCAGCCGGTTTTTTTATGTTACGCCAATCTTCTCACAGCAATACATTTCACTTCTACCAGCAGCCCCGGGCGAGCCAGTTCGGACACCCCGACGCAAGTCCAGGCACAGTGCCCTCTCGGGAATAGGGCATCTTTCACCTCCCGGAAAACATCCATATGTTCCTTCATGTCTACGTGGTAAGTCGTCATCTCCACGACATCCTCAAAGCTGCAGCCCGCTGCCTGCAGGACCAGACGCAGGTTTTCCCAACAGGCCATAAATTGCGCCCTTGGGTCAGCGATTACCTGTAAATCAGGCGAGCGCCCCACCTGACCCGCGCAATAAACCGTGTTGCCTACCACCACCGCGGGCGCATAACCCGCCCGCTCAGCAAGCACTTGCATGGACGGTGGCATAATAATTTCTCTGTCTGACACGACTTTCTCTCCCCTTTATTCAAAGGCGCGCAATCCGCACGCCCGCAGATGAATCATTTTTATCTCACCCGATATTGCCCGGGTTTAGCGCATCTTCCAGGAATCTTATCGCGTTTCTCAGCGCCTGGTCTGCCTCCGGCAATATCCCGGCAAACAAATGCCAGACGTGAAACATTTCCGGCCAAACTTCCAGCGTGGTGCGAACCCGGCTTTCGCTCATGTGGGACGCAAGGCGAATGGCGTCGCTCAGCATCACCTCGTTTTCACCAACCTGTATCAGCGTGGGAGAAAGTCCTTGTACATCGGCAAAAACCGGAGAGGCGTCCGGATGTGTGGGCAGCTCTCCGGCAAGAAAACTTCGGGCCAGTTGGTTCAGGAAAGCTACGCTGCATAAAGGATCCAGCCCATCCCGAACCGTTGCAGATGCGCCGCTATGCGTTAAGTTAGCCCACGGCGAAATCGCCACGGCGGCGGCGGGTAATGCAAGGCCCGCATCGCGCACTTTACGCATCAGCGTGACAACCATCGCGCCACCGGCAGAATCCCCCGAGATAGTCAGCGAGCGCGGATTTATACCCTGCTCAAGCAAGGTTCGGTAGGCCTGAAATACGTCATCAATTGGCGTCGGGAAAGGAAACTCAGGCGCCTGACGATAATCAACCGCAAACACTTTAGCCTTCAGGCCGCAAGCATAACGTCCGGTTAATCCCCGATAGGCTTCTACCCCACCGTGAACGTAGCCACCGCCATGAATGTAAAGCATCACCCGGCCATCAATGACCTCCGCAGGCGTGACCAACATTGTCCCAACGCCGCCCAGGCTGACGTGAGCAAAGGTTGCACCCTCCACGGCAGGGAACAATTTATCAAGCTGTTTCACATACTCAGCCCGAACCTCTTTCCAGTCGGCATCAGACTGGCCATACACCTTCTTCACAACCGGCCCGGCGGCTTTTATCCAGCCCTTAAGGGTTGCCTGGGCGTTATCAGGAAGCATTTATTTCTCCATTGTCTACTGTGATTAAACAAAAAAGATTATGCTCAATGATTTGACGAAAAGGGTTCACCAATGCCGATCCGCTCAGGCGCTAAAAACCATTCAGAACTCGATCTCGGCAGCCTGCGTGTTTTCGTGGCCATCGCGGAAAGCGGGAGCTTTGTCGCCGGAGGAAAAGCGCTGGGATTAACCCGTTCCGCGGCGGGTAAAGCGATTGCACGCCTCGAAGCACAGCTGGAAACACGACTATTTAACCGCACAACGCGAAGCGTCGCTCTGACCCGCGATGGCTACGGTTTTTATGAGCGCTGTGCGCAGATTTTGCAGGATATTGAAGAAGCAGAAGCCAGCATCCGGCAGAATTTTTCCAGCCCCAGCGGAGTGCTTCGGCTCAGCGTCCCGGAAACGTGGGGCAAAGTTGTGCTACTGCCCTTTCTGAAACACATCCTGGCGACGTGGCCCCGGCTGGATATTGAAGTCAACTTCACCGACCGCGTGGTGGACCTCGTCGCAGAGGGGTTCGATCTCAGCCTACGACTGGGCAATTTGCCGAAAGATTCGCAGCTTATTGCACGAACCGTGCAGCGCATTCGCCCTCATCTTTTTGCCTCTCCGGACTATCTGGCCAACTCTGGCGTGCCGGGCGTGCCGGAAGATCTTCGCCTGCACCAGCGCCTGATTTACGGCCTGAGCCCGCAAACGGCAGACTGGACGCTGTTCACGGCCGGCAATGAAAACGTGGTGGTTGAAGGGCACAGCAGGATCCGCTTCGACAGTGGAGAAGCTATTTGCGCCGCCGCTGTTGCAGGCTTAGGCATCGCTTTTCTGCCTGCTTTTCTGGTGGCCCGGTATGTCGCAGAGGGCACGCTGGTGCCTGTGCTGCCTGAATCAGGCGGCGCGCCTCTGAGCATGAACGTGGTGTACCCTAATCGAAAACATCTGCCGGCCAAAGTCAGGCTGTTTATCGACAGCCTGGTGGAGCATCTGTCAATTTAGCCACACGCTGACAGACAGAAAATGCGGCGCCCATAATGGTCCTCATGAGATTGTCCCCCGCGTTTGCCTGATACACGTTTTGGCGGCCGCGGCGCGAATAAAGCCAGCCAGAACAATAACTAAAAAGCTCAAACATTCATCAGACGGCAAAAACAGGGCTTGTCAACGCCCAAATCGCCAGTCATAATAATGTCACTTCCCGCTGTGGAAGTTAAAAAAGTAACAAACTCAATGACTTACTTTTTTATCAGTCATACCCAGTGCGTTCATAGCTCAGTTGGTTAGAGCACCACCTTGACATGGTGGGGGTCGTTGGTTCGAGTCCAATTGAACGCACCATTTCTTTTTCTTTTCATTACTTCCGAAACCCCACAAACATCTTGCAACGCCCCGATAACAACTCGCTGTAAAACTGTGCACTCCGTCGCTGAATCAGCGGTTTTGGTTCCTTTTCCACTCAACTTTATCTATACTACGCGCGTTCTTAACTTGAATGGTTTCAGCTCATTGGACTCCTTTTTTATACAACAACATTGTCTGACGCTTTCCCCGGCTGAACCACAAGCACACTTTCCTCTGCACGCTTTATTTCTGTCACCTATCCTTACCAGGTGCCACGTTCAACACCACAGTATTCTTTTAAGCTCCGGCAGCCCTGTCTTCCGGAACCGAGTTTTAACAATCCTCCTCAACTTATAGATAAGACTGTCATGAAAAAGACTAAAATCGTTTGCACCATCGGTCCAAAAACCGAATCTGAAGAGATGCTGACCAAAATGCTCGACGCGGGCATGAACGTAATGCGTCTGAACTTCTCCCACGGTGACTATGAAGAACACGGTCAGCGCATCAAAAACCTGCGCAATGTAGTCGCTAAAACCGGTAAAAAAGCCGCTATCCTGCTGGATACCAAAGGCCCAGAAATCCGTACCATCAAGCTGGAAGGCGGTAACGACGTTGCGCTGAAAGCCGGTCAAACCTTTACTTTCACCACCGACAAATCCGTAGTCGGTAACAGCGAAATCGTTGCGGTAACCTACGAAGGTTTCACCAACGATCTGTCCGTTGGCAACACCGTACTGGTCGATGATGGCCTGATTGGCATGGAAGTTACCGCCATCGAAGGTAACAAAGTTATCTGTAAAGTGCTGAACAACGGCGACCTGGGCGAGAACAAAGGCGTTAACCTGCCGGGCGTGTCCATCGCGCTGCCAGCGCTGGCTGAAAAAGACAAACAAGACCTGATCTTCGGCTGCGAGCAGGGCGTTGACTTCGTGGCTGCTTCCTTCATCCGTAAGCGTTCTGACGTGGTTGAAATTCGTGAGCACCTGAAGGCTCACGGCGGCGAGAAGATCCAGATCATCTCCAAAATTGAAAACCAGGAAGGCCTGAACAACTTCGACGAAATCCTCGAAGCGTCTGACGGCATCATGGTTGCTCGTGGCGACTTGGGCGTTGAAATCCCGGTTGAAGAAGTTATCTTCGCGCAGAAGATGATGATCGAGAAATGTGTTCGTGCACGTAAAGTGGTTATCACCGCGACCCAGATGCTCGACTCTATGATCAAAAACCCACGCCCTACCCGTGCGGAAGCCGGTGACGTTGCTAACGCCATCATCGACGGCACCGACGCAGTTATGCTGTCCGGTGAGTCTGCAAAAGGTAAATACCCGCTGGAAGCTGTGACCATCATGGCAACCATCTGCGAACGTACCGACCGCGTGATGAGCAGCCGTCTGGACAACAACAACGACAGCCGTAAACTGCGCATCACCGAAGCCGTTTGCCGTGGCGCTGTTGAAACCGCAGAGAAGCTGGAAGCGCCGCTGATCGTGGTTGCCACCCAGGGCGGTAAATCCGCGAAGGCCGTGCGTAAATACTTCCCTAACGCGACCATCCTGGCGCTGACCACCAACGAAGTGACCGCGCGTCAGCTGGTGCTGAGCAAAGGCGTTGTGACGCAGATGGTGAAAGAAATTGCCTCTACCGACGACTTCTATCGTATGGGTAAAGAAGTGGCGCTGGAAAGCGGCCTGGCTCGCAAAGGCGACATCGTGGTGATGGTTTCTGGCGCACTGGTCCCAAGCGGCACCACCAACACCGCGTCGGTACATGTTCTGTAATTGACTTGTTAACAAGTTTAATTGCCAAAAAGCGCCTTCGGGCGCTTTTTTTATATCCGCAGCAAACAGATCTTAATAAAAAAGCAAATCGAATTTTACTATTTAAGCCTGCTTTTTATTAAGATGAATCCGATGAAACTCCCCTGTTTTCTCTGTTTTTTTTAACTTTCCGGCTCGGTTCGGTGCTTCTTTGAGCGAACGATCAAATTTAAGGGTATTCCCAACAAAAATTTATTCTCATCACAAAAAAGTTTGTGTAATACTTGTAACGCTACATGGAGATTAACTCAATCTAGAGGGTATTAATAATGAATCGTACTAAACTGGTACTGGGCGCGGTAATCCTGGCTTCTACTATGCTGGCAGGTTGTTCTTCTAACGCTAAAATCGATCAACTGTCTTCTGACGTTCAGACTCTGAACGCTAAAGTTGATCAGCTGAGCAACGACGTGAACGCAGTGCGTTCTGACGTTCAGGCTGCTAAAGACGACGCAGCTCGCGCTAACCAGCGTCTGGACAACCAGGCTCACTCTTACCGTAAGTAAGAGTCACTGGTATAAAATGGCGCACAATGTGCGCCATTTTTTTTGCCTGTCGTTTTACCGCTTATCGCTACTGCGTGGCGCTCGTCGCCTCTTCCGCATTCACCACCCCATTCTTAGCCGACTGCACGGCTGTCGCCGCCGCAGGCGTTTGCCCGGCTGACACAACCACCGGATAGCCTGCACGCCTGTACAGCGCCTTCTCCACTAAAGGTTTATCCACGCCGTCACCGCCACGGAATTCGCTAAAGCCAGCCGGCAGCACGTAAGGCATGGTTTGGGTATTCTGCTGCTCATCATGGGAAAGCGGCCGATGCACTTCGACATAGCGCACGCCGTTTGGCTCAACGGAGAATTTAACCGGATCGTTAATCACCCGTACCGGCGTCCCCGTTCTTGCCTGCTCGAACAGCGCCTTAATATCAGGCGCGTTCATCCTGATGCACCCTGAACTCACGCGCAGCCCAACGCTGTCCGGGGCACTGGTGCCGTGGATCAGATATTCCCCGTTACCATATGCCAGACGCATGGCAAAACGCCCCAGCGGGTTATTTGGCCCCGCGGGCACGACAGGCGGCAGCTTGATCCCTCTCTCCAGCGAACGTTGGCGAATACCCGCCGTCGGGGTCCAGGTTGGATTAGGGATTTTTTGCCCGATTTTCGTGGTCATCAGCGGCGTTTCCAGCCCCTGCAGGCCGATGCCAATCGGGTAAACCTGCACGATATTCTGGCCCGGCGGGAAGTAATAGAGTCGCAGTTCGGCCAGATTCACCACGATGCCTTCACGCGGGACATCGGGCAACAGAAGCTGACTGGGAATGGTCAGCACCGTGCCGGACCTGGGCACCGGCGCGATGGTGTTATTCGCCTCAAGCAGCAGCATCGCGCCGGTGTCAAAACGCCGGGCAATGGCCTGCAGGTTACGATCGCCTTCCTGGACGGTATAAGTCTGGTTTTGACCAATCAGGCGGCTGCCTTCTGGCGGTAAGGGATAATCAAGGGCTAAAGCGGGTTGAATGGCGCTAAGCGCGCCGATGATGGCCAGTGTGAGTAAAGACGCGTATTTCATACTTTTTATTCCTGTAGTCGCGCTGGCGGGCGCCAGCAGGCTGAAAACAAGCGAGGCGGAAAACCACCTCGCAAAACAGGACCATAGGTATGATTAAGTTTAGCTAAACTTAGCTGAGAGTGGAGGCTTTGTTGCGAATTGAGCGAATCATCGCTTCCAGCCCCTGGGAGCGGGACGGCGTCAGGTGCTGAGCGAGCGCCATTTTTTCAAACCACGGTCGCACGTCAAAGGCCACGATATCCTGCGGCGTCATCTGCTGATAGAGAATAAACACGATAGCGATAAGCCCCTTAACAATAGCGGCATCGCTGTCACCTTCCAGCGTAATTACCCCGTCAGGCTGCTGGTGCATGACTATCCACACCTGACTCTGGCAGCCCTGAATAATGTTCTCCGGCTTGTGCTGGTCCACCGCCAGTTCCGGCAGGCGGCTACCCAGTTCAATAATGTAGAGATACTTCTCTTCCCAGTTCGCACAGCGGCTGAAGTTTTTTAGCAGTTTTTCTTTATCCGGCAGCGTGGCCATGACCGTCTCCGTTATCCTAACAGGCTGTGGATACGCTGCAGGCCAGCGACCAGGCGATCCACTTCTTGCTCGGTATTGTACATGGCAAAAGCGGCACGGCACATGGCAGGCACGTTGTAAAACGCCATCAGCGGCATCGCGCAATGGTGACCGGTACGCACCGCAATGCCGTAGTTGTCGAGAAAGCTGCCGACGTCATAGGCATGGTGTTTACCGAGATTGAATGCGAGCACGCCACGGCGTTCGTCAGGGCCATAAACGACCAGGTCAGGAACGGCCTTGAGCGCGTTTTGAGCGTAGCGCATTAACGAGCGCTCATACTCGCCAATCGCCTCCATACCGAGCCCCTCAACGTAGCTCAGCGCGGCACCCAGCCCGATGATACCGGCCGTGTTTGGCGTACCCGCTTCAAAGCGCCACGGCGCTGCGGCGTAGGTTGTGCCTTCGGTCAGGCTGACCGTGGCAATCATCGAACCCCCGCCTTCCCACGGCGGCATATCCTGCAGAATGCTCTCCCTGACATAGAGCACGCCGATGCCGGTCGGCCCATAAATTTTGTGCCCGGAGAAGAGATAAAAATCACAGTCCAGCGCCGCCACGTCGGTCACGTGGTGCATTACGGCCTGCGCGCCGTCCACCAGCACTTTGACGCCAGCCTGATGAGCCGTGGCTATCATCTCTTTGACCGGATTCTCGGTGCCAAGCACGTTAGAAACGTGCGTAATGGCCAATAACTTTGTGCGCTCGTCGATAAGCGTCGGGAAAACCTCAAGCTGCAGCGTACCGTCCTGGTTCAGCGGGATAATACGCAGATCCGCGCCGGTACGTTCACACAGCATCTGCCACGGCACGATGTTAGCGTGATGCTCCATGGCGCTAATGATGATGTTATCCCCGGCCTGCACGTTGGCGTTGCCCCAGCTGTTGGCCACGAGGTTTATCCCCTCTGTGGTGCCACGGACAAAGACAATTTCTTCCGGTTTAGCGGCGTTGATGAACCGTGCCGTCTGGCTACGCACGTTTTCCATCAGCGTGGTAGCTTCTGCACTCAGCGTGTGAATGCCGCGATGCACCGCAGCGTAGCCGTTGCGGTAAAACTCAAGCTCGGCGTCAATCACCGCCTGTGGTTTCTGCGCGCTGGCAGCGCTGTCGAGGTAGGCCAGCGGCTGCCCGTTGACCTCGCGGCTCAGGATAGGGAAATCCGCCCTGACCTGCTCAATTGAAAAACTCATGCCTTGCCCCCTGCAAAGCGCCGGGCGATACGCGCCAGCACCTGCTGTTTTAAGGCCTCGTCGCGAATACTTTCGGTAAGCTCTGCGGCAAAGGCGAAGATAATCATCTGCTGCGCGGCCCGTTCGCTAATACCGCGCGAGCGCAGGTAGAACATCTGCTCGTCGTCAATACGCCCAATGGTCGCACCGTGGCTGCACTTCACGTCATCGGCGTAGATTTCCAGCTGCGGCTTGGTGTCCACTTCCGCAAGACGGCCAAGCAGCAGGTTGTTGTTGGTCATCTGTCCGTCGGTTTTAATCGCGTGCTGGGCCACTTTGATCATGCCGTTAAACACCGCGCGGCCTTTATCACGCACGATAGTTTTATGCAGCTGACGGCTGTTGCAATAACCCTTGTTGTGCTCAAGCCAGGTTCGGGTATCGCACACTTCGTTATTCACCGGCAGCGCAAGGCTGTTGATGTGCAGCTGGTTGTTCTCGCCGTTAAGCTGCGTGCTGGTGTTGTGCCGCAGTACCGCCGCCCCCAACAAGAAGCTGTTACTGTGAACCGTCGAGTCCTGCTCAATCAGCAGATCGTTGTGGGCAAAGTGGTAGCTGGCCGCATTTTCAAACGCCAGCTTATAGTGGTTGAGCTGCGCGTTGGCGGCCACTTCGACGGTAAATCGCGAGCCGGTAAAATGTGCCGCATCGTCAAGGCTGACAAAGTGCTCTATCACCGTGGCCTGAGCCCCCTGCTCAAGCACCAGATGGTGACGATAATGCGCCGTCGCCATCTCCTGCCCTGCGCTACCGCGAGTAACGTGCATCAGCAGCAGCGTTTTAGCAGGTTGGGTGTTACGCGCCACGCGGATATGCGTCACCGTCTCCGCCAGGCTTTCCGTAAGATGCAGGAAAACTTCACCCTGTACCGGCGCCGGCAGCGTTTGCCTGTCATCGTCGATGCTAATCGCAAAGCCGCTGTCTGCCGCGTTATCGCTCAGCTCAGCGCTGAAATGCCCGTCAACAAACACCAGCCGCAGCGCATCTACAGGCAAAGCCAGGTCATCACGCTGCTGCGCGCTCAATGGCGACTGTGGCGCGAGCACAAACTGGTTGTTCAGCAGGCCGTCGAGCGGCGTGTATTTCCAGTTTTCATGCTTGCGCGTCGGCAGCCCCAGACGCAGCAGCTGCTGCATATGCTGCTGGGCTACCTGCGAGCGCCCGGTCCCCTGTGCCTCAAACAGATGATGCCACTGCTGGAGGGCGTTGCCGTTACTGCTGTTCGGTAAGCCAGCCATAACCCTGCTCCTCCAGTTGTTTCACCAGGCTGAAATCGCCAGATTTAACGATGCGCCCCTGATACAGCACGTGAACAAAGTCAGGCTTGATGTAGTCCAGAATGCGCTGGTAGTGGGTGACCACGATAAATGAGCGTTTGCCGTCGCGCAGCGAGTTAACGCCCTCGGCGACAATCTTCAGGGCATCGATGTCCAGCCCGGAGTCGGTTTCATCGAGAATGCACAGCTCCGGCTCCAGCACCGCCATCTGCAGAATATCGTTACGCTTCTTCTCCCCGCCGGAGAAGCCGACGTTCACCGAGCGGGTGAGCAAATCTTCCGGCATTTGCAGCAGCTTGATTTTCTCTTCCATCAAATCCTGGAAGTCGAAGCGGTCCAGCGACTCCAGGCCACGGTATTCACGCACCGCATTCAGAGCGGTTTGCAGGAAGAACTGGTTGCTGACGCCGGGAATTTCCACCGGATACTGGAAGGCCATAAAGATGCCTTCACCGGAACGGTCTTCCGGCGACAGCTCCAGCAAATCTTTGCCCTTGAACTGAACCGAGCCGCCGGTCACCTCGTAGTCTTCACGCCCGGCAAGCGTGGCGGACAGGGTACTTTTGCCGGAGCCGTTCGGCCCCATGATGGCGTGGACTTCGCCCGGCTTCACTTCGAGGTTTAAGCCGCGCAGGATCTCTTTGTCCTCAACGCTGACCTGTAAATCTTTAATGCTTAACATAGTTTTCCCTTAATCCTTAACCGACGCTGTGTTCGAGGCTGATGGCTAATAATTTTTGTGCTTCCACCGCGAATTCGAGCGGTAACTCTGAGAACACGTCTTTGCAGAACCCGTTGACGATCATTGAGATGGCGTCATCTTCGCTGATCCCGCGCTGCAGGCAGTAGAACAGCTGATCTTCACCAATGCGTGACGTGGTAGCTTCGTGCTCCAGCTGCGCCGTGTTGTTCCGACACTCCACGTACGGGAAGGTATGCGCCCCGCTGTCCGGCCCGATCAACATTGAGTCGCACTGGGTGAAGTTACGGGCGTTGGTGGCCGTCGGCATAATTTTCACCAGGCCACGGTAGCTGTTCTGGCTACGACCGGCGGAGATCCCTTTCGAAATGATCGTCGATTTGGTGTTCTTGCCGATGTGGATCATTTTGGTGCCGGTATCCGCCTGCTGATGGCCGGAGGTCAGCGCCACGGAGAAGAACTCGCCGATGGAGTTGTCGCCACGCAGGATCACGCTCGGGTATTTCCAGGTGATGGCGGAGCCGGTTTCCGACTGCGTCCAGGACATCTTGCTATTCTCACCTTCGCACAGGGCGCGCTTGGTGACGAAGTTCAGGATGCCGCCGGTGTTGTTATCGCCCGGGAACCAGTTTTGCACCGTGGAGTACTTCACTTCGGCATCGCGGTGAATAATGACTTCCACCACCGCGGCGTGCAGCTGATAGCTGTCACGAACCGGCGCGGAACAGCCTTCGATGTAGCTCACGTAGCTGCCTTCATCTGCCACTAAAATCGTGCGTTCGAACTGGCCGGTTTTTTCCGCGTTAATGCGGAAGTAGGTGGACAGTTCCATCGGGCAGCGCACGCCTTTCGGGATGTAGATAAAGGTGCCGTCGGAAGCGACTGCGGCGTTAAGCGCGGCGAAGAAGTTGTCGTTTGACGGCACCACGGTACCCAGATATTTTTTCACCAGCTCCGGGTAATCGTGAATGGCCTCGCCGAAGGAGCAGAAGATAATCCCCTGCCCGGAGAGTTTTTCGCGGTAGGTCGTCGCCACGGAAACGGAGTCAAAAATGGCGTCGACGGCCACTTCACTGCCTTCCCGCACCGGGACGCCCAGTTGTTTAAACGCCTCTTCCACTTCGTTAGTCAGGAAGGCATTAGGCGGCTGCTGAACCGCGCCAGGCTGCGAGGCACAGGTATCGTCACAGCTGCCGCAGGACGGCGCGGAGTAGTAGCTGTAATCCTGATAGTTAAGCTTGTCGTAATTGGCCTTCAGCCAGTGCGGCTCTTCCATTTTCAGCCACGCATGGAACGCGTTCAGGCGAAACTCCAGCATCCAGTCCGGCTCGTTACGACGGGCAGAAATTGCCCGAACCACCTCTTCGTTTATGCCCTTCGCCAGCTGCTCGGTTTGCAGCTGGGTGAAAAAGCCCTCTTTATAATTGAGGTTTCCGGTCCAGGTTTTGACATCGTCAGTTGCTTCAGTATTACGAGACATAGTACCGCCTATACCCCAAAGCTTTCGCCGCAGCCGCACTCGTGCTGCGCTTTCGGGTTATTAAATTTAAAGATCTGATTCAGGCCTTCGCGCACGTAATCCACTTCGGTGCCGTCAATAAAAGGCATGGCGGAGAGCGGCACCCACAGGCGCGCGCCGTCGAACTCATAAACCAGGTCGTCCGGCTTTGGCTCGGTGACCGTGTCCAGTACGTAGCCAAAACCTGCGCAGCCCGTCTGTTTGATGCTCAGGCGTATGCCCTGTAGCTCGGGTTGTTTTGCAGCCAGGTCGCGAATATGCGCGCTGGCGGCCGGAGTCAGGGTCAGCCCCTGCCAGGCAAAATCGTTGGGATCAAAGGAACCGGTTTGCACATCCATTCTTCACCTCATCATTCTCTGCGCCCGAAGGCCGATACCCTTATGTTAATGATAACAATTATCAATACAACGTTATGAAAACAGGGGTATTCGCGAAACGCTGGTTTTTTGCGCGTCTTTACTAAGGATAGACCGTCGGCAAACTCTTGCAGATGGCGAAAAGAGCTGTTTAAACCACTGGTGTAAAAGGAAATATCAAAGAAGAAAAGCGCCTGAAGCCGACAAGGGAAAAGATGTATCGAAAATAACTATTTATGTGATTGGAAACGCACTGAATGAGAATCGCACCAACAAAGTACCAGTAATTTTCAGACTGCCAGCGGCAAAATCCCCGACCTCGATTTATCAGCTATCCTCCTGATAAGGAAAAAGGGAGTTTAGCCAGATGCTGAAAATGATAATGGTCACCGCCCGCGATCGCGTGAGGCTGCAGGAAATCACCGGCGTTCTTATCCGCTATGGCTTGCAGGACATCGTAAAACTGCTGGGGTTATCCTCGCTGCATAACAAAATCCGCGGCAGCAATGCCCATGATGCATTGCCAATGCCGCAACGCCTTTGCGCCGCGCTCGAAGAATTGGGTCCGACGTTCGTGAAGCTCGGGCAAATTCTTTCTACACGCAGCGATCTGCTGGATCCGGCATGGACTGAAGCGTTGAGCCAGCTGAATTCCAGCGCCAATCCACTTCCGTGGTCACAGCTTGAACCTCAGGTCATCGCGACGCTTGGCGCTGCGCCTGCCGACGTTTTTGCCTCATTCGATGAAACTCCGCTCGCCAGCGGTTCAGTGGCGCAAATCCACAGAGCGCGTCTGCGAACGGGCGATGAGGTGATTGTTAAAATTCAACGCCCCGGCATTGAAACCACCCTCAAAGCAGACCTGCGGCTGCTGCGTTATCTTGCCGAAAGCCTCGAGCAGCAGAGCCCGGCATTGGCCCGCTTTCAGCCTGTGATGCTGGTGCGTTATCTGGAGAATGCGCTGTATCAGGAGCTGGATTTTTGCCATGAAGCGGCCAACGGTGAAAAATTCTATCAATTCTTCGCCGGTTCCGACGATATCGTGATTCCGAAGATCTACCCGGAGTGGTGCAGCCCCACGTTAATGGTGCAGGCATTTTTGCCGGGCATTGCTCCGGTCGACGGCGCCCAGCTTGCCGCTGCAGGGTTTGACGGCCAGCTTCTGGCACAGACTGGCGCGAAGGCATTTATCGATATGCTCTTTAAGCTACGGATTTACCATGCAGACCCCCATCCGGGTAACGTGATGGCGCTGAAGGGTAACCGGGTTGGTTTTATTGACTTCGGGATGGTCGGCAACCTGAGCGAGGAGCGCCGCGATGAGCTGCTGTCGCTGATTTACGCCATTAGCGAGCGAGACACCGGCGGTATTGTCGACGCGCTTATCGTCTGGAGCGACCAGGACTCATTCAATCTCACCGATCTGGAGCTTGCCGCCGGTTATTTCCTGCAAAAACAGGGCAATCTCAGGCTACAGCTGGGGAAAGCGCTGACGGATATGCTTTCCACCGCCCGCGAATTCCGCCTGACCTTACCGCCCGATCTGGTTTTGCTCTTTAAGGCGCTGATTACCGCCGACGGCGTGCTGCTGAGAATGGATCCGCAGTTCGATATCATCAGCATTCTTCGTCCGGTGATTAAAAAGGAGATATTGAAACGCTATGCCCGCGCAGGAAGCCGCAGGCATCTGCTCAGGCTCGGCAACCGCCTGCTCGACGGTGGAGATGCACTCCCGCAAACTTTGCGTCTGGTCATGCAGAGGCTGCGCCACGGCAAATTACACGCGGATATCAACGTAGAGAATATCAATCAGCTGGGAAAGTCGCTTGAACGTGCGGCATCCACGCTGGCTCTCGCCCTTGTTTTAGCCGCCCTGATGATAGTGGTGACGCCGTGGCTGTTTGGCCTGAAGGTAACGCTATTGGGCATTCCACTGTTCCCTGCTCTCGCTTTATTGTGCGCCGTCGCAGGAAGCGTGTGGTTGATATTCAGATTGTTGAGGCGGTGAGCTTAGCCCCAGCAGAATAGCACCGAATAACAGTTATAGCTCCGCAAGACGGAGCTTCATTATTTTTCCAATGGTTATTTAATACAGGCTTGTAATCCAGGCATTAATTGGGACAGGTAAAAGATCCTGAGGGTGATCGCCACCAAATGTGGCCCACTTGCTTTTCCCACTAATAATGGTCGAGGCAACTCTGGCATTGGTCTCAGCATTATAAACAGAAATTTTGATTTCGATTCTGTCTGGAATACCGGACCACTGGGTAGCCCTGTCTTCCCAATGAAGGATCTGTGGAACCACATAGTAACCACGGCTAAGCGTATGCTTGTCTTTTAAACACATCAGATCTTCACAATCAGAATATACGCTAACGCTATCGGAGTGGCGCAAAATTGCTGCTTTAACGACTGTGGCGGTGGTTTCGCCAGACCCTGCATAGCTGTGGGTTTCATAGATCCCATCAGTAGGTTTTGCTACCGCGACGGGTAAATCCTTGACTAACAGCTCAGTGCTCTTTTGAACATTATTGGTACTGTATTTAGCGGAGCAACCAGCAAGTAATACAACAGCAAAAACAAACAACAACCGTTTCATTATAATTCCTTATCGTTTAAAAGCTGGCGATAGTAGCAACGTTGTTGATGTTTAACTTAAATGTATATCAATAAAATAAGTGTTATAGCGGCAATGATTAAGCAAGAAGACTTGCCAGCCATTGCCGCGACGAATTAATGCACAGTATGCCGCAGCACCGGATAGGTAAACAGCAATAAATGGGTAATATTTAACCCGACGTGAAACGCGACGGCAACCCACAGTCGCCCACTCCACATCCATGCCAGGCCGTAAATAAGCCCCGCCAGCGCGGCAAAAATAATCAGCAGCGGCCCACCGGCGAAATGGAGCCCGCCGAATATTGCGGCTGAAATAATCAGTGCGGCAACCGGAGGCATAAAACCGGATAAACGCTGCTGGAGATAACCCCGGAATAATACCTCTTCCGCCAGGGAAACAAAGAAGATATTGGCGAACAGGAACGGCAATAGCCACTGCGGGAAATGCGGTTCAATCTTCAATCCACCCAGCGCCACCGCCAGCAACAGCAAGCCGGGGATCAATGCAACCAGCAGGATCCAACCGGGCCTCGCAGGCCGATATTTGGGCTCGCTAACAAACAGCGATTTCATCACCACCAGCAGAATAAAGGGCACCAGTGCCTTATCGAAGTTGTAATACATGGAGAACGGTGCGCTTTGCGGCCCGGCAATAACCGAGTCCAGCACCTTTGGATTATGGAAACCGGGAACAGCATGGATTGTCATCCCCACGGCAGCGGCTACCAGCAAAAACTCAAGCATATATCTGACCGGCTTTCTGTTTTCTACTTTCAGATAAGCCAGCGCAAGAAGCGCAATTGCCGTGAGTGAAACAAGCGCCCGCCAGTCGAGTACGCCCTCAAAGGCCCCCCACACCACCGTCGCCAATAATAAGCCGAGAGAAATCTTTTTATTAAATTGCAAAACCAATAAGGCCGCAGCCAGTAATATCCACATAGTTTGTCCTTAAATTTATAAACATCCTGCGGCGGGCTTTGTAGCAAAATTAGCTGCGGATATATAGTTTTTTAAGAAAATTATCACATGAAGAAATTACAAATGGACAACCCACGCCCTTGATGGCCGGGCGTGGGCTTATTTCAGCTATGGATTTACACCACCGCCGTCGTCAGGCGAGAAGTGCAACACAGCTGGTCTTGCTGATCGTAAATATCAATTTGCCACACCTGATGACGACGGCCGGCGTGTACCGCCCGGCAAACGCCGCGCACAATGCCGTCGCGTGCTGAACGGATGTGGTTGGCATTTACCTCAAGGCCCACCACCTTCTGTTCGCCTTCGGTGCACAGGTAACCTGCCACCGAACCCAGCGTTTCCGCCAGCACCACCGACGCACCGCCGTGCAGCAGGCCAAACGGCTGCCGGGTGCGCTCGTCCACCGGCATGGTGGCCTCTATTTCGTTGTCATCAAAACGCGTAAATTCGATACCTACATGGCCGACCATATTGTTCACGCCCATTTTATTGAGCGCGGCAAGCGTGGCTTCACGTCGCCAAATCATCCGATAATCTCCAGAAGAGCCTGTAATGGATGCCGTACGCCGTTGCCCTCAACGCGCTTGACCTGGCTGCGGCAGGAGTAGCCGGTTGCCAGACAGCGGTTGCGCGGCAGGCGCTGCATCGCCTGGTGCCAGGATAGTTCATAGATGCCCAATGAATTGGCGAGATTCTTCACCTCGTGACCGTAAGTGCCAGCCATGCCGCAACAGCCAACGCTGACGTTCTCGAGTTTCGCGCCAAAACGAGCAAAAATGCCGGCCCACTGGTTCGGGGCCGTCGGTAAAGCAGTCACTTCGGTACAGTGGCCGAACAGGTACCAGGCTTCGCCCGGTGAGTCCTGTACTTTCCGTTCTTTCAGCACGGCCTGGAGCCACTCGTGCACCAGCTGAACCTGAAAATCACCGCGTTCTTCACCTAATGTCTGTTTATATTCATCGCGGTAGCACAGCACCAGCGCCGGGTCGACGCCGATCATCGGCATGCCGAGCTTCGCAATGCGATTAAGAAATTCAGAGGTTTTGCTCGCCGTGCGTGCAAAACGCTGCAGGAAGCCTTTAATGTGCTGCGCTTTGCCGTTCGGCGAGAAAGGCAGCACCACGGGCTCATAGCCCAGCTTATCCGCAAGCTTGATAAAGTCAGCCACAACCTGAGCATCGTAATAGCTGGTGAACGGGTCCTGCACTACCAGCACCGTTTTCGCCCGCTGCTCGTCGGAATAGCGCTCCAGCTGTTCCAGCGTCGTGTTAGCGGAGCGGTGGCCAACCATTTGCTGCTGCAACGTCGGCGTGGACAGCATCGGCAGGTCAACCATGCCGATATGCCGGCGGGACAGGTTCTGCACCCACGGCTGGCTCATAAAGAAGTTAAAGGTTTTCGGCGCCCGCGCCATCAGCGGCGCATAGCTTTCAACCGAGGCCACCACGTGGTCCCGCAGCGGGCGCAGATAACGCGTGTGGTAAAGCTGCAGGAAGCGAGAGCGGAATTCCGGCACGTCGATTTTGATCGGGCACTGGGTGGAGCAGGCTTTACAGGCCAGGCAGCCGGACATAGCCTCTTTCACTTCATGCGAAAAATCGTACTCGCCCTTGCTGGCATGCCACGAGTTGCGGGTACGCTCAATCAGCCCACGCAGGCTGGCGCGTGCCTCCGGCAGCTGTTTCTCAAGCTGCAGCGGGTCTACGCCGCGCTCGGCCAGCAGGCGCAGCCATTCGCGGGTCAGCGTGGCTCGCCCCTTCGGCGAGTGAATGCGATTGCTTGAGATCTTCATCGACGGGCACATCGGGCTTTTCACGTCGAAGTTAAAGCACAGGCCGTTGCCGTTACACTCCATCGCGCCGCGCCATGAGGTACGAACCGCGATGGGGATTTGCCGGTCGAACGTCCCGCGTTTTACGGCATCAACCTGCATCATCGGGTCATCTACGCCGAGCGGCGGGCAGATTTTGCCGGGGTTGAGGCGGTTTTCCGGATCGAAAGCGGCCTTAATGCGGCGCAGCTCTTCATACAGCGTTTCGCCGAAGAAAGCAGGGCTGTATTCGGCACGGAACCCTTTGCCGTGTTCACCCCAAAGCAGGCCGCCGTATTTTGCCGTCAGCGCCACCACGTCGTCGGAGATGCTTTTCATCAACATTTCCTGCTGCGGGTCACACATATCCAGCGCCGGGCGAACGTGAAGCACGCCCGCATCAACGTGGCCAAACATCCCATAGCTGAGGTTATGGCTATCCAGCAGCGCACGGAATTCAACAATGTAGTCCGCGAGGTGCTGCGGCGGTACGCAGGTATCTTCGGCAAACGGAATCGGTTTTGCCTGCCCCTTTGCGTTCCCCAAAAGACCAACGGCTTTTTTACGCATGCCGTAAATTTTTTCGATACCAGCAAGTTCATCGCAAACCTGCCAGCCAATCACCCCGCCTTCGCCTGCGGCTATCAGGGCATCAAGGCGAGCGCATAATTCGGTCACCTGGCCGTCGATAAGCGGCTGGTCATCGCCGGCAAACTCGACGATGTTCAGGCCTAGCATCTCTTTATCCGGCACGTCGGTAATCAACTCGCTGACCGAGTGCCAGACGATATCTTCCCGCGCCAGGTTCAGCACTTTGGAATCGACGGTTTCTACCGACAGCGCCCGGGCATCGACCATGAAAGGCGCATTACGCAGCGCTGAGTCAAAAGAGTCGTACTTGACGTTCACCAGGCGGCGCACTTTCGGCAGGCGGGTAATATCCAGCTTCGCCTCGGTGATAAACGCCAGCGTCCCCTCGGAGCCGGTCAGGATACGCGTTAAATCGAACTTACTCAGATCGTCATTAAACACGTGCCGCAGGTCGTAGCCGGTGAGGAAGCGGTTCAGCCTGGGAAATTTATCGATTATCAGCTGGCGCCGTTCGCGGCATCGCTCAAGCACGGTGCGGTAGATTTTTCCGCTCGTTGTCTCTTCGCGGGCCAGCTCTTCGGCAAGCGGCGTGGCCATCTGGTGCGTGTCAAGAATTTCGCCGTCCATCAACACGGCACGCACGCCCAGCACGTGGTCTGAGGTTTTGCCGTACACCAGCGACCCTTGCCCGGAGGCGTCGGTATTGATCATCCCGCCCAGCGTAGCGCGGTTACTGGTGGAAAGCTCAGGGGCAAAGAAATAACCATGCGGCTTCAGGAACTGGTTGAGCCGATCTTTGATGACGCCAGCTTCTACCCGCACCCAACCCTGTTCAGGATTGATTTCGATGATGCGATTCATGTAGCGGGACATGTCCACGACTATACCGCCGTTCAGCGACTGGCCGTTGGTGCCGGTACCGCCGCCGCGAGGGGTAAAGACCAGCGATTTAAAGCGCTCTTCGGATGCCACTCGGGTGATAAGCGTCACGTCGGCGGTTGACCGGGGGAAAACCACCGCATCCGGCAGCAGCTGATAAATACTGTTGTCGGTCGCCATGGTCAGGCGGTCTGCGTAGCTGGTGGCGGTGTCGCCGGTAAAGCCCTGTTGCTCCAGTGATGCTAAATAGCTGAGCACCAGCTGAACGACGCCAGGTGCCTGAGAAATTTGTGGGATCATTGACGGGTAGACCCTGTGTTGCGTGTAAGAGTTATCGTTTGCGTGTCTGTCTTGTTTTTATCATATTCCGCCACGATTTGCGGCTGTTATTTCAGATAACGCGAAGCGAATTGCGCCTGTCAAAAATCAGGGAAATACATCATCATTAAATTATCGCCATGCGAATTTAGCGCGGGTGCATTTTATTGAGGTGATTCTTCCTATGGTTAAAGTCAGTCAGCCAAAGGATCTGCTGCAGATCCTGCTGTCCGTGCTGTTTATTTCGGTGATGATTATCGCCTGTCTGTGGATCGTACGTCCCTTTGTTTTAGGCTTTGCCTGGGCCGGGACTATCGTGATCGCCACCTGGCCGCTGCTCATCAAACTGCAAAACCTGCTGTGGGGAAAACGCTCGCTCGCGGTGCTGGTCATGACGCTGCTCCTGCTGATGCTGTTCGTTATTCCGATTGCCATGCTGGTGAACAGCCTGGTGGACAACAGCGGCCCGGTCATTAACTGGGCGACGAAAGGACATATGGAGCTGCCGACCTTTGAGTGGCTGCACAGCATTCCCCTCATCGGCGACAAGCTTTACAGCGGCTGGAATACGCTGGTAAACAGCGGCGGCAGCGCGATTATGGAAAAGGTTCGGCCGTATATCGGCTCGACCACCAGCTGGTTCCTCGGCCAGGCCGTGCACATCGGTACCCTGCTGATGCACCTCGGCCTGATGCTGCTGTTCAGCGTGCTGCTCTACGCGAAGGGTGAAACGCTGGGGAACGGTATTCGCCACTTCGCCTTCCGCTTAGCGGACAAACGAGGTGATGCCGCCGTGCTGCTGGCAGGCCAGGCTATCCGCGCCGTCGCGCTCGGCGTCGTCGTCACCGCGCTGGTTCAGGGCGTGCTGGGCGGCATTGGCCTGGCCGTCTCCGGTATTCCTTACGCAGCCCTGCTCACGGTGCTGATGGTGCTTAGCTGCCTTATTCAGCTTGGCCCGCTGGTGATTCTGGTGCCCGCCATTATCTGGCTGTACTGGAGCGGCGATACCACCTGGGGTACGGTGCTGCTGGTCTGGAGCTGCGTCGTGGGGACGATGGATAACGTGATTCGCCCGATGCTGATTCGCATGGGCGCAGATTTGCCGATGATCCTGATTCTTTCCGGCGTTATCGGCGGGCTGATTGCGTTCGGGATGATTGGCCTGTTCATCGGTCCGGTGCTGCTGGCCGTCTCTTACCGTCTGATTTCGGTCTGGATGCATGAGGCTCCCGCCCCGCAGGACGATCCGCACGAGGTGGTGGAGCTGTTAGAAGAGCAGGAAACGCTGGACGTGAAGAAATAAAGGATGTGGGGGAGTTTGTGGTGTTCCTTAGCCAAAGCTCCCTTTGCTACTTTCTGGGAATGATATTTACAAGCCCCAGATTTTCCGTTCACCTTGCGAGCCGTTTTCCCTGCACGATCAGAAAACGGTGAACGTGTCCGGGGGCGATGAGGGCCGGAGAGCAATTCCACCCTCACCCCGGCCCTCTCCCAAGGGGAGAGGGGGAAAAAGACGATGGGGAACATTGTTTATTCCATCTCCCTTCCAGGGAGAGGGTAAAAATAAGAGGCGAGGCTCGGTTCCGGCTTAAATCGCCTCGGTTTTCTCTCCGACTGGCCAGGGTCCGGACGTCGGGAACGGCCGGAGGCTGAGAGCGTCGGGAACGCATCTCAGCCGACCCAGGACTGGGAGATAAAACGGAGGTCTGCCGCTTTAGCGGTCGATTTATTTGGCCGGGAGTCCGGGGTCTCGGGGGAATGACGGTGATTCTCCCGAGACATTCACCGGTGCGGTGGCTGCATATAAATCTGTACTTGAGGTGAACGGAGATTAATCCGGCCAGCATAATATGGCCAGGCGAGAACTAACACCTGCCACAGTGACTTAACGCAAATGATTAATAAATCTAATCATTAACGGGTTTTTCCCTCGTTATTCCAGCCATTGAACCGCCTTCACTCCGCTATTCTGACGTAAGTTCTTTACCTTTCGTTAACGATTGAGACGAATCTGAGAGACGCCACTTAGCCAGATGCCTACTATTTAACTCACGGTTATGAATCAACACGTTGATTTATAAGCATCGAAATCCCCTGAGTGAAACAACGAATTGCTGTGTGTAGTCTTTGCCCATCTTGATGATGGGCTTTTTTTTATTCTGATTTCGCAAAGTGATTAATAAGCACACCATGCAGAACCAGCGGGGCAACGGTCAGGTGGCTCTGCCCTTCTACCAGCGTAAAATCCACCCGGTGCGGCGCTTTAGCGATTAACGCGTTGGCCATATCTCGGTTGCCGTCGACCATTGCCCTCTGCCCGCGATGTTTTAACAGTCCGGCGCGTTTCGCCTCCGGCAACCTGGCTTCCCGCGGCTGCAGCGACTGCTCATATCCCCCAACCGAAATCGAGAGCTGAGTATGCCCCTCATCCGGTTGCCAGTTTTGTGCCATCCGCAGCAGATAACGATCATTCCACCATACCGAAGGGCTTGACGCGTAAAAGTGCTGGAAAGCGTCCGGCGAGGTCATAAACAGCCAGGTGGTAAACAGGCCGCCATACGAGTGACCAAAAAGCGCCTGCCGCTGCGGGTTGATTTTCCAGTGCTGTGCGACCCAGGGCCGGAGCTCAGCGTCAATAAACCGCCAGAACTTTTGCGCCTCGCCTGGTGCACCGGGCGGGTAAGTGCCGCCTGCCGGGTTAGGTTCCAGCGCGACTTTATCTACCGTTGGCCGGTAGTCTCGCTCCCGGCGGCTGTCGCCCGGGTAGTCAATAGCGACCACGACGCCGGGCGTGAGCGGACAGCGCTCACAGGTCAGGCGCTGCATCAGCGACACCGCCCCGGGGAAGACGGATTCGCCGTCCAGCAGATAAATAACCGGCCAACCTTCTGGCGGCGCTTTACCTTCAGGCCAGGAAACCATGATTTTATACTCGCCGTTCTCCGGCGAATTCAGGCTATGTACCAGAGTATTAGCCAGCGTGTAGGGCTTATCCTGCGTGACTGCCGCCCCCGAAGGGGCAGCGAGTGCGATAAGCGCCAAAAGCAGATAGCGCAAAAAAATTCTCCTTACCAGCGATAGCTGACGGTTGCGGTCAGGGTGCGGCCAATGCCGTAGAAGCACGCCGAATCAGACGCGCAGGAAGCCACATATTTTGTGTCCGCCAGGTTGTTGACGTTGAACTGCACGGCGGCGCCCTTCAGCTGAGGACTCACTTCGCCCAGCTCGTAGCGCAGCATCGCGTCATACAAATCCACGGCGGGTACTTTAAACGTATTTTTCGCATCGCCATAGCTGGTACCGATATAACGAACCCCGACGCCGGCGGTCAGGTTTTTCAGCACGCCATCAGGAATGGTGTAACTGCCCCATGCAGACGCCATATGCGTTGGAATGCGTGCCGGCACTTTCCCTTCGGTTCCGGCTACGGTAGTGCTCGCGGTTTCCGCATCCGTCCACGTATAGGAGCCTATCAGGTTGAGGCTGTTAAACAGCGTGGAGTGAACCTCCGCTTCAAGCCCTTTGGAGCGGATCTCACCGGCGTTTTCGAACCAACCCAGCGCGCCGTTGTACGTCCCCACGTTTGTCTGGCGAAGATCAAACAGCGCCAGCGTCATGAACGTCTCTTTCAGCGGCTGATATTTCAGGCCCACTTCGGTTTGCTTACCCAGGCTTGGGTCGAACGGCGAGGTACCCGGCGCACGGTTAGTCTGCAGGTTGGGTTCAAAGGAAGTGCTGTAGCTGATATAGGGCGACAGGCCAAAATCAAAGGCATAAAGCAGGCCGGTGCGCCAGGTGAACTTGCTGTCATTCTGCTGCGTGCTTTTGCCTTTAAGGCGGTCCGTCGTTCGCACCTCGGCCCAGTCGTAGCGCCCGGACAGCAGCAGCTGCCAGCGGTTCCAGCTCAGCTGATCCTGCAGATAAACGCCGGTTTGATCGAGATTTTGTTGGTCGTCGCTGACCGCGCTAAAAGTGCTTTCATCAACGTTGAGGCCGTATACCGGACGAGGCCAGTAGATATCGTATTTCGCTCCCATGCCTCGGCTAAGCTGCTGCCGGTCGTGGTTGGACTTGTAATCCAGGCCGCCCAACAGCGTGTGCCCTAACGTGCCTGTATCGAACTGCGCCTCGAGCTGGTTATCTACGCCAAACTCATCGGTATCACGCGTTTCTCGCTGCGCACGGCGCGAAAGTAACGTGTCGCTCTTCGAGGTGGAATACACGAGGTAACGATACTTCTGTTTGATGCTGGCGTAGCGAGCATTCTGGCGGAAGGTAAAGATGTCGTTGAAGCTATGCTCGAACTCATAGCCAACCATCGTTTGCTCGCGCCACGACTGGTCGTAATTAGGATCGCTGACGTTAAAGTCCCGCGGGATATACCCTGCGGCCGTTTCGGTCACCAGCCCTGCGGCAGGCAGGAAGTTACGATAGCCAGCCTTCGGATCTTTCTGGTAGCTGGTCAGCAAAGTAAAACGCGTCTGCTCATTGGGATACCAGGTCAGCGCGGGTGCAATCGCCATCCGCTGCTCTTTGTAGTCGGCCACCTGGCTGTGCTGCGTTCGTGCAATCCCGTTTAAGCGGTAAAGCACACGGTCGTCGTCGCTTAGCGATCCGCCAAAATCAAAAGCCCCCTCGGCCAGATGCTGGTTGCCTGAGCGAAACTGCACTTCATGTATCGCTTCCCTTGTCGGCCGCTTGCTGGTCATACTGATAAGCCCGCCGGGGTTCACCTGGCCAAACAGCACCGACGCCGGGCCGCGCACCAGCTCCACGCGCTCAAGCAGCCACGGGTCAAACGTCCCGGTCTGCGATGAAGCCGTTGCGCCGTAGCTCAGCCCGTCGAGATATTTTGGCACGTAGCTGAAGCCACGCACAAAAACCTCGTCGTTCCGGTTCGAACTTCCCCGATACTCCGTAAAAACGCCCGCCGAATAGCGCAGGGCCTGCGATACGGATGTCACATCCTGGGCGTTCATCTGGTCGCGGGTGATAACCGACACCGACTGCGGCGTTTTCACCAGGTCAGCCGCGGTTTTCGTCGCGGAAAGCGTTTTAGTCGCCACCATCCCCTTCAGCGGCGCCGAAGGATCTTCGCTCACCGAGCCGGTCACAACGAGAGTCTCCTCGCTGCCCTGCCGTTCCTGCGCCTGAACGCCGCCAACCATCCCCATGGTACTGAAGCCCATCAGCCAAAGGCTGTGGGTCACCTTATTGTTTTTAAAATGCATTACCGTAACGTCCCCTGTGATGAGGTGAAATAGCTTCGCCTTTCTCTCCTGTTACGTTTTGTCGTAAAACGCAACGACTCGCAATGTTATTGCAAATCAATCTCATTTGCATTAGCGTGTATGGACTTTTTTATCAGGAATGATGGACGCCATGAGAGCCGCGTGGAGCGCATTAATGTTGGGACTTTGTTCAGCGTCGGCGGTGGCCGCGACCTGCACCTTTACCGGCAGCCAGGGAGAGCAGGAGGGAAAGTTCGATGCCAGCGGTGAAATCTGCTTTGGGCTTCCGGCCCTGCGGGAGAATTACGCTAACGTCCGGCTGAGCGGCGTGACCGACGCCAGCCTGATTGACAGCAAAGGCAGGCTCTGGCGCGCGCTGGTGGAAAACGGGCCGGTGGACGGTAAACATAACCCGCTTTTTGCCCTGCCCGTCGGCCAGGCGTCAACGCTGGTGCTTCGCGGCGAGCCCGGTAAGCGCTGGCAGTTCCGCTGGCAGATTCGTGAGACGGTTCCGCTCAAACGCAATGAAATGCAATCCCCGGAAAGCCCTGCGCTGCTGGCGCTTGAGCAGGCGCTGAGCCGTGGCGCAGGTACGGACACGTTCTGGCAGGAAAGACGCGAGCAAGGTACGCCGCTGGTCGAAACGATAGACGCCAACAACAAGCGCGTTACCTTCCTGTGGCGTGGCGCGCAGGGCAACGTTTTTGTGCTCGGCTCTCCGGCAGGCGATCACGACCCGATGTTTCGCCTGGGGCAGTCCGATGTCTGGTATCGCAGCTATGTAGTGCCGGCTGATACGCTGATGCAGTACAAGCTTGCGCCTGATGTCCCGCTTACCGAAGGCACCGCTCGCGAGCAGCGCCGCGCAATTCTGGTCACGGCTCAGGCCGACCCGCTTAATCCGCAATCCAGCCCGTCGGGCCAGGGGGATCGCTGGAGTCGTTTCTCGCTTTTAGACCTCACCGCCCGCCGCTATTTTACGCCGCAGGCTACCTCGGAACCCATCCGCCATGGCTCGCTGGTTCGTTACCAGGTTGAGAGCAAAAAGCTCAATAACCGCCGTGAAGTGACGGTTTACCGGCCGCGAGGCAGCCAGCCCGCACGCTGGACGCTGATGCTGTTTGACGGCCGCATGTATCAGGATCGTTATCATCTCGCCAACGTGCTGGACGGCCTGATTGCCCGCCATGCCCTGCCGCCGGTTAACGCCGTGTTTATCGACAGCCTGGACGGCGAACGCCGTGAGAAAGAGCTGCCGCCCAATCCGGACTTTGCCGATTTTATGGCCCAGGAGCTGACGCCGTGGCTTAACCGCCAGGGCATCACCACTACGGCGCGGAAAACCATTGTGGCGGGTTCAAGCTACGGCGGGCTTGCCTCTGCCTGGGTTGCCCTGCGTCATCCCGAGACGTTTGGTAACGTGCTGAGCTTGTCCGGCTCTTACTGGTGGGCGCCCGAGGGTGAAATGCCGGGCTGGCTAACCCGGCAGTATCAGGCGTCACCGCGCTTACCCGTTCGTTTCTGGCTACAGGCAGGCCGCTTCGAAAGCAAAGGCGCGGACGGGGGAATTTACCGCAACACCCAGCAGCTTGAGGTCGTGCTGCGTGAAAAAGGCTATGAGGTGAGCTTTAATCCCTGGTCGAGCGGGCATGATTATGCGGCGTGGTGCGAGGCCATTATTACCGGCATGAAGGATTTGATTAAGCGGGGATAATAGCCGCCCCGGTGAGCTTCCCAATGCACGGCAGGAAGACACCGGAGCGGTTCCCTTTCTTTTTAATGAGAGGGGAGCGTTACTTGTTCAGTTCGGCGAGGCTTAGCCAGGTCTGCACCACGGTGTCCGGGTTCAGGGACAGGCTGTCAATCCCCTCTTCCATCAGCCAGGCCGCGAAGTCTTCGTGATCGGAAGGCCCCTGACCGCAGATCCCCACGTATTTACCCTGTTTCTTCGCCGCTTTGATGGCCATCGACAGCAGCGCTTTCACCGCATCGTTACGCTCGTCAAACAGCTCGGAAACCACGCCAGAGTCGCGGTCCAGGCCCAGCGCAAGCTGCGTCATATCGTTAGAGCCGATGGAGAAGCCGTCGAAGTATTGCAGGAATTCGTCCGCCAGCAGGGCGTTGGACGGGATCTCACACATCATGATGATTTTCAGCCCGTTCTCACCGCGCTTCAGGCCCTGACGCTCCAGCTCTTCAACAACCGCTTTCGCCTGGGCGACGGTACGCACAAACGGCACCATCACTTCGACGTTGGTCAGGCCCATTTCGTTACGCACGCGCTTCATGGCCGCACATTCCAGCGCGAAACAGTTACGGAAGCTGTCCGCCACGTAGCGACCTGCACCACGGAAGCCCAGCATTGGGTTCTCTTCTTCCGGCTCATAACGCTCGCCGCCCACGAGGTTGGCGTATTCGTTAGATTTGAAGTCGGACAGACGCACGATCACACGCTTCGGCCAGAACGCTGCGCCCAGGGTCGCGATCCCCTCGGTCAGGCGACCAACGTAGAACTCAACCGGATCGTCATAGCCTTTCATCATCGTGCGGATTTCAGCCTGCAGAGCGGGCTCCTGCTGGTCGAACTCCAGCAGCGCGCGCGGGTGCACGCCAATCATGCGGTTGATGATAAATTCCAGACGCGCCAGGCCAACGCCTTCGTTCGGCAGGCAGGCGAAGTCGAAAGCACGGTCCGGGTTACCGACGTTCATCATGATTTTCAGCGGCAGATCCGGCATCGCATCCACCGTAGAGCTTTTCACGGTGAAGTCGAGGATTTCAGCGTAAACGTAGCCGGTGTCGCCTTCGGCGCAGGATACGGTGACGTTCTGGCCGTCTTTCATCCGCTCGGTTGCGTCGCCGCAGCCCACAACGGCAGGAATACCAAGCTCACGGGCGATGATTGCCGCGTGGCAGGTACGCCCGCCGCGGTTGGTGACAATTGCCGCCGCTTTTTTCATGATCGGCTCCCAGTCAGGGTCGGTCATGTCGGTGACCAGCACGTCCCCCGGCTGAATGCGGTTCATTTCGCTGATGTCGTGAATAACTTTTACCGGGCCTGCGCCGATGCGGTGACCAATCGCGCGGCCTTCCGCCACGATTTGCCCCTGGGCGTGCAGCTGATAGCGTTCCATGACCTGGCCCTGAGAACGCACGGTTTCCGGACGAGCCTGAACGATAAACAGCTTGCCGGTGTGGCCGTCTTTCGCCCACTCGATGTCCATCGGGCGGCCATAATGTTTTTCGATTTGTACCGCCTGCTTAGCCAGTTCCTGAATTTCTTCCTGGGTAATACAGAAACGGTCGCGGTCGGCTTCCGGCACGTCTTCAATCCGCACCTGCTTGCCGTGTTCCTGAGTCGGGGCGTAAACCATACGGATTTTTTTCGAGCCCATGGTGCGACGCACGATAGCCGGATTACCCGCTGCAAGCGTTGGCTTGTGCACGTAGAATTCATCCGGGTTCACTGCGCCCTGCACTACCATTTCACCCAGACCCCACGCGGCGGTGATAAACACCACCTGATCGAAACCAGATTCGGTATCGATGGAGAACATGACCCCGGAAGAAGCCAGGTCGGAGCGCACCATGCGCTGTACGCCAGCGGAGAGCGCCACGCCACGGTGGTCATAGCCCTGATGCACGCGGTAGGAGATTGCACGGTCGTTAAACAGCGAGGCGAAAACGTGTTTCACCGCCACCAGCACGGCATCATAGCCCTGCACGTTGAGGAAGGTTTCTTGTTGCCCGGCAAAGGAAGCGTCCGGCATGTCTTCGGCAGTGGCGGAAGAGCGCACCGCAAAGGAGGCTTCGGCATCGTCGGCAGAGAGCGTTTGATAGGCTTCGCGGATAGCATCTTCCAGCTCGGGCTGGAAAGGCGTGTCAATAATCCACTGGCGAATCTGCGCCCCGGCTTTCGCCAGTTCGCTAACGTCGTCAATGTCGGTTTTATCCAGCAGCTCATAAATACGCTGGTTCACGCCGCTCTGGTCGAGAAAAAGGTTAAACGCCTCGGCGGTAGTGGCAAAACCGTTCGGGACGGAAACGCCCATACCCGAAAGATTGGTAATCATTTCACCCAGGGAGGCATTTTTGCCCCCGACCCTGTCTACATCATTCATGCCGAGTTGGTTATACCAAAGCACCAGCGATGACGAGCCGTTATTGGACATCGAAACAATCCTTTTTTAAATGAATGGGTACAAGAAACACCAGACTTCGTATTTAGCTTTGCATATTCCGGGGGGAGAATGAAACCGGTGAATCGTTCAAGCAAAATAAAATATGACATTTTCGGATAGATCCGCTCACTTCATAAACCATTGATTATCATATAATCCTTACAATACCAATGGTTATAGTGTTGATTTGAATATATTTCCGATGGTTTATTAAATTTAAAAACGCTATTTCACTTTTTAAATTAAGATTAGCGCTACTCGGAATGCCTTGTTTTACTTTATGCTTTGGGTAAACCGGTTCCCCGTTCAGGAATAAAAATGGATAACTTAGTCGATCGTCAGGTATTTTGTATTTCCGATGGCACGGCAATTACCGCCGAGGTACTTGGCCACGCGGTGATGTCACAATTCCCGGTATCTATCAACAGTATTACCCTGCCGTTTGTTGAAAATGAAAGTCGGGCAAAAGCGGTCAAAGAGCAGATTGACGCGATTTACCAGCAGACAGGTGTGCGCCCGCTGGTGTTTTATTCCATCGTGATGCCCACTATCCGCGACATCATTATGCAGAGCGAAGGCTTCTGTCAGGACATCGTGCAGACCCTGGTCGCCCCGCTGCAGCAGGAGCTGAAGCTCGACCCGACGCCCGTTGCCCACAGAACTCACGGCCTTAACCCCGGCAACCTGATGAAGTATGACGCGCGCATTGCCGCCATTGACTACACGCTGGCGCACGATGACGGCATTTCGATGCGCAATCTCGATCAGGCTCAGGTGATTCTGCTGGGCGTGTCCCGCTGTGGAAAAACCCCTACCAGCCTCTATCTCGCCATGCAGTTTGGCATTCGCGCCGCCAACTACCCTTTTATTGCCGATGACATGGACAACATTCAGCTTCCCGCGGTGCTTAAACCGCTGCAGCACAAGCTGTTTGGCCTGACTATCAACCCCGAACGACTGGCCGCTATCCGCGAAGAGCGCCGTGAAAACAGCCGCTATGCTTCCCTGCGCCAGTGCCGTCTGGAGGTCGCCGAAGTCGAGGCGCTGTTCCGTAAAAACCAGATTCGCTACCTCAACAGTACCAACTATTCGGTGGAAGAAATGGCGACCAAAATTCTCGATATTATGGGACTGAATCGCCGCATGTACTAAGAAACTAGTACAAAAGACCAATCGTGTATGCTAGGGTGTACAGACTGCGGTGGGGTAATCCCTTTGCCAAAGCGGGCAGAATGTTGAAATCGGTCAGCTTTGGTTTATTGTGATCCCCATCACTTCCCGGTAAATCTGCCGCAGAGAAGACAAAATTTCTGAGACACCCAATGAACAAAACAGATGAATTGCGAACCGCGCGCATCGACAGCCTGGTGACCCCGGCCGAGCTGACAGAGCGTTTCCCGGTTTCCGCTGACGTTGCGCAGCACGTAACCACCGCCCGCCGCAGGATAGAAAAGATCCTTACCGGGGAAGATAAGCGCCTGCTGGTTATCGTCGGGCCATGCTCTATCCATGACCTTGATGCGGCAATGGACTACGCTCGCCGTCTCAAAACGCTGCGAGAAAAACATCAGGATCGCCTTGAGATCGTGATGCGCACCTACTTCGAGAAACCCCGCACCGTCGTCGGCTGGAAAGGGTTGATTTCCGATCCGGACCTGAACGGCAGCTACCGCATTAATTACGGTATCGAACAGGCTCGTCGCCTGCTGCTGCAGGTGAATGAGCTGGGTGTGCCCACCGCGACAGAATTCCTGGATATGGTGACCGGGCAGTATATCGCCGACCTGATTAGCTGGGGTGCGATTGGCGCGCGCACGACCGAAAGCCAGATCCACCGTGAGATGGCGTCCGCGCTCTCCTGCCCGGTCGGCTTTAAGAACGGCACCGACGGCAATACCCGCATTGCGGTAGACGCCATTCGCGCCGCGCGTGCCAGCCATATGTTCCTCTCCCCGGATAAAAAAGGGCAGATGACGATTTACCAGACCAGCGGCAACCCTTATGGACACATTATTATGCGCGGCGGCAAACAGCCGAATTACCACGCGGAAGACATTGCCGCGGCCTGCGATACGCTGAGCGCGTTCGACCTGCCGGAGCATCTGGTGATTGATTTCAGCCACGGTAACTGCCAGAAGCAGCACCGCCGCCAGTTAGACGTCTGCGAAGATGTTTGCACGCAAATTCGCAACGGCTCCAGGGCGATCGCCGGGATCATGGCGGAAAGCTTCCTGCAAGAAGGGACGCAGCAAATCGTCGCCGGCCAGCCGCTGACCTACGGCCAGTCGATCACCGATCCTTGCCTTAACTGGGAAGATACGGAAACTCTGGTCGCCATGCTGGCCCAGGCAATCGACAGACGCTTCTGACCCAACCTTCCGGCGGGGAGCCCAATAACCCGCCGGATATCATAGCATTACGCTTCGCGACAACGTGCCCGCAGAGAAATTCCCTGATTCACAGAATTATTACAAATAATGCTTGCCGCCGATCCTGCTTTTTCTGATAATGATTCTCATTGTTACACTGATTGTCATTTGTAAACAGAGTGAAGCGTATGGACAAACCATTCACCCCCGCCCGCCCGCAGACAGGGACAGAACCGCGTCAGGTTGACAGCAAAACGCTGCTCGGCGCCGATGGCCGTGTCGTTATCGTGCACGAAGGGCAGCAGTATCTGTTACGCCAGACTCAGGCCGGGAAGCTCATCCTGACCAAATAAATTAAACAAACCGTTCCCCAAATCCAAAAGGGGAAATTAGCCAGCCACCCAGGTCATCCCCAGGCAGCCAGCGCTTTCGTTATTCTTATGGAGAGTTGCGCTATGCCTTGCACCAACACAGCAGGTTTTCGTCTGTCTGTACTCACGTTAGCCGTTTTTACTGCCCTGCCCGCCTTTGCTAAAGATGAGCAGATGACCGTGGTTGCCACCGGTAACCAGCGCAGTACCTTCGAAGCCCCGATGATGGTCAGCGTTATCGACGCGAATTCGCCGGAGAGCCAGACGTCCACCTCTGCCGCTGACATGCTGCGTAAAGTGCCGGGGATAACTATCGATGGCACCGGGCGCACCAACGGCCAGGACATCAACATGCGCGGCTACGACCGCCGCGGCGTGCTGACCCTGGTGGACGGCATTCGCCAGGGCACCGACACCGGCCACCTGAACAGCACGTTCCTCGACCCCGCGCTGATTAAACGCATTGAAGTGGTTCGTGGCCCTGCAGCCCTGCTGTACGGCAGCGGCGCCCTGGGCGGCGTCATCTCCTATGAAACCGCAGACGCGGCAGATCTGTTATTTGCAGGCCAAAATAGCGGCTACCGCGTATTCGGCACCGGCGGCACCGGCGACCACAGCATCGGCATGGGCGCCAGCGCCTTTGGCCGCACCGACAACCTGGACGGCGTTGTCGCCTGGTCCAGCCGCGACCGCGGTAACCTGCGTCAGAGCAATGGCGAAACGGCACCTAATGACGAAAACATTGGCAACCTGCTGACCAAAGGCACCTGGTATATCGATTCCGCTCAGTCTCTGTCCGGCTCCCTACGTTATTACAACAACAGCGCGCGCGAACCGAAGAATCCGCAGACGCCGGATGCCACCGCCTCCAGCAACCCGATGACCAACCGCTCAACCATCCAGCGCGATGCACAGCTGAAGTACCATCTCGGCCCGCAGGATAACGACTGGCTGAACGCCACCGCGACGGCCTACTGGTCAGAGGCACGCATTAACGCAGAAACCCCTAACCAGGGCGGCGAGTTCCGCAAACAGACCACGAAGGGCGGCAAGCTCGAAAACCGCAGCCGCCTGTTTAACGACAGCTTCGCGGCTAACCTGCTGACCTACGGCGGTGAATATTACCGTCAGGAACAGGCTCCAGGCGGCCTGACAACCGGTTTCCCGCAGGCGAAAATCAACTTCGGTTCAGGCTGGCTGCAGGATGAGATCACCCTGCGCGACCTGCCGATTTCTATTCTGGCCGGCACGCGCTACGACAACTACAGCGGCAGCAGCCAGGGCTATAAAGACGTAGACGCCGATAAATGGTCATCCCGTGGGGCAGTTTCCGTAACCCCAACCGACTGGCTGATGCTGTTTGGTTCCTATGCGCAGGCGTTCCGTGCCCCGACCATGGGCGAGATGTATAACGACGCCAAGCACTTCTCCATCGGCACCCGCTACACCAACTACTGGGTACCAAACCCGAACCTGCGTCCGGAAACCAACGAAACTCAGGAATACGGCTTCGGTCTGCGCTTCGACAACCTGGCGATGGCCAACGATGGCCTGGAGTTCAAAGCCAGCTACTTCGACACCAAAGCGAAAGATTACATCTCCACCACCGTGGACTTCGCCAAAGCGACCACCATGTCCTATAACGTACCGAAAGCCAAAATCTGGGGCTGGGACGTGACCGCGAAGTACACCGCCGATCTGTTCAGCCTGGATACCGCCTATAACCGCACCCGCGGTAAAGATGAAGACACCGGCGAGTACATTTCCAGCCTGAACCCGGACACCGTCACTACCACCCTGGACATCCCCGTTGCGCACAGCGGCTTCTCCGTGGGCTGGGTCGGCACCTTCGCCGAGCGTTCCACCCACATCAGCAGCTCCTATGCACAGCAGCCGGGCTACGCGGTCAGCGATTTCTATGTCAGCTATAAAGGGCAGCAGCAGCTGCGCGGTTTAACCACCACGCTGGTGTTTGGCAACGCCTTCGATAAAGAGTACTGGTCACCGCAGGGTCTCCCGCAGGATGGCCGTAACGGTAAAATTTTCGTGAGCTATCAATGGTAAAGGAGTTATTCATGAGTCAGCGTTACGACAGCTGGATCCAGCTTAAGCAAGAACACCCGAAGAAATACGCCCGGGATATCGCCAAACTGATGCACATCAGCGAAGCGGAACTGACCCATGCCCGAGTCGGGCACGACGCATGGCGCCTGAACGGCGATGTGAAAGAGATTTTCGCCGCGCTGGAAGCCGTGGGGGAAACGAAGTGCATCTGCCGTAACGAATATGCGGTTCACGAGCAGGTTGGCCGCTTCGAGAACCAACACCTGAACGGCCACGCCGGGCTGGTACTGAACCCGCGTGCGCTGGATCTACGCCTGTTCCTGAACCAGTGGGCAAGCGTGTTCCACGTCCGTGAAGAGACGGCTCGCGGTGAACGCCAGAGCATCCAGTTCTTCGACCATCAGGGCGATGCGCTGCTGAAGGTGTACACCACCGACAACACGGATGTTGAAGCCTGGAGCCAGGTGCTGACGCGCTTTATCCATACCGACAACCCGGCTCTGGATATTAAAGCCGTTGAAGAAGCGGTGATGACCCCAACCGTCGAAGCCGACAAAGTGGATGCCGAATGGCGCGCGATGACCGACGTGCACCAGTTCTTCCAGCTGCTGAAACGCCACCAGTTGACGCGCCAGCAGGCTTTCCGCCTGGTGAAAGACGACCTGGCCTGCCGCGTGGATAACGAAGCCCTCTCTCATTTGCTGAATCAGGCGAAAGAAGACGGCAACGAAATCATGATTTTCGTCGGCAACCGTGGCTGCGTGCAGATCTTCACCGGTGAAATTCGCAAGGTGGTGCCGATGGAGAACTGGGTCAACGTCTTCAACCCGGAATTCACCCTGCACCTGATGGGTGACACCATTGCCGAAAGCTGGGTAACCCGCAAACCAACCGCCGACGGCCACGTTACCAGCCTTGAGCTATTTGCCGCCGACGGCACGCAAATCGCACAGCTGTACGGCCAGCGTACCGAAGGCCAGCCGGAGCAAGAGCAGTGGCGCACGCAGATTGAAGCGCTGATCGGCAAAGGGTTAGCGGCATGAAACGCCTGCTGCTCGCCATCCTCGCCCTGCCGTTAATGGCAGGTGCGGCCGAGCGCGTGGTAACCATCGGTGGCGACGTCACCGAGATTGCCTGGGCTCTGGGTGCGGGTCAGGATGTGGTGGCTCGTGATAGCACGAGCCTTCATCCCGATGCCGTGAAAAAGCTGCCGGATGTCGGCTACCTGCGCCAGCTTAACGCCGAAGGTATTCTGGCTATGCGCCCGACGCTGGTACTCGTCAGCGCGCAGGCACAGCCCTCAATGGCGTTGAAACAGGTTGAGTCCAGCAAGGTGAAGGTTGTTACCGTCCCGGCCGAAAACAGCCTGGACAGCATTGACGCCAAAGTGGCGGCCGTGGCTAACGCGCTGGGTAAAACCGCCGAAGGCGACAAGCTGCGTAAGGAGCTTCACGACCAGTTGGCGGCGATCCCAGCCCAGCCGCTTGGTAAAAAAGTGTTGTTCATTATGAGCCACGGCGGCATGACCGCTATGGCGGCAGGACAGGAAACCGCTGCGGATGCCGCGATTCACGCTGCGGGCCTGGACAACGCCATGCAGGGCTTTAAGCGCTATCAGCCGCTGTCCCAGGAAGGCGTCATCGCCAGCAAGCCTGACCTGATTCTGGTCACCACCGACGGGGTGAAAACCCTCGGCGGCGAGGACAAGGTCTGGGCATTACCGGGCCTTGCACAGACCCCTGCGGGAAAAAACAAACGGCTGATGGTGGTGGATGACATGGCGCTGCTCGGCTTTGGCATTGATACCCCGCAGACGATCCTCGCCCTGCGTAAGAAAGCGGAGCAATTACCGTGATACGCCGCCCTTTGCCTCACCACGCCCTGTGTTTGATGGGGCTGGTTCTGCTGGCAATGGCGCTTATTGCCGCGAATCTCGGTGCCATGCGGCTGTCGGTTGCCGTGCTTTGGCAGGCGCATGACGACACGCTGCGCGATATCTGGCTCAACATCCGCCTGCCTCGCGTGCTGCTGGCGGCGCTGATTGGCGGCGCCCTGGCGCTGTCCGGCTGCGTGATGCAGGGGCTGTTCCGTAACCCGCTGGCTGACCCTGGTTTACTGGGGATCAGCAGCGGGGCCGCGCTGGCGGTGGGTCTGTCTATCGTGATGCCGCTGGCCCTGCCGGCGGTTTTGGCACTTTATGCTCCCATGTTAGCTGCATTTGTCGGCAGCCTGGCGGTGACGCTGGCGATTTTCCTGCTTAGCCGTAAGGGTGCCAACAGTTTGTCTCGCCTGCTGCTGGTGGGTATCGCTATCAACGCCCTGTGCGGCGCGGCGGTTGGCGTATTGTCGTGGATCAGCAACGACACCCAGCTCCGCCAGCTTTCGCTTTGGGGTATGGGCAGCCTGGGCCAGGCACAGTGGTCAACGCTGCTCGCCACCGCCTCTCTTATCCTGCCCGCAGCCGCAGGGATCTGGCTGCTGTCTAAGCGCCTTAACCTGCTCCAGCTTGGCGATGAAGAAGCGCACTATCTTGGCGTTGATGTCAAAACAACCCAGCGCCATCTGCTGATCCTGAGCGCGCTGTTGGTTGCCGCCTCGGTGGCGATCAGCGGCGTTATCGGCTTTGTCGGGCTGGTGGTACCACACCTGGTGCGCATGTGGCTTGGGTCCGATCATCGCTGGCTGGTGCCTGGCTCGGTGCTGGCAGGCGCGATGCTTTTGCTGGTGGCCGATACATTGGCGCGCACGGTTGTCGCCCCCGCTGAAATGCCGGTGGGTCTGCTGACCAGCCTGATTGGCGGGCCATGGTTTCTGGCGATGATTTTCCGCAGCAAGGAGAGAGCGTGATGGACGAAATTCTGCAGACGCATCATGTTTCGCTGAAAATGGGTCATCGTTATCTCATTGACGACGTTAACGTCAGCCTGAAGCCGGGCGAAGTGGTCGCACTGATTGGCCCAAACGGCGCGGGGAAATCCACGCTGTTGCGGCTGTTAACCGGGTTTCAACAACCGGACAGCGGGCGGGTCGCCCTGGCGGGGCATGATTTAAACCAGTGGTCCAACGACGCCCTTTCCCGCAAACGGGCGGTGATGCGCCAGCAAAGCAATATGGCGTTTAGCTGGACGGTAGAAGACGTGATCGCCATGGGCCGGGCGCCCTGGCCGCAGGAGTCAACGGCCAGCGTCGTGGCGGAAGTCATGGCGCTAACCGGCTGTGATGACCTGAGCGGCAGAGATTTTTGTCGCCTGTCCGGCGGCGAACAGCAGCGGGTGCAGCTTGCCCGGGCGCTGGCACAGCTCTGGTGCGACGGACAGCCCCACGGCTGGCTGTTTCTGGATGAACCAACGTCCGCGCTGGATCTCTACCACCAGCAGCACGTGCTGCGCCTGCTGCGACGTCTGGCCCAAATGGGCACGCTGTCGGTTTGCGTTGTGCTGCACGATTTAAACCTGGCCGCGCTGTGGGCCGATCGCATTGTTCTGCTGCATAAGGGCAGGATGGTCGCGGACGGCACGCCTGATGAAGTGCTGGACGAGCAAATTTTACAGCGCTGGTATCAGGCGGACCTGCGGGTATTCCGGCATCCGGAACACCCGGTTCCTCAGGTAGGTCTGCGCCAGTAATCAGCTGGAACAGCTGACTTCCAGCCGTTTTCCCCAGTCAGGCGGGCGCTGCGTCATGTCGTCCTGACGGTCGGTAAACGGCTGGAGCAATGCCTGATGCAGCTTAGCCAGTTCACGAGTATCGCCCTGCTCCGCCGCCTCGATTGCCCGTTGCGCCAGCCAGTTCCTCAACACCAGGGCCGGGTTCACCGCCTGCATTTTCTGCTGGCGTTCTGCATCACTCACCTGCTCGACCTGAAGCCTTTCGCGATAACGTCCAAACCACGCGTCAAAACTTGCCCGGTCGATAAACTCATCGCGCAGCGGCGAGGCGGCGCTGAGCTGTTCCGTCATGCTAAGCATGCGGAAGGTGCGGGTGTAATCGCTCCCTTCTTTGCTCATCAAAGCAAACAGTTCGCTGAGGATTTGGTTGTCGGCCGACTGCTCTGTGCATAGCCCAAGTTTGGCCCGCATCTGCTGGCCAAAGGCACGCATAATGGCCGGCTGATAGCCATCCAGAATAGCGTTCAGCTTATCGGCAGTAATAAACGGAGACAGCGTTTGCGCCAGCCGCTGCAGGTTCCACAGCCCTACGGCAGGTTGGTTATCAAAAGCATATCGCCCCTGATAATCCGAATGGTTGCAGATAAACTCAGGCTGGTAATCGTCGAGGAAGCCATACGGGCCGTAGTCCATGGTCAGGCCAAGAATCGACATGTTATCCGTGTTCATCACCCCGTGTGCAAACCCCACGGTTTGCCAGCTGGCAATTAACGCGGCGGTGCGCGTCACGACGTCGCTGAACCACAGCTCATAGCGTTCTTCAAGCCCCTGCAAATGCGGCCAGTGGTGGCGAATGGCGTAATCGGCAAGCTGCTGCACTTTCTCCGGCTCGCGGCGGTAATAGAAGTGCTCAAAGTGACCAAAACGCAGGTGGCTCTCAGACACCCGGAGCAGCATCGCCCCCTGCTCAACCGTTTCGCGCTGCACGGGCGTGTCGCTGGTGACAATCGTTAAGGCTCGCGTAGTTGGGACCCCGAGGGCATGCATAGCTTCACTGGCAAGAAACTCTCGAATAGTGGAGCGCAGTACCGCCCTGCCGTCTCCCATCCGCGAGTAAGGCGTTAAGCCAGCACCTTTCAGGTGCCAGTCAACTTTGCGCCCGTCGGCCAGCTGTTGCTCACCCAGTAAAATACCGCGACCGTCTCCCAGTTGCCCGGCCCAGACGCCGAACTGGTGCCCGCTGTAGACCTGGGCCAGCGGCTGCATGCCGGGCAGTAGCGTTTCGCCACACCAGACACCCTGATGCTGTGCGTCAAAAAGAGACCGTTCGAGACCCAACTCATCGGCCAGCGGCTGGCTGTGATAAAGCAGCCGCGCATTTTTTAGCGGCGTTGGGTTTAATTCGCGGTAGAAACCCGGCAGCTCGTCGTGCCAGGTATTCAGAAAAGTTAAAGTGTTGGTCATGGTTCCTCCGCCCGACAGTGTAGCCCCGGTAATGGATTTTAAACACGGTGACGCAGCAGGGACTTTAGTGAATCAGACCTTCATGAGGTGGGAAAAGTGACGCCAGATATTCCGGCTGAACAAGCGGCCACAGTTTGCCCTGCATCGCGGCAAAGCCCAGCGCCTGTACTTTACGCCGCGCGTTAGCGGAGTCTATTCCGGCCACCAGCAATGATTCACAAAACGGGGAAACCTGCCCAATGATGGCCAGCATAAAAGGCGTAAAGGTGCGGCCCGACAGCAGTTTTTGAATAAAAAAACGATCCATAATAACGCGCCTGAACAGGCCGTCGAACACCGGTTTGGTCGTGGCATGGCCGGCACCAAAGTCTGCCAGCACCAGCGGAAAACGTTCCACTGCCCAGGCCAGCCTTAAATTAGTTTTACCGCTATTTAAATCCAAAAAACTTTCGCTGAGGGTTAATTCAATAAACGGCAAAGCCTTTAAGCGAATATATAAATTCTGGTTATTAATTAACGCATCAATAATAGTTTCATTAATATGAATCCAGACCACAAGCTGCCGGGTGATAAAGAAATCCTGCTGTGCTTCTATTACCGTTAATTTTTCTCTGAACAGCTCAAGGTGCTGCTCAGGGGCAAGATGAGGGATTAACAGCTCGGTTGGAATACGTACTGGCGCGTCAGCCCCGACGAAGTTTGCGACGATTTCGACACCCATAATACTGTCATCCGGCCGTACGGCCGGACGATAATAGAGATGAGAACAATAAACACTATCAAGTGAAACAATCATTTTGCCAGCCCTGCGGATTTCTGGTTGGACGGCAGAGAGATACAGCGCCAATCCGAAAATAGTCGGATAGCTGCTATCGCTGTGAATTTCACACTCATCCCTGAAACGTTTAAGCTTATCTTTTAATAACTTTGAGCTTATCCTGGATATCCGTACATAGCCAGTTTTTAACGCAAATTGCGCACGGAGTCCCGGGCAATGATGCAGGGTAAAAAAGATTCATCCTCACAATGTTCATTAAGTAATTTACGCGTTGCGTAGCGTGCCATATCCCCTATCGGAAAATAAACGCTGGTTAACGCCGGGCGTACAAACGCCGCCCGATCTCCACTGTCATAACAAATAAGGGATATATCCAGAGGAATGCGTAAACCTCGTTCGGTAATGGCCAGCATTGCCCCGACGGCCATTTCTTCATTGCAGCAGTACAGCGCGCTGATTTTGTACTTCTCTAACAGCATCGCGGTTTGCCGGTAGCCGCTTGGCATATCGTATTCGCCTTCTACCACCGCCACCGGCGTAACATCCCTCTCCTCCATGGCATCAAGAAAACCCTGACGACGTAAAAGGCTGGAGGTTCGCTGGGTTGGACCATGCAGGCAGGCTATCGCCAGATGGCCGGCATCCAGCAAATAGCGGGTGGCCATGTGGCTGGCAAGACGGTGATCGAAGACCACGCAGCGCGCGTTTAAAGCAGGCACCTCTCTGTCGAGGATGATAAACCTGTTGCCGCGTTCGGCCAGCTGAATTAGCGCCTCATCGGCTATCGCACGCACGTGCAGGATCAGACCGTCGCAGCGTAGGTTATAGAGCCGCTGAATGGCATTGCGCTCGTTCTCTTCTACGCCCCGACCCTGCGTCACCAGCAGCTGCTTTCCGTTAGATTCAGCTTCGGTTTGCACCGTATCCATCAGCGAGCCGAAGAAGCCCCCGGTATAGGATGTCGTGACCAGCCCAATCGAATGGCTCTGGCTGGATGCCAGCGCTCTGGCAGCGGGATTGGGGGAATAGCCCAGTTCGGCAATCGCGGCTTCTACCTTGATGCGGGTTTGCGCTTTGACCTTAGTGTCGCCGTTAACCACGCGTGAGACGGTGGCGCGGGAGACGCCGGCGTGGGCAGCAACATCTTCGAGGGTGACCATGAAACAATCCTTAACGGGAAAAGCACAATGCATCCCGATATTACCTGATATTGTAAACCGCGTTGACGTTGCCCGCAGATTTGCGGGAACGGTCACGATTTTTCACTTCAGATAAAGTCAGAAAAGACTATATACGGCGGGCTTGCCAGAATTTTTTGCGCCAGTAGACGTTATCCAGAGAGGAACGCATTACGCCCCGGCTGGTGGAGGCGTGAATAAACGTGTTGTCGGTGTCATAAATACCAACGTGCAGGCCGCTTTCCCCCGAGCCGGTTTTAAAGAACACCAGATCGCCCGGCAGCAGGTCATCTTTATCGATTTTGGTGCCGATTTCTGCCTGCTCGCTGGTCATGCGCGGCAGCATCAGCTCAAATTTGTCGCGGAAGGTCATCAGTACAAAGCCGGAACAGTCCACGCCGCGCCGGCTCATGCCGCCGTAAGTGTACGGCGTTCCGTGCCAGCTGCGCAGCTGATCGTTTAGCTGAGCGATAACGGTGATGGAATCGGAAAGCCGGGCGTTCGGATGAGGGGCATTATGACTACACCCCACCAACACTATGCATGCCACTGCAATAAGCCACAAACGCATTTTCAGACAACTCCCGGTCTTACTGTTTCCAGTAATTTAGCCTGTCGCCCGGAATTATTGCAAGCTTTCCGCGATGTTATAGCGGGCTTATCAGCATACTGTGCCCTTCGATCCGTAATAATCGAAACGGCATCTGGTAGGCAGCGGCCAGATTCTTCGGCGTCAACACGTCATCCCGATGCCCCTGAGCCACCATTTTACCCTCACGCAATAGCCACACTTTGTGCGCATGCCGCAGGCTATGGTTCAAATCATGGCTGCTCATCACCACCGCTATACCGGCTTCACAAAATGAGAGCAGCAGGCGATCCAGCACCGCCTGCTGGGCAACGTCGAGGCTGTTCATCGGCTCGTCGAGCAGCAACAGCTGGCCTTCAGTATTGACCGAAGGATCAACCTGTAACAGTACTGCGGCCAGCCTTACCCGCTGCCATTCGCCGCCGGAAAGCTGATTGACCGCGCGCGTCAGCTTGTCGGTTAACCACAGCGATTCGGCCAGGCGTAGCATCGCGGCCTCCGCCTCTGGCGAAGGCTGATGAAGCTGCAGATAATGCCAGACGGGCATAGCGAAAGGAGGCAGCTGCTGCTGGCTGAGCCACGCACGGCGGCGGGAAAGCGCAGCGGGAAGCCATTCTTCAACCGGCCGCTGGTTAAGCAGAAGACGTCCCGGCCCTGAGCTTAACCCTGCCATTCGGGTGAGCAACGTGCTCTTACCCGCGCCGTTAGGCCCGACAAGATGAATTAGCTCACCCGGTTCCACCGCCGCGCTAATCGGCCCAAGCCGATCGGCGACGGTGACGCCTGCAAGTTGCAAAATGGACAAGTTATTTTGCCAAAGCCTGTTTAATCGCTTCCAGTACAACCGGATCTTCCGGGGTCATATCCGGAGAGAAACGCTGGATCACTTTGCCATCACGGCCAATCAGGAATTTCTCGAAGTTCCACAGGATATCGTCAGGGTAAAGCGGGCCGCGCCCTTTGCTGCTCATACGCTCCAGAAAACCGCTGCCTTCCGGCGCCACGGCGGCTGGACGAGCGTCAATCAGCTTCTGATAAAACGGATGACGATGCTCACCGTTGACGTCGATTTTGCTGAACAGCGGGAAAGTGACGCCGTAGGTGGTGCTGCAGAAAGTTTTAATCTCTTCACTGCTGCCCGGCTCCTGGCCCAGGAACTGGTTGCACGGGAAGCCCAGCACGCTGAAGCCCTGTGCCTCAAAGTCTTTCTGCAGGTTTTCGAGCTGTTCGTACTGCGGCGTGAGGCCGCATTTAGAAGCGACGTTAACAATCAGCAGGACTTTACCCTGCCAGTTTTCAAGCGTGGTGCTTTCCCCGTCAATGGTGGTGACTTCGGTATTCAGAACATTGCTTTGCATATCATCCCCTTCCTAAGTGAGCCGAATTAACGTCCGGCTTTCAATAATAGCCAGATAAACACCGGCGCGCCGAGCGTAGCGGTCACTACGCCAATCGGCAGCTCGGCAGAGCTTAATGCGAGCCTCGCCACAACATCTGCCCCGGTTAATACTGCCGCCCCGGCCAGCGCACTGGCCGGCAGTAAAACGCGATGATCGGTTAACCCTGTGAGCCGCAGCATGTGCGGGATAACCAGGCCAACAAATCCGATAGCGCCGGCAAGCGCCACGCTGACGCCTACCAGCCAGCCGGTGGCGACAACCAGAATGTTGCGCCAAAGCCAGACGGGCAGCCCCAGCTGACGAGCAGAGTTTTCGCCCAGCGCCATCAGGTTAAGCGGGGCATGCTGACGGCATAGCCAGACCACCACCGGCAACAGCGTCACCATCAGCCAGCCCTGCCGCCAGTCCACGCCGCCAAACCCGCCCATCATCCAGTACATGAGCTGGCGTAAATCCAGGCTTGAGCTGAAGTAGACCGCCCAGGTCATCAGCGCGCTACAGATAATACCGAGCGCGACTCCTGCAAGTAATAGACGACTGGTGGAAAGATGACGACGGGAAAAACGTAACAGAATAAGAGTGATCGCTAAGGCCCCGAGGATGGCGCACAGCCCGAGCACCCAGCCTGGTAGCGTGCCCTGCCCGAGCAACAAGGCAATAACCAGCGCCACGCCCGCGCCGTTGGAGACGCCAAGCAGGCCGGGTTCAGCCAGAGGGTTTTCAAACAGGGATTGCATAATGGTGCCGGTAACCGCCAGAGCGGCTCCTACCAGCAGCACGGCAAGCGTACGCGGCAGTCGGATTTGCCAGATGAAGAGTCTCGCCTCATCGCTCCACCACGAGAGCGGCGAAAACCAGACGTCGCCCGCACACAGGCTTAACGCCAGCATAACCACCGCCGAAAACGACAGCGCTATCAGCCAGCGGCGCTCAAACCGGCGTTGTCTGGTTACAAAACTCAGCATTCCGTAAAGGCTCCACCTGACACATTTATGCGCCTGATTTTACGGGGAGTTTGCGGGTGAGAACAAGAAAAGAAAAAGGTCGCACAGGCGACCTTTCCCCTGTTATCTGGCAATGAGGGTTTTTCGCGTGAACTGCTGCTCCAGCATTGAGCTTCCCCATTGCTCGCCCTGCCATTCCCGGGTTAACTCAAACCCCATCGATTCATAAAGATGGCGGGCAGCATTCAGCCCGCTAACGGTCCACAGCTGCACGGCAGAGAAACCATACTCATCGCAAAAGCGCATAGCCTCGCTCAGCAGCGTTCTTCCAATACCGCTGCCGCGGCAGTCGTCATCCAGAATAAACCAGCGTAGATGGGCTTCGTTGTGGCCGAGATCCTCTCCGTCAATGGATACGGAACCCACGATTTTCCCCCTGCGACAGACAACCCAGAGGCAATTGCATGGCTGCTCAAGACGGCCGCTGAACTCCGCCAGCTCTGAAGCGACTTTACCTTCGAAGAAATGGCCAAAGTTATAGTGTTTCGAGTAATAGTTGGCGTGCATTTCCGCTACCCGGCCGATAACGCCCGGTCGATAGCCCGTCAGGATTTCAAACGTCTTTTCTTCTGTCCGATCGCCTGAAAGCTCACCACGACAGGCTTTAAGTGCCTGGGCATAGTTAAGCAAGCCATCGGCCACAGACCTTTGCTGCCCGGGATTCAGATGCTCAAGCGCTTTCTCTACGCGCATTCTCCCGTACCGGTGAATCTCCCGGACGGTTTGTGTGCCCTGCTCCGTGAGCTGAAGCTGCCGGGCTCTGGCATCTTCATCAGAAATTGTTTCATACAGCTCCCCTGCCTGGCGCAGTTTGCCCAGCATGCGGCTAACGCTCGATTTTTCTAGCCCAAGGACCTGAACCAGATCGGCCGCCGTAACCGCCTTACGGGTATCAATCTCCAGTAAAGCATGCACCGCCGAAGCGGAGTAATTCGTTGCGGCCAGGGTTGAATTCAGGAAACCAAGCTCGCGCACAACCTGCCGCGAAGAGGCTCGTATCGCTTCGATGATATTGTTGTCTGGCATGGGACGCTACCGTTGACGCATAGTTGTACAATACAACCATTTTGATAAAAACTTTGTCAAGCGGCGAGTCCGGGGGGGCGGAACAGAAAAAGAAAAAGGCCGCGTTAGCGGCCTTTTGTTAACTCAGGTTACTCGTCTTTTGGCGACGCGCTTTCAACCCGACTCTTTAGTTTCTGACCAGGTCGGAAGGTCACCACACGGCGTGCCGTGATGGGAATATCTTCACCGGTCTTCGGGTTGCGCCCGGGACGTTGGTTTTTATCGCGTAAGTCAAAATTACCAAAGCCCGAGAGTTTAACCTGCTCACCGTTTTCCAGAGCGCGACGGATCTCTTCGAAAAACAGCTCTACCAGCTCTTTGGCATCTCGTTTGCTAAGCCCAAGCTTATCAAACAGATATTCTGACATTTCAGCTTTTGTAAGCGCCATACGTTCAATCCCTCAATGATGCCTGGAATCGCTCTTTTAATGCCTCTACACATTTTGCAACGGTAGCGGCCATCTCCTCTTCTTCGAGTGTACGGCCCGTATCCTGAAGGATAAGGCTTATGGCCAGGCTCTTATAGCCATCGGCTACGCCCTTGCCACGGTACACGTCAAATAAGTTTACGCCAACTACCTGATTTGCGCCAACTTTCTTACACTCGACCAAAATATCTGCTGCCGGGACGTTTTCAGCCACTACAACAGCGATATCTCGGCGGTTTGCCGGGAAGCGAGAAACCTCCTGAGCTTCAGGCACCACGCGGTCTGCGAGCTTGCTCCACAGCACCTCGAACACCACCGTGCGGCCGTTAAGATCCAGTTTACGCTCCAGCTCCGGGTGAACAACACCAATGAAACCAATGCATTCACCTGCTAAATAAATGGCAGCACTTTGGCCTGGATGCAAGGCCGGATTTGCTTGCGCTCTGAATTCGATGTCCGAAAGTTTGCCGGTCAGGGCCAGAACGGACTCCAGATCGCCTTTCAGATCATAGAAGTCAACGGTGTTACGCGCCAGATCCCAGTGCTCTTCGTAGCGGTTACCGCAGATAGCACCTGCCAGCATAAGATCCTGGCGGATGCCAAGGTCTGCCTGAGTATCAGGCACAAAGCGCAGGCCAGACTCGAAAATACGCACGCGGCTTTGCTGGCGGTTCTGGTTATAAACCACGGTTGTCAGCAGACCACTCCACAGCGACAGACGCATGGCGGACATGTCGGTAGAGATCGGATTAGGAAGAATCAGATTTTCTTCGCCCGGATGCAGAAGCTGCTGAATTTTCGGGTCGACGAAGCTGTAGGTGATAACTTCCTGGTAGCCTTTGTCCACCAGCATGGTTTTCACACGCTTGAGGGAGAGGTCGGCTTCGCGATGGGTGCCCATCACCAGGCCGGCCTGCACCGGGCTGTTTGGAATGCTGTTGTAGCCGTAAACGCGAGCCACTTCTTCCACCAGGTCTTCTTCAATTTCCATATCGAAACGCCAGCCTGGCGCAACCGCAGTCCATTGATCCTGGCCTTCGGTCACTTCACAGCCCAGACGGCGCAGAATGTCGCTAACCTGTGCATCTTCGATATGGTGACCAATCAGGCGATCCAGCTTGCTGCGGCGAAGGGTAATAGTGGCGCGCTTCGGCAGATTCGCTTCGCTGGTCACGTCGATAACCGGGCCAGGTTGGCCGCCGCAGATATCCACCAGCAGGCGAGTAGCACGTTCCATCGCTTTATACTGCAGCGCAGGATCGACGCCACGCTCGTAGCGATGAGAGGCGTCAGTATGCAGGCCGTGACGGCGCGCGCGACCGGTGATGGACAGCGGGCTAAAGAAAGCACACTCCAGCAGGACGTTCTGAGTTTCGTCGTTAACGCCTGAATGTTCGCCGCCGAAGATGCCGCCCATTGCCAGCGCTTTGCCGTGATCGGCAATCACCAGGGTGTCGGCGTTCAGCTTAGCTTCGTTGCCGTCCAGCAGAACCAGGGTTTCGCCCTCTTCCGCCATACGCACCACGATCCCACCTTCAATACGGTTCAGGTCGAAGGCGTGCATCGGCTGGCCAAGCTCCAGCAGCACGTAGTTGGTGACGTCAACAACCGCATCGATGGAGCGGATGCCGCAGCGACGCAGCTTCTCTTTCATCCACAGCGGCGTTGGCGCCTTAACGTTGATGCCTTTCACAACGCGGCCCAGGTAGCGCGGACATGCCTCTGGAGCGTCTACGCGAATGGGCAGCGTGTCATTGATAGTTGCGGCAACGGCGGTAATTTCTGGCTCAGCCAGCGGCAGCTTATTTACCACCGCAACGTCGCGAGCTACGCCGATAATACCCAGGCAGTCGGCACGGTTTGGCGTGACGCTGATTTCGATGGTGTTGTCGTCAAGCTTCAGGTATTCGCGGATATCGGTGCCGACTGGCGCATCCGCTGGCAGCTCGATGATACCGTTATGATCATCGGAAATACCCAGCTCGGAGAAGGAGCACAGCATCCCTTCGGACGGCTCACCGCGCAGCTTAGCGGCCTTGATTTTGAAATCGCCCGGCAGAACGGCACCGACGGTAGCCACGGCCACTTTCAGGCCCTGACGGCAGTTTGGCGCGCCACATACGATGTCCAGCAGACGATCGCCGCCGACGTTAACTTTTGTTACGCGCAGCTTGTCGGCGTTCGGGTGCTGGCCGCACTCGACGACTTCACCGACCACGACGCCGTGGAAAGCACCTGCCACGGCCTCAACGCCGTCAACTTCAAGCCCTGCCATAGTTATCTGGCTGGAAAGTTCGTCACTGCTGTTGGCTGGGTTTACCCATTCGCGTAACCAGAGTTCACTGAATTTCATTGGATATCCCGCCTTTATTTGAACTGTTTGAGGAAACGTAAATCATTTTCGAAGAATGCACGCAGATCGGTCACGCCGTAGCGCAGCATGGTCAGACGCTCCATGCCCATGCCGAAGGCGAAGCCGGAATAAACTTCCGGGTCAATGCCGACGTTACGCAGGACGTTCGGATGCACCATGCCGCAGCCCAGCACTTCCAGCCACTTGCCGTTTTTGCCCATCACGTCCACTTCCGCAGACGGTTCGGTGAACGGGAAGTAGGACGGGCGGAAGCGAATCTGCAGGTCTTCTTCGAAGAAGTTATTCAGGAAATCGTGCAGCGTGCCCTTCAGGTTGGTGAAGTTGATATTGGTATCAACGATCAGGCCTTCCATCTGGTGGAACATCGGGGTGTGGGTCTGATCGTAGTCGTTACGATAGACGCGGCCCGGGGCGATAATGCGAATTGGCGGCTGTTTGTCTTTCATGGTGCGGATCTGCACGCCGGAAGTCTGGGTACGCAGCAGGCGGGTTGCATCGAACCAGAAGGTGTCGTGATCGGCACGCGCCGGGTGGTGACCAGGAATGTTCAGTGCATCGAAGTTATGATAGTCATCTTCGATTTCAGGCCCGGTCGCCACGGTAAAGCCCAGTTCACCAAAGAAGCTTTCAATACGATCGATGGTGCGGGTCACCGGGTGCAAACCACCGTTCTCGATACGGCGACCAGGCAGAGAAACGTCGATAGTTTCCGCGGCCAGACGCTCGTTCAGCGCAGCGCTTTCCAGGTCAGCTTTACGGGCATTCAGGGCTTCCTGAACCTGCTCTTTGGCAACGTTTATCACCGCGCCCGCTGCCGGACGTTCTTCCGGAGGCAGTTCACGCAGGGTGGTCATCTGAAGGGTCAGGTGCCCCTTCTTCCCTAAATATTCGACGCGTACATTATCTAACGCGGCAACATCCTGGGCATCGTTTATGGCTGCTTTGGCACTGGCAACCAGCTCTGCGAGATGTGGCATGGTATTCCTCTTATGCCGGCATAACTGCCGGGGTAGTTGGTCTGATTCGAAAACAAAACGCAAAAAAAAAGCCTCCAGACAGGAGGCTTTCGGCGCTTTTTTTCGTTTCTTTTCTTACGCGCAAAGCCCCCTGAGTCAGGCGCTAAAGTAAAAAAAGAAGCGGAAAATAGCAGCATTCATGCTTGCAGTTACCTTGTTTTGACGAGTTTTGCATTGGCTATTGAACGAGCTACGGCGTTAAAAGTCAATAAATTGATTCTGTTATGCCCCAATAATTCGATTTGTAGTAAGGCGACAAGCTCGATTATCCCCGGGAGCTTACTTAAGTAAGTGACTGGGGTCAGTGAGTGCAGTTAACGCAGCTACAGATGAAGTATGACGGGGATAAATTAAAAGAGGGAGCAAGCTCCCTCTTATAACTGGCTTACGCCAGAGCTGCTTTCGCTTTTTCAACCAGGGCAGTGAATGCCACTTTGTCGAATACGGCGATGTCAGCCAGGATCTTACGGTCGATTTCAACAGAGGCTTTTTTCAGGCCGTTGATGAATTTGCTGTAAGAGATACCGTTCTGACGAGCTGCAGCGTTGATACGTGCAATCCACAGCTGGCGGAACTGACGTTTACGTTGACGACGGTCGCGGTAAGCGTACTGACCAGCTTTGATAACAGCCTGGAAGGCAACGCGGTATACGCGAGAACGCGCACCATAGTAGCCTTTAGCTTGTTTGAGGATTTTTTTGTGACGAGCACGTGCGATTACACCACGTTTTACGCGAGCCATTTAGCTCTCCTGTTTCTATATTCTGAATTAATTAAAAAAAGTTTACTTATGCGTACGGCAGACAAGCGACAACCAGGCCCAGATCCCCTTTGGAGACCATGCCTTTCGGACGCAGATGACGTTTACGTTTGGTAGACTTTTTAGTCAGAATGTGACGCAGGTTAGCGTGCTTGCGCTTAAAACCGCCACCGGCGGTCTTTTTGAAGCGCTTAGCGGCGCCGCGTACTGTTTTGATCTTTGGCATTTCAATTTCCACTTCGCATTGTTAATAAAACGAACCAGTAGGCGAACAAAATCCGCGAGGCCGAAGCCCCGCGGCATGTTACTTGATGGCCTTACTGTTTCTTCTTCGGAGCAAGCACCATGATCATCTGGCGGCCTTCGATCTTCGTAGGGAAGGATTCGACCACTGCCAGTTCACTCAGATCGTCACGGACGCGGTTAAGCACTTCCATACCAATCTGTTGGTGAGCCATCTCACGACCGCGGAAACGCAGCGTGATCTTAGCTTTATCTCCCTCTTCCAGAAAGCGAACCAGGCTGCGGAGTTTTACCTGGTAGTCGCCATCATCGGTGCCAGGTCGGAATTTAATTTCCTTAACCTGAATAACTTTTTGCTTTTTCTTCTGTTCCTTAGAAGATTTGCTTTTCTCGTAGAGGAACTTGCCGTAGTCCATGATGCGGCAAACAGGCGGTTCGGCGTTTGGACTGATTTCTACTAAATCAACCCCGGCCTCTTCGGCTTTTTCCAAAGCTTCATTCAGACTGACAATACCAATCTGCTCGCCATCAATACCGGTCAGACGAACCTCAGTGGCACGAATCTCTCTGTTAATGCGATTAGGACGCGCCGGTTGAACTCTTTTTCCGCCTTTAATACTTTATTCCTCCAGTTGATGAAGATTGCGGCTGCGAATCTCTTGCTGCAGCTTTTCAATCAATTCGTTGACGTCCATGCTCCCCAGGTCTTTGCCGCGGCGGGTACGAACGGCAACTTTGCCTGCTTCGACCTCTTTATCGCCACAAACCAGCATATAAGGGACACGACGTAACGTGTGTTCACGGATTTTAAAGCCTATCTTCTCATTTCTCAAGTCTGCTTTTACGCGAATGCCCGCATTTTGAAGTTTACGAGTCAATTCGTTAACGTATTCTGCCTGGCCGTCAGTGATATTCATCACCACCGCCTGTACCGGAGCAAGCCATGTTGGGAAGAACCCAGCAAACTCTTCGGTCAGAATACCGATAAAGCGTTCCATTGAGCCTAAAATGGCGCGGTGAATCATTACCGGCACCAAACGCTCGTTATTTTCGCCAATATAGGAGGCGTTCAAGCGGGTTGGCAGGGAGAAGTCAAGCTGAACGGTACCACACTGCCACGCACGATCCAGGCAGTCATACAGCGTGAACTCAATTTTAGGGCCGTAGAATGCACCCTCACCCGGCTGATAGTCAAACGGGATGTTGTTTTCCTGCAGCGCAACGGCCAGATCCGCTTCCGCGCGATCCCACATTTCGTCGCTACCAATGCGCTTTTCCGGACGGGTAGACAGCTTCACCACGATTTTTTCGAAACCGAAGGTGCTGTACATGTCGTACACCATACGAATGCAGCTATCGACTTCATCGCGAACCTGCTCTTCGGTACAGAAGACGTGAGCATCGTCCTGAGTAAAGCCACGTACACGCATCAGGCCATGCAGCGCGCCCGACGGTTCGTTACGGTGGCAGCTACCGAATTCGGCCATGCGCAGCGGCAGGTCGCGGTAGGATTTCAGACCCTGGTTGAAGATCTGCACGTGACCCGGGCAGTTCATCGGCTTGATGCAGTATTCACGGTTCTCGGAAGAAGTGGTGAACATCGCATCTTTGTAGTTGTCCCAGTGCCCGGTTTTTTCCCACAGCACGCGGTCCATCATGAATGGACCTTTCACTTCCTGATACTGGTACTCTTTCAGCTTGGAGCGCACGAACACTTCCAGCTCGCGGAAGATTGTCCAGCCGTCGTTGTGCCAGAACACCATACCCGGCGCTTCTTCCTGCATATGGTACAGGTCAAGCTGCTTGCCGATTTTACGGTGGTCACGCTTGGAAGCTTCTTCCAGGCGCTGCAGATAAGCATTCAGCTGCTTTTTGTCTGCCCAGGCGGTGCCGTAGATACGCTGCAGCATTTTGTTGCTGCTGTCACCGCGCCAGTAAGCACCGGAGGTTTTCTGCAGCTTGAAGTGATGGCAGAAACGCATATTCGGTACGTGTGGCCCGCGGCACATATCCACGTATTCTTCATGATGATACAAACCTGGTTTGTCATCATGGCTGATGTTTTCGTCAAGAATGGCGACTTTATAGCTTTCACCGCGGTTGACGAAAGTCTCACGCGCTTCCTGCCAGCTCACCTTCTTCTTGATAACGTCGTAATCTTTCTCAGCCAGCTCGTGCATACGCTTTTCGAGCAGCTCAAGATCTTCCTGCGTCAGGGTGTGGTCCAGGTCGACGTCGTAGTAGAAACCGTTGTCAATAACCGGGCCAATCGCCATTTTGGTGTGGGGCCACAGCTGCTTGATAGCATGACCCAGCAGGTGAGCACAGGAGTGGCGAAGAATTTCCAGACCCGCTTCGTCTTTGGCGGTGATTATCGCAAGCTTCGCATCGTTTTCGATAATATCGGAAGCATCAACCAGTTCACCGTCTACGCGGCCAGCGATACACGCTTTGGCAAGACCTGGACCAATATCCAGCGCAACATCCATCGGGCTAACGGGTTTGTCGTAATGGCGTTGGCTGCCATCAGGAAGAGTAATAACAGGCATGTTAAGTCCTTATCTGCAGTGGTGACCCACACGAAAGATCACATACAGTAGAGAAATTGATTTTAGAACAAGTCGTTGCGTAACCATTTGACCAACAATCGCCGAATTGGTACGCAGTCGGATGCACAAATGAAAAATGGCATCGCTGCCATTCCACCTGTGGGCATGATGGTAACACTAACGAAAAGGGGAATACATCTCTTGTTGCCAGGTTTGCGCCTGATAAATAAGGCCATCCCTGCCCTTTTCAATAAGCGCTATGCCGCTTTGTCCTTCTCTTCCACCAGCACCAGCGGGCATTTCTTCACCCTACACGCCTGAGAGTAAGCCAGCTCGCACACCGCACAAAGGTCTCTTAATTCCGACTCATATTCGTATTCCATGAAATAGCGAAAAGTCCCGCCGCCGGATTCAGTACGCCAGAATCGCTGCGGCTCCAGAATTTCATCAAGCTGCCTGAAGGTCAGGGCTGAAGGGTTATGAAACCCCACTCGTACGCGATAGGTAGTCATGCACGATTATTCTCAGGGCTCGATGCATTTTACCAGGCGGTTTTGGTTCTCAAAAAGATAGGAAAAAACGAAGATCGGGAACGCGAGGAAAAACAAAGCCGGACATCATCCGGCTTCTTAGTCTTACATCTTATACCCGAGCGTAATTTGCGTACGTCTGTCGGTATGGTTTGGTGCAGAAGACGGCGGATCGGAGTTCCAGGTCACGTTATAGCCCACTTTCAGGCCAAAGTGTTCACTGATAGCCACGTCCAGCGCCGTTTCGGAGTTGACCGTGGTGTCGTTACTGCCCAGCACGGACACGCCCTGAATAAACTTGGCGTTGTCGGTCAGCTGCCAGTTATAAGTCGCAGACGCATAGCCCAGCGCCTGAGTCTCATTCCCGCCATCGACAAATTCGTCATAACGCACACCAGGACCGAATTCCACACGCAGACTGTGAACCGGGCCGTTCAGCAACTGACGACCATAACCCGCGGTGAAGACATCGCGCGCATGATAGCCGTTGTATCGGTCGGTCAACCAGCTTGCCTGACCAAAGAGATAGTCATAGTCAGTCATGTTGTAACGACCACGCCCACCCGCTGAGTATTTCTCAGAAGAACGCACGTCGTTGGAAGAGGTGTTACTGGCGTTACCCCAAATTGACCAGGCGGTAGCCGTGTTGTACCAGGTCATATTGGTGTTAGCAGTCAAGTTGGAACTTTTGGTATTGCCTGCCTGCGCAAGATAGCCTGCATTCAGATTACCTTCGAAGGGTTTCTTCGCGGTAGTCGGGTCATCCATGACAGTAAATACTGAGTCATCTGCCACTGCGAAGTGGCTAAAGAACGCTCCACCGGTGAGTAAAACCGCAACCGGCACTGTCTTTAAAAGCTTCATTTATTAATCCGTACAACACAAAAAAGAAACCATCAAGGTTCCGGAATCTTTCCTCGGGATCAAATCTAAATCGCCCCGGAAAGGTTACAAATTATAAAAACTCCGCAATAACATAGCAATGGATTCTTGTTTCATTTTTTGTATAAGAGCGCTCTTAAAACATCTTTATTTTCATAAGGATACGAAGATTGTGGTTTTAAGGTAATCATTTGATAAATCATGATTTTAATTAACATTTCAATCACCGCTTCGGTGCTACGCTTTAGGACAATAGCTAAAAAAGGAGGAGACATGACCGCTATCTTTACACTCACCCTCGCCCCTTCCCTCGACAGCGCCACCGTCACGGAGCAAATTTATCCAGAAGGGAAACTGCGCTGCAGCTCGCCCGTATTTGAACCCGGTGGGGGCGGCATCAATGTCGCCCGCGCTATAGCCCATCTGGGAGGTCACGCCACGGCGATATTCCCGGTCGGCGGCGCAACAGGGCAACATTTACGCGCGCTGCTGATTGAAGAGCAGGTAACTGTCGATACCGCTGAGACAAAAGACTGGACCCGTCAGAACCTACACGTCCACACGGAATCTACCGGCGAACAGTATCGGTTTGTGATGCCAGGCGCAGCGCTGTCGGATGAAGAATTCGAGCAACTCGAACAAAAAGCCCTTGCCATTCCCAAAGGCGATATCCTGGTCATCAGCGGAAGCTTGCCGCCGGGCGTTGCCGTTAAAAAGCTTTGCCAACTGGTCAAAGCCGCGCAGGAAAAAGGCATTCGCTGCATCGTGGACAGCTCGGGCGAAGCGCTGGCCGCCACGCTGAAATTAGGCAATATTGAGCTGGTGAAGCCCAATCAAAAAGAGCTCAGCGCATTAGTCCAGCGTGAGCTTACGCAGCCTGACGACGTTCGCGCCGCCGCTCAGCATCTTGTCGACAGTGGCCAGGCAAAACGCGTTGTTGTTTCGCTCGGGCCACAGGGGGCGCTGGCGGTGGATGCCCACGAGTGCGTGCACGTCGTGCCCCCGCCGGTAAAAAGCCAAAGTACCGTTGGTGCCGGAGACAGCATGGTCGGCGCCATGACGCTGAAGCTGGCTGAACGCGCACCGCTGCTGGATATCGTCCGCTATGGCGTAGCCGCCGGCAGCGCGGCTACGCTTAATAAAGGCACCCGTCTCTGCTCGCTTGAAAATACGCAGAAGATCTATACATGGCTGCAAGGCTAACGTTTCGTTGCACAATAAACGGGCTGCCGCAGGGCGCAAACATCGCCATTCCGGCAGCATGGACTATGCTAAAACCTTCAGGATAACAAGGGGGTGACTATGAGCGATGTTGAACGCTATGTGATAACGGTACAATTTGAAGATCGGAGCCTTGCCGACATCAACGAGCTGAACAACCAGCTAACCCTGGGCGGCTTCTCACCTACCCTCACCGATGACGAAGGGAAAATACACGAACTTGGGCCAGGCAGTTTTGGGCTAATCAGTACGCTGGATGAACGTGAGGTGGAAACGCTGGCCAAAGGACTGGGCAACGTGGCGCTGGGAACAGAACCTGACGTCATAGTCAGCCGTTGGGAAGTCTGGCAGAAACAAAAGCCATAAGGTTTTGAGTACCGGCCGGGGTTGTGCGTCAGCGCGTGTTTTTGACCGGCAAACGGCGATAAGCTATTGATTGCAGTGTCTACCAGCCAACCTGGGGAGAAAAGTCATGTGGCAAGCCATCCGTCATTTGTTAAGCGAGCCGTTGGGCGACGCAGAAATCGAGCAACGCACTGAGCTACCCGGCGGCGAAATTCATGCAGCCTGGCATATTCGTTATGCCGGTCATGAGATTTTCGTCAAATGCGATGAGCGGGAAATGCTGCCCATCTTTACCGCCGAAGCAGACCAGCTGGAGCTGCTGTCGCGCAGTAAAACGGTCAGAGTGCCCAAAGTTTGGGGGCTGGGCAGCGACAGGGATTACAGTTTTTTGCTGCTGGAATACCTGCCGGCTAAGCCGCTGGACGCCCATAACGCTTTTCTTCTCGGCCAACAGCTGGCCCGGCTTCATCAATGGAGCGACCAGCCACAGTTTGGTCTCGACTTTGACAACGACCTTTCCACCACCCCGCAGCCCAACGCCTGGCAGCGCCGCTGGTCAACTTTCTTCGCCGAACAGCGCATTGGCTGGCAGCTGGAAATGGCGGCAGAAAAAGGCATCGACTACGGCGATATCGATCTGATTGTTGATTTCGTTCAGCAGGCGCTGGCCTCGCACCAGCCGCAGCCGTCGCTGCTGCACGGTGACCTGTGGTCAGGTAATTGTGCGCTGGGGCCTGACGGACCGTTTATTTACGATCCGGCCTGTTATTGGGGCGACCGCGAGTGTGACCTGGCCATGTTGCCGCTGCACAGCGACCAGCCGCCACAAATCTACGACGGATATCAATCGGTCTCGCCGCTGCCTTCGGGTTTCCTCGAGCGTCAGCCCATTTACCAGCTTTACACCCTGCTTAACCGGGCAATTCTGTTTGGCGGGCAGCATCTGGTCACGGCGCAAAAAGCGCTGGAACGCGTGTTAGCAGCCTGAGAGTGAGCCACTCCAACCCGGAGTGGCTCGTTATCTTATAAAAAGCCGAGCAGCTTAAAGAAGAAGTAGCCCACCACGATAATAATCACCGGCAGGATATAGAGCGGGAAAATCTGCAGCAAGATGGTGTGGTGGGGAACAATCACCTTCGCGTCGAGCTGCGCTTTGCTGAGCCCATCCGGCCCTTTGGCCTGTTCGAGGATCAGCTGATCCTGCACGCCCTCACGCAGGAATTTTGCCTGGCGACTCATACGAGCCCCTGAATCCTGCAGCGCCAGCCCGATGAAAATTAACGCGTAAATCAGCCAAAAGAAGAGGTTTATCTGGCCGTTAAAGTCCGGCTGCGGCGAGTTATACCAGAAAAGATTCAGGAACGGCGTATTAAACCGCATCATCTCGATCATCACGTGGGCAAAATCCATCATCACGGCGTCAATGCCCGGCTGTTTTTCGCTGTGCTGATACATAAACTTCAGGACCGAAATCACGGTCGACAGCAGCGCCGGGATAAAAATCACCCAGCCCGCCACGCGCTTTAAAATCGCAATGCGTCCAGCTTGTTGATACGTCATGCACTCCCCTTTATTAGGACGTAACGTTATACGCTCAAAGTCTACCCCGTATGGCGCTATTTCGCCTGAGCTTTGCGGGCTAATTTTGCAAAAGCGGTAGCTTCGGGCTCCGTTTCCGGCTAAAGATACACAAACATTTCTTTTAGACGAACAGAAAGGAGTCACTTTATGGCCGAAACGCGCCAGATTCTTGCGGCAATTTTTGATATGGATGGACTACTGATTGATTCCGAGCCGCTTTGGGATCGTGCGGAGCTGGACGTGCTGAAAAGCATCGGCGTCGACATTACTCGTCGTAACGAACTGCCCGACACGCTGGGATTGCGCATCGACCTGGTGGTCGAACTGTGGTATTCACGTCAGCCCTGGAACGGGCCCTCACGTGAGGAAGTCACCGCGCGCGTTATCGAGCGTGCAATTTCGCTGGTTGAAGAAGAACGCCCTCTGCTGCCGGGCGTGGTCGAAGCGGTAAAACTGTGCAAAGAACAGGGCCTTAAGGTTGGCCTCGCCTCCGCCTCCCCGCTGCACATGCTGGAAAAAGTGCTTGAGATGTTCGATTTACGCCAGTATTTCGACGCTATCGCCTCCGCTGAACATCTGCCCTACAGCAAACCCCATCCGCAAGTTTACCTGGACGCTGCCGCAAAACTGGGTGTCGATCCGCTTTGTTGCGTCACGCTTGAAGACTCGGTCAACGGCATGATCGCGAGCAAAGCCGCGCGCATGCGCTCTATCGTCGTGCCTGCCGACGAAAACTTTGCCGACCCGCGTTGGTGCCTGGCGGACGTCAAGCTCCCTTCTTTGGTTGAGCTCACCGCGACAGGCCTGAAAGGCTAAATCTCTCGGGCGGCTAATGTCGCCCATCTCCCTGACAAAATGTTACACCGTCACCACTTCCGAATACTGTACAAAAACCCTATACTGGATGAATCGACAGTTTCTTCATTCGGGTTGTATCATGACGGCGGAAGGCCACCTGCTCTTTTCTATTGCCTGCGCAGTTTTTGCCAAAAACGCCGAGCTGACGCCCGTCCTTGCCCAGGGTGACTGGTGGCACATCGTGCCGTCTGCCATTCTGACCTGCCTGCTGCCGGACATTGACCACCCGAAATCCTTCCTGGGCCAGCGGTTAAGCTGGATCTCAAAGCCCGTGGCACGAATGTGCGGCCACCGGGGGTTCACCCACAGCCTGTTTGCGGTGTTTGCCGGGCTGGCGCTGTTTTATCTCAAAGTGCCGGAAAGCTGGGTTATCCCAGCCGATGCGCTGCAGGGCATGGTTTTAGGCTACCTGAGCCACATTCTCGCCGACATGCTGACGCCCGCTGGCGTTCCGCTGCTGTGGCCCTGCCGCTGGCGCTTTCGTTTCCCCGTAGTCCGGCCGCAAAAAGGCAATCAGCTTGAGCGAGCCTTATGCATGGCGCTGTTCGGCCTGGCAGTCTGGATGCCACAAAGCCTGCCCGAAAACGGTGCAGTGCGCTGGTCTTCGCAGATGATAAATTCGCTGCAAACCACCTTTAATAGCTTTATTACCCATCAATCCGGACATTAATTCACCGAAAAATCCTATTTAGTAATAATCAATTCCTTTTGTATATAAGAAGAATCCCCGCCATCTGTTACGCTTTGCAACATAACGGCGGCCCATGCGCTGCCGCATGACAATAAATCAGGAGATATGGGGATGAATTTTCCACTGGTAGCGAACATCGTGGTGTTCGTCGTATTGCTATTGCTGCTGGCGCAAACCCGCCATAAACAATGGAGCCTCGCCAAAAAAGTATTGGCAGGTCTGGTACTGGGCGTCATTTTCGGTCTGGTACTGCACACAATTTATGGCTCCGACAGCGTGGTGCTGAAAGATTCCATTCAGTGGTTTAACGTGGTCGGCAACGGCTATGTACAGCTGCTGCAAATGATCGTTATGCCGCTGGTCTTCGCCTCTATTCTGAGCGCCGTGGCTAAACTGCACAACGCCTCTTCGCTGGGGAAAATCAGCATTCTGTCCATCGGTACGCTGCTGTTCACCACGCTGATTGCCGCGCTGGTCGGGGTACTGGTCACCAACCTGTTCGGTCTGACCGCAGAAGGTCTGGTTCAGGGCAATGCGGAAAATGCGCGTCTGGCGGCGATTCAATCCAACTACATTGGTAAAGTCGCAGACCTGACCGTACCGCAGCTGATCCTCTCCTTCGTACCGAAGAACCCGTTCGCCGATCTGACCGGGGCAAACCCAACGTCTATCATCAGCGTGGTTATCTTCGCCGCCTTCCTGGGCGTCGCGGCGCTGAAACTGCTGAAAGACGATGCGCCGAAAGGCGAGCGTGTTCTGGTTGCCATTGACACCCTGCAAAGCTGGGTGATGAAGCTGGTTCGCCTGGTTATGCAGCTGACGCCATACGGCGTGCTGGCGCTGATGACCAAAGTGGTTGCGGGCTCAAACCTGCAGGACATCATCAAGCTGGGCAGCTTCGTGGTGGCGTCTTACCTTGGCCTGGCGATTATGTTTGGCGTCCACGCTATTCTGCTGGCGTTCAACGGCGTTAGCCCGGTGAAATACTTCCGCAAAGTCTGGCCGGTACTGACCTTCGCGTTTACCAGCCGCTCCAGCGCAGCAAGTATTCCGCTGAACGTCGAAGCGCAAACCCGCCGTCTTGGCGTGCCTGAGTCTATCGCCAGCTTCTCCGCGTCCTTCGGCGCAACCATCGGCCAGAACGGCTGCGCGGGCCTTTACCCGGCAATGCTGGCCGTTATGGTGGCACCAACCGTGGGTATCAACCCGCTGGATCCGGTCTGGATTGCAACCCTGGTGGGTATTGTGACCGTTAGCTCCGCAGGCGTTGCGGGCGTGGGCGGGGGTGCAACCTTCGCAGCGCTGATCGTCCTGCCAGCCATGGGGCTGCCGGTAACGCTGGTCGCGCTGCTGATTTCCGTCGAGCCGCTGATTGATATGGGTCGTACCGCGCTGAACGTCAGCGGTTCAATGACCGCCGGGACCATCACCAGCCAATTGATGAAGCAGACCGACAAAGAGATTCTGAACAGTGAAGAAGAAGTGGAATTAGCCCACCGTTAATCCGAACTGAAATAAAAAGAGGCCGCTATCACTAGCGGCTTTTTTTATACTTCGTTTTCCTGACGCACCTGCCTGGCCCAACGCTGCGCCGACTCCGGTAGGGTAAACGGCGGAGACTGACGGAAGGCATCGCCCAACAAGACAAATGCCACATACTGCCCGCGCAGCAGGTAGACATCTTTAAACCCGTCCACGCGCCATGCATGCGCGGGTGGCGCAGGCTCCACGCGAGGCTTATAGGTAATGACAGGTCGGGTGTTCGGTTGACGTAGTGGTTTCATAGGCAACGGGATTTAAACTGGATTAGTGAACAACTTCACCATGATAACGGATTTAACCCGCTTTCGTCGCCCCCTTATCGGCCAGCCTTAGCGGGGCAAAAAAAAGCCCGGCGACAGAAAACTGCAGCCGGGCGCTCTGGTACAGATCCTTAGGCTTTTGGAGCCTGCGGATCGGTGTCGTATTCAGCACAGCTTTGATAGCCGGAGTTAATCACGCGGCCCGCATCATCCAGCGCGACGAAATAGGTCTCAGCCTTGCCGTTACGCTGACCAAGAATGTAGGTCTGGCAGGTGCCCTTCGCGTGGATCATGGTTACTTCAGAAGAAGGTTTGCCGGCAATCTGCTGAACCTGGGCACGGGTCATGCCTTTTTTCACGTCTTTCACTACCGGTTCAGTCACCAGGTCTTTGGTACGATCGTAAGCCGTACACCCTGCCAGCATAGTCATGACCGCTGCCGCGCCTAAAAATCCTGCAAATTTATTATTCATAATTGTCCTCATCAATGATGGTATTGATCCTGCGTGTTAGATAAGCCTGGAATATAAAAGAACATTTTTCAACTCGTTAGCCTGAATGTCTTAAAATTCGGAATAAATGAGTATCCATAAGTTTAATCGCTGGTTTGCAGGAAAAGTCGCCGCCCGTCGGCCCGGTAACCCTTTGAGCCTTGTCGTTTTAACCGCAACAGGGTAAGTTTTAAGGCAGTAAAATTTTGCGGCCTGCGCGTGGCAGGCAGATGGTTATTGGAGGGGTTAAATGGCTCTGCAACAAGAGATTATTCAGGCACTGGGCGTTAAGCCGCAGGTTGATGCCGCCCAGGAGATCCGCGTCAGCGTTGATTTCCTCAAAGCGTACCTTAAAACTTACCCGTTTATTAAATCTCTGGTGCTGGGGATAAGCGGCGGCCAGGACTCCACCCTGACGGGCAAACTCTGCCAGCTAGCCATCAACGAACTGCGTGCAGAAAGCGGCGATGAGAGCTACCAGTTCATCGCCGTCCGCCTGCCGTTTGGCGTTCAGGCCGACGAGCAGGACTGCCAGGATGCCATCACGTTTATCCAGCCTGACCGCGTATTAACGGTGAACATCAAGGGGGCCGTACTTGCCAGCGAGCAGGCTCTGCGTGAAGCGGGTATCGAACTCAGCGATTTTGTTCGCGGCAATGAAAAAGCCCGCGAGCGCATGAAGGCGCAGTACAGCATCGCCGGGATGACCAAAGGCGTGGTGGTTGGCACCGACCATGCGGCGGAAGCCGTCACCGGCTTCTTCACCAAATACGGCGATGGCGGCACCGACATTAACCCAATTTTTCGTCTCAATAAGCGCCAGGGGAAACTGCTGTTGAAAACCCTGGGTTGCCCGGAGCATTTGTACCTGAAGGCCCCGACCGCCGACCTCGAGGACGATCGCCCTTCTCTGCCGGACGAAGCTGCTCTGGGCGTGACCTATACGCAAATCGACGACTATCTGGAAGGCAAAATGCTACCGGCCGACACTGCGAAAATCATCGAAGGCTGGTATCTGAAAACGGAACACAAACGCCGGCCGCCAATTACCGTGTTTGATGATTTCTGGAAAAAATAGTCGTCAATAGCTTCAGATAAACAATGCTTCAGGGCGGCGCTTGCCGCCCTTTTTACAGGATTGACATGGACACCTCTTCGCAGCGCGCCACGCTTATCGGCCTTATCGCAATCCTGCTCTGGAGCACTTCCGTTGGCCTGCTGCGCAGCATCAGCGAGCATTTTGGCGCGATCGGCGGCGCGGCCCTGCTCTACACCGTCAGCGCGCTATGCCTTTGCATCGCCCGTGGCCTGCCAAAAATACGCGAGCTTCCCCCCCGATATCTATGGTCTGGCGGGCTGCTTTTTGTCAGCTACGAGATAAGCCTGGCGCTTTCAATCGGGTTCGCACACACCCGCGCCCAGTCCCTTGAGCTGGGCATGATCAACTACCTCTGGCCCTGCCTGACCGTCTTTTTTGCCCTGTTTATTAACGGCCAGCGCAGCAACCTGTGGCTATGGCCGGGGCTCGCACTTTCCCTTGCGGGGATTGTTCAGGTTATGAAAGGTGACGGCGACTGGTCCCCGCTCGTAATGTGGCACAACATTCTCGATAACCCTCTGGCCTACGGTCTGGCCTTTGCTGCCGCCATTATCTGGGCGCTTTACTGCAACCTGACGCGGCGCTGGAGCGAAGGCAAAAGCGGCGTCAGCCTGTTTTTCTGCGCCACCGCGCTGGTACTGTGGGTAAAGTTCGCCTTTGTTCAGCAGCCAGAAATGCACTTCACCCTGTCCGGCACCGCGCAGCTGTTGTTTATGGGAATATCCACCGCCGTGGCCTATTCCGCGTGGAACTTTGGCATTCAGCGGGGAAACATGACGCTGCTCGCCACGGCCTCGTACTTCACGCCGGTGTTATCGGCCCTGCTCGCCACGCTGTGGCTGGGCCTGCATCCGGGCTTTGCTTTCTGGCAGGGCGTGCTAATGGTGGTAGGTGGCTCCCTGCTCTGCTGGCTTGCCACCCGACGCTACGGTTAACGGCGATTTCCTCTCCATATTATCGGCTGCTATACTGTGCAAATAAACAGTAATAAGGAGTCAAATGTGGTAAGGCGTGCAGGCGCGTCGCGGCTGGAGTTTGAAGCTGCGGCAGTCTATGAATATCCGGAACATCTCCGACCGTGGCTCGAAGGGCTGCCCAAAGCGTCTGGCGTCTACGTTTTTCACGGTGAAAGCGACGTCATGCCGCTGTATATCGGCAAAAGCGTCAATATTCGCACGCGCGTCATGTCCCATTTTCGTACGCCTGATGAAGCCGCGCTCCTAAGGCAGTCCCGCCGTATTACGTTTATCCGCACAGCCGGAGAGCTTGGTGCATTGCTGCTCGAGGCGCAAATGATCAAGGAGCAGCAGCCGCTGTTCAACAAGCGCCTGCGCCGCAACCGCCAGCTTTGTTCCCTGCTACTGCAGGGTGAAACGCCGCAGGTGGTGTACGCCAAAGATGTCGATTTCTCAAGCCAGCCCGGTCTCTACGGGCTGTATGCCAATCGCCGGGCCGCGCTGCAAACGCTGCAGGGGCTGGCAGACGAACACCGGCTCTGCTACGGCCTGCTGGGCCTGGAGTCTCTGAGCAGGGGCCGGGCCTGTTTTCGCTCGGCGCTAAAACGCTGCGCCGGGGCCTGCTGCGGCAAAGAAACGCAGGCCGAGCATCACGCCCGCCTTGTCGCCGCACTCGAACAAGTACGCCTGATTTGCTGGCCGTGGAAAAACGCGGTTGTCATCGTGGAGCGCAGCCCGGAGATAACCCAGTACCATCTGATCGATCACTGGTTTTATCTTGGATCCGTGCCGCGGCTGGAGGACGCCCGGCAGCGCCGCCAGCCGCCGGACGGCTTTGATAACGATGGCTACAAAATTCTCTGTAAGCTGATGCTGAGCGGGGAATATGAAGTGATTGAGCTGGAATAGACTCCCCTCGAAGAGAGGAGTCAGAAAGGCTTACGCCGCCGAAGAAGGCAGAAGCTTCACGATAACCTGCGGCCAGCCGTCGCTGCAGCCCCAAAGGCGCATTTGCTCAATATCCGGTGCCAGCAGGCGATCTTTTTCCAGGAACGCGACGCGCTCGCGAATATCCCCGAAGACCTTTTCAAGCAGCGGGGAACTGCGCAGCGGCCTGTGGAATTCAATGCCCTGAGCTGCCGCCATCGCCTCTATACCCACCACCGCAGCGGTGTTAAAGCACATTTCGCCCAGCCGACGTGCCGCATACGTTGCCATGGAAACGTGATCTTCCTGATTAGCCGACGTTGGCAGACTGTCGACGCTGCCCGGATGAGCGAGCGACTTATTTTCTGAGGCCAGCGCCGCGGCCGTGACCTGGGCAATCATAAAGCCGGAGTTAATTCCGCCCTCTTTCACGAGGAACGGCGGCAGGCCAGATAGCCCAGTATCCAGCAGCAGCGCCAGGCGACGCTCTGAAATAGCCCCAATTTCTGCCACCGCCAGCGCGATGATATCGGCCGCAAAGGCGACCGGCTCCGCGTGGAAATTACCGCCGGAAATCACCTCTCCGGTGTCGCTGAATACCAGCGGGTTATCCGAAGCCGCGTTGGCTTCTATCTGCAGGACACGCGCGGCATGGCGCAGGTTGTCGAGGCAGGCGCCCATCACCTGGGGAACGCAGCGGATAGAATATGGGTCCTGAACGCGCCCGCAGTGGACGTGAGAATCTACAATTTTACTGTCGGCAAGCAGCCCGGTCACCGCCGCCGCCACATCAATTTGTCCAGCCTGACCGCGAGCCTGATGAATTCGTGCATCAAACGGCTTCACGGAACCTTTAATTGCCTCCAGCGACAGCGCCCCCGCCACCAGCCCGGCAGCAAAAACCTTCTCGCCTTCAAACAGGCCCCGCAGCGCAAGCGCCGTAGAAACCTGCGTCCCGTTCAGCAGCGCCAGGCCTTCTTTTGGCCCCAGCACCAGCGGCTCAACGCCCGCCAGCTTCAGCCCGTCGACGGCAGGGATCTGCTCGCCGTTAACCCTTACGTTCCCCTCGCCCAGCAGCATCAGCGACAAATGCGCCAGCGGGGCCAGGTCACCGGAGGCGCCCACGGAACCTTTCTCCGGGATGACCGGCATCACGCCCGCGTTGAACAGCGCAATAAGGCTGTCAATCACCAGCAGGCGAACGCCCGAATGCCCGCGTGACAGGCTAATAATTTTGCTGGCCATCACCAGGCGAACAACGTCATCAGGCAAAGCTTCACCAAGCCCGACGCTGTGGGAAAGCACCAGATTACGCTGGAGTTCGGCAAGGTGATCGGTGGCGATGGTCGTTTGCGCCAGTTTGCCAAAACCAGTGTTAATGCCATAGACCACGTCACCGTGGGCAACGATAGCCTCTACGGTACCCAGCGCGCGCTCAACGGCGGCGACCGCGCCGGGATCGAGCCTCAGCAACACGTTGCCGTGATAAATTTCGCGCAGGGTGGCCAGTGAAACGGAACCTGGAGTGAGACTGCATAGCTTCTTTTGCGTTGACATGTCGGCATCCTGTTTGCATCGGATTTTTGTCTATATTTGTATATACAACTTAACTAATAAACCAAATAATCCGCCAGCGGGTCATAGGACTTTTTTATCGAACGGTGAGCAGGATCGCGCTTGTGAAATTTATCCAGCACGGGATGCTGTGAAGCATTTACGGGAAAGGGAGTTGGATAGCGCAACCGCGCCTGAGCAGCACGTTCTGGTGATAATCAGCAAGAAGATAGACTATTGCCCGGTACTGAGGCCGGGCATCCGGCTACAAATAGGTGATTTCGCTGAATAGCAGCTGGCCTTCATTTTTTAACAACCGCAGCGTGTGGCTGCCCTCCTGCCACCAGGCGCCCTGGTCGGGTGAAAGCAGTTTATCTTCCAGCTGCCACTCGCCGCTCAGGACATACACTACCCCGCCTCGGGTACCAAAAGTGGTAAAGGTTCTGTCCGCCACGCGCACCTGCGCCCGGCAGCGGTCACGGTGCGTCATGACGTTAAAATCCATCGACATTCCGCGAGTCAGCTCCGCTTTTACCGGCTGCTCGCCGGCAAAGGTAAACGGCTGGTAGCGCTTGAGCGTGTGCCGAAACGCTTTTCCCCCGTCGAGCACCACCTCACTGCCTTCCAGCAGCGTCATCACCCGGTCGACCTGCGGGAAGACGGGAAACTCGCCGTTGTGGGCCAAAGAGGCGATGCTGGCCCGCCAGTTGAAGTCGCGCGTGGCGGGCGGAAAGCAGCATATTTCGCGAGTTTCCCCGGCGCCGTTACGCCAAAGGTTGACCGGCACCTTTCGTATATCAAAGAATTCCATCACCACTCCTGAGGACGCGCGAGATCCGCCCGCCCTGGCAATTGCTCTTTAAATTGAGCGGCACGCCGGACGGTGATTTCCGTTCTCAGCGGCCCGCTCATCTGTTCTCTGTTTTGTTCGCCGGATCTTTGTCAGGCTCCAGTGTTATCGGCAGCCGCAGACGGTTGCTGTAGCCCTGGTTCTATTTTTGTGACAATGATTTAGCGACTTTTTTGTCAGGAAGCAAAGCAAATTTCTTCCCCCAGGCGTCGGACGGCAAAAACTGCGGAGTCAGCTGCAATTATCTTTGTAAGTTGCTGAAATTGAGTATTTAAAATGATTTGTGTTACCGGTCTGCCCGGCATTGAAGCGGCATCTTACAGATAAGGTAGGGTGTATCATCGGGGAAATAAGGCGATAAAACGAGAAAACCGCCGGTCCTGTTCACAGCGTACATCGCTATTGTGAACAAGACCGGCGGTCTTAATTTAGTTGCTCAGGCTTACTGAGCAGCTGGCATTTTACCTTCATGCGTAGGACGTTCTGTCAGACGCTTCTCAAAATTCGCATTAAACTGTTTTTTCTGATCCGGGGTCAGGATGTTGTAGATTTTGTTCTGGGTTTGCATATGCGCCAGCATGCGCGTTTTGTTCTGCTCTGCCATTTTATCTACCTGCGCCTGAGCTTTAGCCTGGTCGAAGCTGTCGCTGGCAATCAGGTCGTGCATCGCCCGGCGTTCGTCAGCAGACGGGCGCTGCATTTTGCCGCGCTGCTCTTTCATGATGTCTTTGATTTGCTGTTTCTGCGCATCGGTCAGGTTCAGGTCTTTGAACATCATCTCATGCATCGGGCCGCGCATCATTTTATGGTGCATCATCGGCGCATCGGTTTTTGCATCAGCAGCCGGAGTCGCATCTGCAGCGTGGGCCAGGTTAGCGGCGCCCAGAGCCAGGGTGGAAGCGACGAACAGTGCAGTTAATTTACGCATATTTTTTAACCTTCTCTTTTCATTAAATTGACGGCTCGCTTAAAACACGGTGCCGTGTTGACGAGAATGAGTTTACGAGCCTTATCGTCAAGGTGGCGGTGGCATTGGTAAATCATTGAAAGGGTATAAAACAATAATGCGTCAATTATGGAGGAAATAAGAATTAAGGCTGGAAAGAGTGCAACAAAATATAACAACACGATGATTTAAAAGATAATATGGAGAGTGTACAGTAATCACTCTGGTGAAGGAACCCTGTTTCCAGGAATTGTCTGTAAATAAATGCACAACACGAAATGATTAAGCAGCTCAATTATTCAGAGCTGCTTAAAATTTAAATGACTTCCAGCATTAATCCCGCCCGCAGCCCCAGCGCAACGTCCGGGTTGGGGAATAAAACGTACTCTTTTTCCCCCGCGACGACATAACGTTTGTCGCCATCTTCAGCCAGCAGAGTCCCCTTTGGAAATGCGGTAAAATTCTGCGTCTGCCCGGACATATGCAGCACAAACTTCTCTGACTGTCGGGTGATTTGCTGCGCCACCCGGTAGCGCAGCGGCTCGGCCTCCGTGGCGGGCGATTCTGCGCCGCTTAGCAAAGCTGAAATCGCCTCCTGGGTTACCGCAAACTGGCTCAAATCGTTCTGGCCAAACGGCTGCGCTTTTCCCAGCTCCAGCGTGCAGCTCAGGGCGCCAAAATGCTCGCTGCTGAAGTGGCTAAAAGTCCCGCCCGGTTTTTGATGGAACACCAGCGCCTGTAGCCCGGCACAGCCCAGCCACCTTAAAAACGTCTCGCTATATGGCAGAGGCCTCGCCGGAAGCACCCCAAACCGTGGATGATAAGAACTGCGAATCGCGGTGTGCATATCCAGGTGCCAGCGGGTTTGCTCTTCACTTCGCGACCAAAATTGCTCGAGGGCATGCTCAAGCCTTGCCGCTCGCTGTGTCTCAACGCTTTCCGGGAACTGCTGCCAGCGCCCGCCAAACATGCGGTTCATGTCGCTGTGGGTATAACGCTTACCGGCCCGCAGGGCCGCCGGATTACCGAAGATAATCATCGTGCGCCACTGCAGCGGCAACTGCCCCGCGATCAGCCTGTCGGTCAACTGGCTGAGGATCTCCACCGGCGCCGTTTCGTTGCCGTGGATCCCGGCGGAAATCACCAGCGCCTTGCCCGTCGCCTCGTGCGGCGTCAGGGTCAGAATGCCCTCATCCCACCAGCGCCAGCTGAGGTGAACATTTTTGCCGGAAGTTTGTTCAGGCGCCTTGCCGGCCAGCGTCTGCGCCAGAAAATCCATCATTCTTTCTCCTCTATTGCTGGAACGGGTACACCGAGCCTAAATCCAGAATACGCGTCAGTTCATCAAGCGCTTCTCGCCCCTCGCGCAGCAGCAGCGGGTCGGCTAAATCCGCCTGCGTCAGGCGGTCGCGATACCAGCGATCGACCCAGCCATTTAACGTCATAAACAGCGTATCGTTCATCATCACCGCCGGGTTAACCGCCTTTAACTCTTCGTCCGTCAGCACCACCCGCAGGCGCAGGCACGCCGGGCCGCCGCCGTTGGCCATGCTTTCCCGCAGGTCAAAGACCTGCAGTTCGCTGATAGGGTTATCCGCCTCCAGCAGCTGATTAAGGTAACGCCAGACGCCGGGATGCTGACGAGATTCGTCCGGCAGCACCAGCGTCATGCCGCCGTCAGCGCGGCTCAGCAGCTGGCTGTTAAACAGATAGGTTGAGACGGCATCGGCAACCGAAACCAGGTTGTCCGGCACTTCAATAGCCTTGAAACCGGGGACATGTTTACCCAATTGCTGATAAAGCCCCGGCTGGTCAACAAACGCATGCTGATGGCAAAACAGCACCTCACGGTTAGACACCGCGATCACATCGTTGTGAAACACACCCTGGTCGATAACCGCCGGGTTCTGCTGAGCGTAAATCACCTGTTCAGGCCGTACCTGATTCAAACGCGCCACGGCCTGGCTGGCTTCCAGCGTCTGCCGGGCAGGATAGCGAGCGGGTGCCTGGCCGCTTTTTGAATCTTCACGCCCGTACACAAACAGCTGCACGCCGGGATCGCCGTATTCGCCGCCCAGACGATTGTGGTTTGCCGCGCCCTCGTCGCCGAATAACGCCACCTGCGGTAGCGCGCCGTGTACGGCAAAACGCCCGGTATCACGGAACATCGCCCGCAGCACGTTTTCCGTCGTCGGCGCTTCGCTGGCGCGATGAAATTTATTATTCAGGTTGGCGACGGTGAGGTGCACTTTCCCGTCCAGCGTATCGGCCGAAGGCGCCACCGTTGCCGCGTTCGCCACCCACATAGATGAAGCCGAGCTGGCGGCAGACAACAGCTGCGGAGCCTGGCGAGCCGCATGCTCAATAACCTGCTCATCGCTGCCGCTGAAGCCTATCTGCCGCAAAACGCCGATATTAGGGCGCTCCTGCGGAGCAATGACGCCCTGCGGATAACCCGCATCCGCCAGCGCTTTCATTTTCAGCAGCCCCTGCTTCGCCGCCAGCTTCGGGTTAGACACGCGAAACTGGTGCTTAGTCGACGCTTCATTGCCAAACGACAGGCCGGCGTAATGGTGGGTCAGCCCCACCAGTCCGTCGAAGTTGGCTTCACGAGCTCGCTTCATGGCTGCTCCTCGCGGCTAAAATCAAGGCCCGGACTTAACGTTTGCGGCAGCGCAAAGCTCGTGCTTTCCAGCGAGGCCATCGGCCAGGCGCAATAGTCAGCCGCATACCAGGCGCTCGCGCGGTGGTTGCCCGAAGCGCCCACGCCGCCAAAAGGCGCGGTACTGGCGGCACCGGTTAACGGTTTATTCCAGTTCACGATCCCGGCCCGCGCTTCCAGCAGCAGCTGGTCAAACTGCTCGCGGGACGGCGAGATAAGCCCGCTTGCCAGGCCATAACGCGTGTCGTTGGCCATACGGATAGCGTCGTCAAAGCTGTTATAGCGGTAGATAGCCAGCAGCGGGCCAAACACTTCTTCATCCGGCACGTCGGCCACGCCGCTAAGCTCGACGATCCCCGGCGTCAGTAATGACGTTCCAGGGCGAATCATTTTCGGTTCCAGCAGTGGCTTACCGCCGCGCGCGACGTGCTCCTGAAACGCGGTCAGCACACGCTCGGCGGCCTGCACAGAAATAAGCCCGCCGATGAACGGCTGTGGAATGGCATCCCATTCGCCCGGCTGCAGGCGAGCAGAAACTTCAACCAGGCGGCGAATAAATTCATCCCCCTGCTCGCCCTGCTTCACCAGCAGGCGGCGGGCGCAGGTACAGCGCTGCCCGGCGGTGATAAACGCAGACTGGATCGCCACGTGAACGGCCCCGTCGATATCCTGCGGATCTTCGACGATCAGCGGGTTGTTGCCCCCCATTTCGAGGGCGAGGATCTTCTCCGGCTGCCCGGCGAACTGGCGGTGAAGGTGGTAACCGGTGCCCGCACTGCCGGTAAACAACAGGCCGTCGAGATCTGACTGCTGCGACAGCGCCTGCCCGGTTTCGCGCCCGCCCTGTACCAGGTTAAGCACGCCGGCAGGAATACCGGCCTCTTCCCACAGTTTCATCACCTGTTCACCGATGCGCGGCGTGAGCTCGCTCGGCTTAAAAATGATGGTGTTCCCGGCCAGCAGCCCCGGCACGATATGGCCGTTAGGTAAATGGCCCGGCAGATTATAAGGGCCGAAGACCGCCAGCACGCCGTGAGGACGATGGCGTAAAGTTGCCGCGCCGTCCGGCATCGCGGTCTTCGTTTCACCGGTTCTGGTGTGGTAAGACTTGATTGAGATGGCAATCTTGTTGACCATCGCGGCCGCTTCGGTCGCGGCCTCCCAGCGCGGTTTCCCGGTTTCCTGGGCGATAGTCTCGGTGAGTGCGGCTTTATTCGCTTCCAGCAGCCCGGCAAAACGCTCGACAATCTCCTGGCGCTCGGCAAACGGGCGCTTCGCCCAGCCAGGAAACGCCGCGCGTGCCGCACGGCAGGCCTCATCTACCTGATCTTTATCCGCCACCAGCCCTTCCCACAGCAGCGAGCCGTTCACCGGGTTATGCTTTAACAGCGCTTCGCCGCGCCCTGGAACCCATTGTCCGTTAATCCAGTTAGTCATACTTTTTTCTCCTCGGGGCACAGGCGCACCACGCGCACGGTGTCGCCGCTGGCGCACTTCAGCGCGTCGGCGGTGGCGGCATCAAGAACCAGTTTCTCGCCTTTCGGGTCGGCTTTGATCAGCATGACGCGGAACTGGTGGTAATTTTCATTGGCGACCAGGCAGACCGGCAGCTCGTCGGTTGCGGGCTGGCCTACCGCGACGGTTTGCAGGCGGCTCTTGCGAATCGCACGCACGCGGTCGATATCACATTCCAGCGTAGGGCCGCCGTCGAAAATGTCGACATAGTTCCGGTAGCGGAACCCTTCTGCTTCAAGCACGGTGCGCGCAGGCGCCGTTTGCGGATGCACCTGGCCGATAACCGCCTGTGCCTCTTTGGAGAGGAAGTCGGTATAAATCGGGTGTTTTGGCATCAGTTCGGCAATAAAAGCTTTCTGCCCGGTGCCGCACAAATAGTCGGCGCGGGCAAACTCCATCGAGAAGAAACGATTGCCGAGGCTTTCCCAGAACGGAGAATGCCCGTGCTCGTCGATCACGCCGCGCATCTCGGCAACCACTTTGTCGTTAAAGCGCTCGCGGAAGGCCGCCATAAACAGGAAGCGGGATTTCGACAGCAGGTAACCGTTCCCCTCTTTACGCCAGGCCGGATCGAGGAACAACGTACAAAGCTCGCTGCTCCCGGTATGGTCGTGGCTCAAAAACAGCGTCGGCAGCGCGTTGTAGATATTTAACTCTTTGGAGGCGTGAACCAGCGTGCCAACCCGGTAGTTGTACCAGGGATCGTTCAGCCCCACCGCCACTTCGATGGCGCAAATCCCCACCACCTGGCCACAGCTGGAATCCTCCAGCACAAATACATAGCCCTGGTCGCCTTTCGGCAGCCCACCCTGCCAGGTTTGCAGCGAGCGTTCGATGCGGTCGGCCAGCGTTTTTTCATCGGCGGGCAGCGAGGTCAGCCCGCCGCCGGTTTTCCCGGCAAGCGCGAGCAGCCCCGACAGATCGCCTCGTTCAACCGGGCGGATAACCATCATGATGAGACTCCAGCGAGGAAGCGTTCACAGGCGCGTTCAAAGCGATCCAGACCGAGCTGAACTTCCGCCTCGCTGACGATGAGCGCGGGCGCAAAACGCAGCACGTTAGCCCCGGCAATCAGCATCATCAGGCCTTCCTGCGCGGCGGCCTGCAGAATAAGTTTAGCTTTACCTGCATGTTCCGGGCGCAGCGCACAGCCGATGAGCAGCCCTAAGCCACGAATTTCGCTGAACAGCTGATGTTTCTGGTTGATGTGGTTCAGGCGCTCAACGAACCATTCATGGCGCTGCTTCACGCCGTTCAGGACTTCTGGCGTATTGATAATTTCCAGCACTCGCCCGGCAACCGCTGAGGCCAGCGGGTTACCGCCGTAGGTAGTGCCATGGGTGCCGACAACCATCACTTTGGCAAAGCGATCGGTGGTCAGCAGCGCGCCGATAGGGAAGCCACCGCCCAGCGCTTTGGCCGTAGAAAGAACGTCCGGCGTCACGCCATAATGCATATAGGCATACAGCGAGCCGGTGCGGCCCACGCCGGTTTGCACTTCATCAAAAATCAGCACCGCGTTGTGTTTGTCACACAGCTCGCGCAGCCCCTGCAGGAACTCAGGCGTGGCGGGCACTACGCCGCCTTCCCCCTGCATTGGCTCAACAATGACCGCGCAGGTTTCATCGTTGATCAGCTCACGGGCGGACGGCAAATCGTTAAATACCGCGTGGTTGATTTGCGGAGGCAGCGGCGCAAAATCCTGGGAATAGGCAGGCTGGCCACCGGCCGTGACGGTAAACAGCGTACGGCCGTGAAACGCATTCTTGAACGCCACAATACCGCTTTTCTGCGCGCCAAAATTATCATGAGCGTATTTACGAGCCAGCTTCAGCGCAGCTTCGTTTGCTTCTGCGCCCGAGTTACAGAAGAACACTTTCTCGGCAAAGGTGGCGTCAATCAGCTGCTTTGCCAGCTTCAGCACCGGCTCGTTGGTGTAGCCGTTACCGGTATGCCAAAATTTTGCAGCCTGCTCTTCCAGCGCTTTGCGCATTTCAGGATGGGCGTGCCCCAGAGCGTTAACCGCGATGCCGCCGGCAAAGTCGATATAGTCTTTTCCCTGCTGGTCCCACAGGGTGGAACCCTCGCCGCGAACCGGAATAAAAGGCGCAGGGGCATAAACCGGCATCATCCATTCGTCGAAATGTTGGCGTGTAATTGACTGCGACATAGTGACCCCTCACGGTAAACAAAAAGTTTATTAAATGTTAAATAATTGAGTGTTTGCGCTGTAAATGTAGATTGCAGACATCGTGCCAGCCAGCGATAAAAATGCATAAACCGGTGAGGGAAACGAAAAATCAATAACTTAAAAACACTTCTCATTCACTAAAAGTGAATAATAAGTGCATAGTTTTAACGTAGCGCCTGATTCGCGACACGAAAACAAGAAATATTATGCAGTGGTAAAATATAATGCTGGAATTGTGATCGCCTTCGGGATTTGCCTGCCGTTTTCGCCCCCTTTTTGCGCATTGAGATCAATTTTGGTGCAAATGTTGCTTTATTTCTGCCCGTCAGGCGCGCCTATGGCAGCGATTAGCTTCGGCGCAGCAACCTGCGCCGTTTTCTGCTACCATCCTGCAACAATTAACCTGACAACCTGGCAGCGACTATGAAATTTGTCTCTTTTAATATCAACGGCCTGCGCGCCCGTCCTCACCAGCTGGAAGCCATCGTAGAACAGCATCAGCCGGACGTTATCGGTCTGCAGGAAACCAAAGTGCATGACGATATGTTCCCGCTCGAAGATGTGGCGAAACTCGGCTATCACGTGTTTTATCACGGCCAGAAGGGCCACTACGGCGTGGCGCTGCTGACCAAAGAGAAGCCGATTACGGTACGTAAGGGCTTCCCTGGCGACGACGAAGACGCCCAGCGCCGCATTATCATGGCGGAAATCCCTTCGGAGTTCGGCAACCTCACGGTGATCAACGGCTACTTCCCGCAGGGCGAAAGCCGCGATCATGAAACCAAGTTCCCGGCTAAAACCAAGTTTTACCAGGATCTGCAGGACTTCCTGCAGGGTGAGCTGCGCCCGGAAAACCCGGTACTGATCATGGGTGACATGAACATCAGCCCGACCGATCTGGACATCGGCATTGGGGAAGAAAACCGCAAGCGCTGGCTGCGTACCGGGAAATGCTCGTTCCTGCCGGAAGAGCGCGAATGGATGGCTCGCCTGCTCGGCTGGGGCCTGGTAGACACCTGGCGCCACGCCAACCCGGAAGCGCAGGACAAATTCTCGTGGTTTGACTACCGTTCAAAAGGCTTCGACGATAACCGCGGCCTGCGTATAGATCTGCTGCTGGCAAGCCAGGGGCTGGCGCCGCACTGCGTGGCAACAGGGATCGACTATGAGATCCGCGGCATGGAAAAACCGTCCGACCACGCACCTGTTTGGGCGCAGTTTAAGCGCTAAGAGAAATACTGAAGGTCGACATATCTTCAGAAAAGGACGGCGAGATGCGGTTTTTCCCCCTGACGAGGAGCAAACAGAATGCGTAAGATCCTGTTTTTGCTGCTGGCCACGCTGGTCATCTCGCTGTTAATACTGCTGCCGCCGGGCACCCTTAGCCTGGCGACGCTGCAGAAATACCATGCCCAGCTCTCGCTCTGGCACGCCGAGCGCCCGCTGCAGGTAATGGGGGCTTTTTTCATCGGCTATTTCCTGATTTCCGCCCTTTCTATTCCCGGCACGCGCATCATGACGCTGATGGGCGGCGCGCTGTTTGGGCTGATTGAAGGCACACTTCTGGTCGCTACCGCGGCCGCCAGTGGCGCAACTGTGGCGATGCTGCTCAGCCGCTATCTGCTGCACGACTGGGTGCAGCGGCGCTTTGCCGCGAGAATGGCGAAAATTAACGAAAGCATTAAGAACAATATCACGCAGTGCCTGTTTGCCCTGCGCCTTGTGCCCGTATTGCCCTTCTCCATCATCAACCTGCTCATGGGCCTGACGTCCATTTCCACCCTTCGTTTTGCGGTGATAACGCTACTCGGCCTGCTGCCGTCCATCGTGCTGTACATCAGCACCGGCCGCCAGCTTAGTCAGATAGAAAGCCTGCGGGACATTATTTCTCCCACCATGCTGCTGCTGTTTGCGCTGATTGGCCTGCTGCCGCTGGTTTCCCACTGGCTGATAAAAAGAGCCCGGCTCAAAAACTAAACGCCCCCGGCGAGCGAAGGCGTTTTGTCATTACCCTTGCGAAAGCAACGTCACCTCGATATTGCCGGTAATCGCCCGCGAATAGGGGCAGGTTGCATGGGCAGTTGCCAGTAAAGTTTCGCGCTGGGCTTCGTTTAGCCCCGGCAGCTTAACGGTCAGCGTGACGGCGAGAGCAAAGTGGCTGTCGTTATCCACTTTACCCAGCGAGACGCTGGCCTCGACAGCGGTCTCCTCCGGCACACGGATCGCCAGTTTTTTCCCCGCCAGACCTATCGCCCCCATAAAACAGGCCGAATAGCCGACGGCAAAAAGCTGCTCCGGGTTGGTGCCTGGTTTCCCGGAGCCCGGCGTGCTGAGCTGCACGTCCAGGCTGCCGTCGTCCGAACGCCCGTGCCCGCTGCGGGCGCCAACGGTGGTGGTATGGGCGGTATACAGCACCTTTTCGAGTCTGGCGGTCATGGTGATTCCTCAATCGTGGGTGGCAAGAGCCGCCATTTAACCGCTGCCGTGTATCTGCCATGTGTCCAGCTTCGGGCCAAAATGTATAAGCCTGTATCCACTTCATGACCTGGCTCAAGCACGCTGTCGCTGCCCCTCCGCTATACTCCACGCCTTTACGGAAGTGGGATCGACATGACGATGGGCAAGCAAAAGAAAAGGATTACGCGTGCGTAAGATAATCTTCGCCCTGCTGGTGATAGCCGTGGCGCTCTTTCTTTTCCTGCTGCCACCGGGAACCCTGAGCCTGCAGGCGCTTCAGCATTCTCAGGCACAGCTTGTTCACTGGCACGCACAGCATCCCATGTTGGCGGCAGGCGCTTTTTTCTTCTGCTATTTTCTTACTGCGGCTTTTTCCATTCCGGGTGCCACATTGCTGACGCTGTTGGGCGGCGCGATGTTTGGTCTTGTGCAGGGCACGCTGCTGGTTGCTGTCGCTGCCACCGGAGGCGCCACTGTGGCCATGCTCATCAGCCGTTATCTGCTTCGGGACTGGGTGCAGCGCCGCTTCTCGCGCATGATGGAGAAGGTGAACCAGGGCGTACAGCGAGACGGCGGTCATTACCTTTTTGCCCTGCGGCTCGCGCCGGTCTTCCCGTTCGTGCTGGTGAATTTATTAATGGGGCTGACGCCGATGGGCGTGGTTCGCTATGCCGTAATTAGCCTGTTGGGCATGCTGCCCGCCATCGTGGTGTACATCAACACCGGCAGGCAGTTGAGCCAGCTGCAAAGCCTGAGCGATATTCTCTCGCCCGGCATGATGCTGATGTTTGCCCTGCTGGGGCTGCTGCCGCTGGCCTCGCGCTGGCTGGTCAGGCTCACCGCTAAATAACGCTTTAAGGACACTCTCTTGCAACGCTTTATTCCTGGTATGCGGGCGCTGATGTTTGCCCTGTCGCTGGTCGGCTTTAGCGCCGTCGCACAAGCCCAAAGCTGGCAGGAGATTCGCCAGCAGGCGAACGGCCAGACGGTTTACTTCAACGCCTGGGGCGGCGACCCAGCCGTCAACGCATACCTTGCCTGGGTCAGCCAGGAGGTAAAAACCCACTACGGCGTGACGCTCAAGCTTGTGAAGCTGGCGGACGCAGCCGATGCGGTCAGGCGTATTCAAAACGAAGCGACAGCGGGCCGAAAAAATGGCGGCTCGGTAGACCTGCTTTGGGTCAACGGCGAAAACTTTAGCGTGCTCAAGCAGGCGGGTTTACTCAGCGAAAGTTGGGCCGAAAGCCTGCCAAACTGGCGGTATGTCGACCTTAATAAACCGGTGCGCGAGGATTTTTCGGTGCCGGTTAACGGCGCGGAAGCGCCCTGGGGGAGCGCGCAGCTGATGTTTATCGGCGATAAGCAACGCACGCCCGGGTTCCCGCAGAATGCACAGCAGCTACTGGAGTTCGCCAGGGCTAATCCCGGCAAGCTCAGCTACCCGCGCCCGCCGGATTTTACCGGCACGGCGTTTCTGGAGCAGTTGCTGATTGTGCTGACCGAACGGCCGGAGGCGTTGAAAACCGCGCCTAACCCGGCGAGCTTTGAACAGGTTACCGCCCCGCTCTGGCGCTATCTCGACCAGCTGCAGCCTTACCTTTGGCAGAAAGGCAAAGCCTTCCCGCCGACGCCAGCGAGAATGGATCGCATGCTGGCCGACGGCGAGCTCTTAGCTTCCATGACGTTCAATCCGGCGCACGTGGACAATCTGATTGCCCGCCGCCAGCTTCCTGCGTCGGCAATCTCCTTTGGCTTCCGGGAAGGTATGCTGGGTAACGTGCATTTTGTGGCTATCCCGGCGAACAGCAGCGCCAAAGCCGGTGCGCAGGTGGTAGCCAACTTCCTGATATCCCCGGCAGCGCAAATTCGCAAAGCTGACCCGGCGGTATGGGGAGATGCAAGCGTGCTGAACGGCGATGCGCTGCCCCAGCGTCAAAAAGTACAGCTGCAGAAACTGATGCCCAAAAGTCAGCGCCCTGTACCCTTCCTTGCCGAACCGCACGCCGCCTGGGTCACCGCCATTGAACAGGCCTGGCTGCAACGCTACGGTTCCCGATGAGCCGCAGCTTTGCGCTAGCCGGATGGCTGGCGGCAGGCCTGGTGTTTATCCCCGTGCTGCCGGGGCTCGCCCTGATGATTCCGCCCTTATTGAGCGGAGAAACCTGGCTTGCCCTCTGGCAGGACTCGCAGTGGCCCGAAGCCTTACTTGCCACGCTGGTATCAACCCTTATCAGCGCCGGCGGCGCATTGCTGCTGACGTTGATAATTATCTGCGGCCTGTTTCCCGGCGAGCGCTGGCAGCGCTATCTTCGGCGTCTGCCGCTGCTGCTGGCTCTGCCGCACGTCGCCTTTGCCAGCGGCTTTTTCTTTCTATTTTCAGACAGCGGCTGGCTGGCTCGCCTGCTTAACCTCTCGCTGCCGCCGGATAGCTACGGCGTAGCCCTCGGGATTATGCTGGCGTTGAAGGAAGCCTGGTTCTTGCTGTGGTTCTCGGCCGCGCAGCTGCAAAGCGAACGGCTGAGCCAACAGCTAACGCTCGCCAGAACGCTCGGCTACGGCGAGCTTCAATCTCGCCTGTTTGTGCTCGTGCCGCAGCTTCTGCCTCGCCTGGGCTGGGCGCTGGTGGCGATAGTTGCCTACAGCCTGTCCGTGGTGGACGCCGCGCTGATACTGGGCCCCGGTAACCCACCAACGTTTGCCGTGCTGGCCTGGCAGTGGCTAACCGACAGCGATATCTCCCGCCAGCACATGGGGCTTGCCGCATCCGGCGTCTTGTTGCTGATGCTCGGAGGCATTGTTATTGGCGGGCGTGTAACGTGGAAACTGATCGAGCCGCGCAGCATAAAATTTTCAGGCAAACGTCATCAACTGAGCATTATCTTTATGGGCGAAGGGATAAGCCGCGCGCTCTCACTGCTTGCTCTCGCGGCTATCCTGATGCTCGCCATCTGGTCCTTCGCTGAAGGCTGGTTCTATCCCGCCCTGCTTCCGGAAAATTTTACCCTTAGCGGCTGGCGGCAGGCAGAACTTGCGCCGCTTTGGACAGGCCTTATTGCGGGGCTTATCAGCGCCTTTCTCGCGCTGCCCATTGTGCTGCTTTGGCTGCAGGGCTGCCCTCGCCGCTACGATGGCTGGCTTTTTCTTCCGCTTTTGCTTCCCGCGCTACCGCTGGCCGCCGGGCAGTATCAGCTGCTGCTCAGGCTGGAGCTGGAAGGAACATGGCTCGCGCTTATCTGGAGCCATCTTTTATGGGTCGTGCCCTATACGCTGCTGATCCTGAAGCCCGCCTGGCAGCAAATCGATCCGCGCCTGGTGCTCACGGCGCAAACTTTCGGCTGGTCGTCTGGAAAAATTCTCTGCCTCACCAAAGTCCCACTGCTTGTGCGCCCGCTGCTGGCGGCGATGGCGGTTGGTTTTTCGGTGAGCATTGCGCAATATTTGCCTACGCTTTATGCCGGAGCGGGCCGCTTTGCGACCGTGACCACGGAAGCCGTAGCGCTCAGCAGCGGCGGAGATGCACAGCAGTTTGCCCTCCAGGCGCTGCTGCAAACGCTGCTGCCGATGGGGATGTTTATCATCACGACCTGGCTTAGCCGCCTGGCCGGTGCCTACAGAAAAGGATTATGTTAATGCTCAGCGTGAGGAACTGTTCAATACTGCGCGACGGCAAGCCGCTGCTGGAAAATATCAGCTTCGACGTTCCGCCCGGAGGCGTAGTGACGCTGATGGGGCCATCTGGCGCGGGAAAATCAACATTTTTGAACTGGACGATCGGTGATTTGCCGGAAGCGTTCACCGCAGGCGGAACGCTGGAGCTTAACCAACGCCGTCTGGAATCGCTGCCCGTTGAACAGCGCCGCATCGGCATGCTGTTTCAGGATGCCCTGCTGTTCCCGCATCTCGACGTGGGGCAAAACCTGCTGATGGCCGCTCCGGCCAACATCAAGGGGCGCTCGCAGCGGCAGCGGCTTGTCGCAGAGGTGCTGAAAAATGCAGGGCTGGCAAACTATGAACGCAGAGATCCTGCGACGCTTTCCGGCGGCGAGCGCGCGCGAATCAGCGTGCTCCGCGCCCTGGTTGCCGAGCCTGAAGCCTTACTGCTGGATGAGCCTTTTTCCAGGCTGGATCTGCCGCTACGCCAGAGTTTCCGGGAATTTGTCTGGCAAAAAACCCACCAGCTCGGGCTGCCGGTGGTCATGGTAACCCACGATGAACAGGATATTCCCGCTGGCAGCCAGGTTATTTGGCTTTAGCCCACCGAACATGAGATATCGCAAAGAAGCCAGAACCTACGGTGACTAAACTGGCGGCTCTTTTGCTATCCTTCAGGTTATTAGATGAAACGTGTTTCTCCGTTAACCACCGCCCTGCTGCTTGCCGGGCTGTCCCATGCCACCTTTGCCGCCGCGATGCCTGCTGAAATGAACCTTTCTAGCGTAAAAGCCGAAAATGGCGTGGTGATCGACACCCGTCCGAGCGCGTTTTACAACGGCTGGCCGCAGGCCGTGAACACCGTCGGCGGCCATGAGCCCGCCGCGCTGAACCTTTCTGCCTCGTGGCTGACGCTGATGAGCGACGAGCAGCTTGGCGAGTGGGCTAAACAACATCAATTAAATAAAACCGGGCTGATTGCGCTCTACGGCGACGACGCTCAGGCCGTTAAGACTCGTTTAGAAAAGCTGGGCTTTACTCAGGTTTCAATGCTTAAAGACGGGCTGCAGGATCCTTCCCGTCTACAGAAACTGGCGCATTTTGAGCAGCTGGTTTACCCGCAGTGGATCCACGATTTACAGAATAAAAAGCCGGTTACCGCCGCGCCTGCCGGCGACTGGAAGGTCATCGAAGCCGGCTGGGGCGCGCCGAAGAAATATCTTCTCAGCCACATTCCCGGCGCGGGCTACATCAACACCGAAGAAGTTGAAAGCGAGCCGCTGTGGAATAAAGTGTCCGACGACAAGCTGAAAGCCATGCTGGCGAAGCACGGCATCCGGCACGATACTACGGTCATTTTGTATGGTCGTGACGTCTATGCTGCGGCACGTGTGGCGGCGATTATGCTGTATGCCGGAGTGAAAGATGTACGCCTGCTGGACGGCGGCTGGGCAACCTGGAGCGCGTCTGAGCTGCCCGTGGAGCGTGGCCTGCCGCCACAGCCTGCTCCGGCTGACGATTTTGGCGCAACAATCCCCGGCCGGCCGCAGCTGATGCTGGACATGGAACAGGCCCGGGCGCTGCTGCACCGCAAAGATGCTTCTCTGGTCAGCATTCGTTCCTGGCCAGAGTTTATCGGCACCACCAGCGGCTACAGCTACATCAAGCCCAAAGGCGAAATTGCGGGCGCTCGCTGGGGCCACGCGGGATCTGACTCCACGCATATGGAAGACTTCCACAACCCGGACGGCACCATGCGCACCGGGGACGATATCGCCGCCATGTGGAAAAGCTGGAATATCACTCCCGATCAGCAGGTTGCCTTTTACTGTGGCACAGGCTGGCGCGCCTCAGAAACGCTGATGTATGCGCGGGCCATGGGCTGGAAGAACGTCGGCCTGTACGACGGCGGCTGGTATGAATGGAGCGCCGATCCGAAGAACCCTGTGGTGAGCGGCGAGCGCAAGCCAAACTGATCCCGGATTGAGGATTACGCCCCTCACCCTGCCCCTCTCCCCAAAGTGGAGAGGGTTAGGGTGAGGGGGCTTAATCTGCGGATTTCCCCAGCCGTTTTAACGTCTTATACCCGCCCCAGATGCGGTTCAGCGTCGTCAGCCAGCACAGCCCGCCGAAGATCCACGCCAGCCAGGCAAACCAGCCGGGGAACAGGCAGCCCAACACAAACAGCAGAATAGTCTCGGTACCTTCGGTCAGCCCGCCCAGGTAGTAAAACGACTTATGGGCATAGCCCGGGTTGGCGATGTCGTGCTTCTGCGCCAGGGCAGCGAACGCCAGAAAACTGCTGCCGGTGCCGATAAACGAAAACAGCAGCCACGCGCCGGCGAGCGCATTTTGCGCGGGGTCAGCGAGAATAAAACCAAACGGCACGAGGGCGTAAAACAGAAAATCCAGCGCGATATCGAGAAAACCGCCCGCATCGGTTAACCCTCTTCGCCTTGCCAGCGCGCCGTCCAGGCCATCAAGCAGGCGGTTAAGCACAATCGCGACCAGCGCCAGGTTATACCACTGCAGCGCCAAAAAAGGCAGCGCCAGCACGCCCAGGGCAAAGCCCGCCAGCGTCAGGCGATCCGGCGTGATGGCAGGTTTGTCCAGCGCGGCGGCGAGGCAGTTAAGAGCGGGTTTGATACGCGGGTGAAGATAGCTGTCGAACATTTATTTTTTCCCGTTCGTCGGGCACAGCCCCTGAGAGGGGATATCCAGCGCGGCGTTAAAGCGGGCAGAAAGATTTTGAAAAGCAATCAGGGCGGTAAGCTCGGTCATCGCCTGGTCATTGAAATGCTGCTTAAGCGTCTGTTTGAGTTCGTCAGATACCTGCGGCGGCGTGGCGGTCATCGCTTCGGCGTAGGCCAGCGCGGCCTGCTCTTTCTCACTGAAACCCGGTTCGCTGCGCCAGTTGGCTACCGCCAGAACTTTCGCCATCGACCCGCTGCGTTCAGCCAGGCGCAGGCTGTTCGCGTCGATACAAAATTCACAGCTGCACTGCTGCGACACCCTGGTCATCACCAGCGAGCGGGTTACCGGGTCGATTTTTGCCCGACGTCTTTCCAGAAAACCGACAAATAGCGCCACCAGCCAGAATAAATAGGGCAGCCTGCCCCACCAGCGGGTCGGGTTCAGCACAGCGCCAAAATGCTTTTCCTGCATCGCCACAATCGGACGCAGGCTTTTGGGCAAAGTTTTCAAAGGCGCAATCCAGGGCGCGCGTTTCGTTTCCATTGTTCAGTCACTCTTCTGATCGGCTGTGATGGCGGTTATTATGCCACGCCTGCCCCACGGAGAATGGACACCGATGCTAAAAAACCTTGATGTTGTCGCGGCTATTATCGAGCGCGAAGGAAAAATTTTGCTGGCCCGCCGCCCGGAAGAAGGCGATCAGCCCGGCCTGTGGGAGTTTCCCGGTGGGAAAGTGGAAGCGGGAGAAACGCAGCCGGAAGCGCTGGCGCGAGAGTTACGGGAAGAACTGGGGATTACGGCGCAAATCGGCGGCTACGTTGCCAGCCATCGGCGCGAGGTTTCCGCCAGGATGATTAATTTGCACGCCTGGCACGTCACAACATTTCAAGGCGAGTTAACCGCCCATTGCCACAGCGAGCTGGCGTGGTGCGAGCCGCCGGAAGCGTTTGGCTATGCCCTCGCCCCGGCGGATATCCCGCTGCTTGAAGCGTTTATGGCTTCACGCGACGCCAGACCAGCGGATTAGTCCCTAAGACTTTTTCATCGCGCTGGCACTGCAGCAGAATACCTTCGCTTTTCACTACCGCCCCTTCCGAGTAGTTTTTATTCTCATAAATACAGCACTGGTTGCAGGGCGGCGTCTGCGGCTGATTGCTGTTGGTAAACACTTCCGGCGGCACCATCACGTCAACGTCAGGCTGACGGTGCTGAACCGCCATCGCCGGCAGACTCATCATTAGCATCGCGGCGGCGGCGGCGAGCAGGCTTTTTACTGGCATCATCACTTCCCTCTTTTTTGGCCCAACGTTTCGCTTTTTTTCCGTCATCCTGGGCTTTGATGCCCTTAAAGGCGTGGCGCACCGGCGTGGTTCGCGCCTGATGAATCAGGTCATAAAGCGTTTGCACCAGCGGCTGCATAAAGTCCTGATAGCGGCACTGCTTTTCGCTGATTTGCGTCAGCGTCGACTCCCAGTGCGCGGTCATATCCGGCCTTGCGGCCAGTTCCGGCAGCGAGTGGATCAGCGCCCGCCCGGCGTCCGTAGAATGAATATAGCGCCCTTTCTTGACCAGGAAGGCGCGTTTAAATAACAGTTCGATGATCCCGGCTCGCGTTGCTTCGGTGCCTAATCCGTCCGTCGCGCGCAGGATCTTTTTCAGATCTTTATCCTGCACAAAGCGCGCAATCCCGGTCATCGCCGACAGCAAAGTCGCGTCCGTAAAATGGCGCGGCGGCTGAGTTTGTCGTTCCACGACTTCACCGTGCTCACACAGCAGTTCGTCACCCTTCGCCACCACCGGCAGCGGGGTGCCGTCGTTCTCTTCATCACGCTCTTTGTTGCCCAGCAGCGTGCGCCAGCCTGCTTCCGCAAGGAAACGCGCTTTGGCAATAAATTTGCCTCCGGCGATATCCAGATCGATGGTGCATTTGCGGAACACCGCATCGGCGCAGAACTGCATTAAGTATTGACGGGCGATCAGGCCATAAACTTTAGCCTCATTTTCACTTAATGAAATAGAAGAGCTGCGGGCGGTAGGAATTATGGCGTGGTGCGCGTCGACTTTTTTGTCATCCCAGCAGCGATTACGCAGGTCGGCATCTACCGCGGGCTGCGGCAGTAAATCCGGCTGATGCACGCTGATAGCGTTCAAAACCGCATGGCGCCCGGCAAAATGCTCTTCGGGCAGGTAGCGGCAGTCGGAACGCGGGTAGGTAATCAGCTTGTGGGTTTCGTACAGCTTCTGGCAGATATCCAGCACGTTCTGGGCGCTCAGCCCAAAGCGTTTTGCCGCTTCAATTTGCAGGCTCGACAGCGAAAACGGCAGCGGTGCGATTTCCGATTCCCGTTTATCGTTATAGGCGGTCACCAGCGCAGGGTGGCCGTTGATACGCGCCACCACGTGCTCTGCCAGCTTGCGGTTCAGCAGGCGTCCTTCTTCGTCCTGATGCGGCTCGCAGGATTCGCTGGGTTGCCATACGGCGACAAATCGCTCGTCGGCAGGCGTCACGATATGAGCTTTCACTTCAAAATAATCTTTGGCGACGAAGTTCTCGATCTCTTCATCGCGGCGTACCACCAGGCCCAGTACCGGCGTCTGTACGCGGCCAACGGAGAGCACGCCCTGGTAGCCCGCATTGCGCCCGAGAATGGTGTAGGCGCGGGTCATGTTAATCCCGTAAAGCCAGTCGGCGCGGGCGCGGGCCAGGGCTGAAACGCAAAGCGGAATAAATTCACTGTTGGCACGGAGGCGGGAAATCGCCCGCTCCACCGCCTGCGGGTTGAGATCGTTTATCAGGCAGCGCTGCACCTGCTGGCGTTTTTCAGGTGCCAGTTGGAGATAGTCCAGCACCTCATCCACTAGCAGTTGCCCTTCACGATCCGGGTCACCGGCGTGAACTACTTCGGTGGCCTGAGTCAGCAGCTTTTTAATGGCGTTAAGCTGTTTTGTCACCGAAGGGCGCGGCTGTAGCTGCCATTTTTCCGGCACAATGGGCAAGTCCGCCAGGTTCCAACGGGCGTAACGCCCGTCGTAGGCGTCCGGCTGCGCCTGCTCGAGCAGGTGGCCTATACACCAGGTCACCACCTGGCCGTTGCCGCATTCAATGAACCCGTCGCCTCTGCGATGAGGTTTAGGCAGCACGTCGGCAATCGCTCGTGCGAGGCTTGGTTTTTCCGCAATAAACAGCCGCATCGACTTAACGAATCTCAATCATTGGGCGACCCGCGCGAGCGTCTCTGAGTTCCCCGATTGGGCTGAGCTGAATCCCGTTCCGCTCGGCAGCCGCGAAGACTTCGGCTTCTGCGTCAGCGCGCACCGCCAGCAGCAGGCCGCCGGAAGTTTGCGGATCGCACAGCAGATTGCGCCATGCCTCCGGCATCTCGCCCACAAGCTGGCCGTAGCTTGCAAAGTTGCGCGAGGTGCCGCCCGGCACGCAGCCCTGCTCAATGTAGCTTTCAACGCCCGGCAGTTTCGGCACGCATTCGTACCACACTTCCGCCTGAACGCCCGCGCCTTCACACATTTCGCTCAGGTGGCCAAGCAGGCCAAAACCGGTCACGTCGGTCATCGCCGTCACGCCGGTAATATCGGCAAATTCCGCGCCGACTTTGTTCAACTGGCACATGGTTTCTGCCGCCAGGCCTTTGTGCTCAGGCTTCAGCAATGATTTTTTCTCGGCGGTGGTCAGCACGCCAATGCCGAGTGGTTTGGTGAGGAACAGCTTACAGCCAGCTTCGGCGGAGCTGTTTTTCTTCACTCGCTCAGTAGGCACCACGCCGGTCACGGCAAGGCCAAAAATAGGTTCAGGGGCGTCAATCGAGTGGCCTCCGGCCAGCGAAATACCAGCCTGCTGGCAGACGTAACGCCCGCCCTCAATCACTTCACGGGCGATTTCCGGCGCCAGCGTATTAATCGGCCAGCCGAGAATAGCGATCGCCATGATCGGTTTGCCGCCCATCGCGTAGATGTCGCTGATGGCGTTTGTCGCCGCGATGCGGCCAAAGTCGAAAGGATCGTCCACAATCGGCATGAAGAAGTCGGTGGTGCTGATGATACCGGTGCCGTTGCCCAGGTCGTAAACCGCCGCGTCATCGCGCGTTTCGTTCCCCACCAGCAGATTCGGATCGACAAACTTCGCCTGCTCGCTGTGCAAGATGGTTTCTAAAACCTTCGGGGAAATTTTGCAGCCGCATCCTGCGCCGTGGCTGTACTGGGTCAAACGAACGGTTTGCTTCATGGACATCTCCTGTCGTTAGGCATTTCTACTCTAAATAATTCAAGCTGCAGCCTGAACTATGACGAGTATATGGTAGCGCTCAAACGCCCCGGTAGTAAGTCTGACTGTCCTAAATCGCGTGTCGTTGCTCACTATGCAGGCAAAGCGGAAGTTTTGTGAAGCCAGGCGGCATTTTGCCGATGCGCTCTTTTACTCGAATATGACAGAAATGTTACAACCATCAGGCAACTATCTGGACAACCCACGCCTGTAAGGAATAACAATGAAAAAACGCGTAATGGCTTTCTGTATTGCCGGCCTGTTCTCCTCTGCGGCCTTTGCCCTCGCTCCGCCAGGAAATGATTCCACCACTAAACCCGATCTCTATTACCTGACCAACGCTCAGGCCATCGACAGCCTGGCGCTGCTGCCACCTCCGCCGGAAATCGGCAGCATTGCGTTCTTAAATGACCAGGCGATGTATGAGAAAGGCCGCCTGCTGCGCTCGACCGAACGCGGCAAGTTAGCCGAGGAAGATGCCAACCTGAGCGGCGGCGGCGTGGCTAACGCCTTCTCCGGCGCGTTTGGGTCGCCGATTACCGAAAAAGATTCGCCCGAGCTGCATAAGCTGCTGACCAACATGATTGAGGATGCAGGTGACCTCGCCACTCGCGGCGCGAAAGAAAAGTACATGCGAATTCGCCCGTTTGCCTTCTACGGCGTGCCGACCTGCAATACCAAAGAGCAGGACAAGCTGTCGAAAAACGGCTCTTATCCTTCCGGGCATACTTCAATTGGCTGGGCAACCGCGCTGGTGCTGGCTGAGATCAACCCGCAGCGTCAGAACGACATCCTGAAGCGTGGGTTCGAGCTGGGCCAAAGCCGGGTGATTTGCGGCTACCACTGGCAGAGCGATATTGACGCCGCGCGCGTCGTGGGCTCCGCCGTAGTGGCCACGCTGCATACCAACGCGGCTTTCCAGCAGCAGCTGCAGAAAGCTAAAGACGAGTTTGCGACACAGCAGAAGAAATAAGAAGTGAAATCCCTGCCGGGTAGATGCCCGGCAGGATAACGCTCAATCAGAAGCGAGACACGAACGCTGACGTGTCCGGGGTACTAATGGTCGTGGAAGCTTTAAGCTGCGGGGTACCGAGATAAAGGAAGCCCACCACTTTATCCTGCTCACGGCCGCCCAGCCCTTCACGAACCATGTCGTTTTCGGTCCATGCGCCGCTGCGCCAGATGCCGTTAAAACCCTGGGCAACCGCCGCCATCTGCATTGCCATCACCGCACAGCCTGCGGAAACCACCTGCTCCCACACAGGCACTTTGTGATTAACATCGCAATGCGCGACGACGGCGATGATTTGCGGGGCGCGGAACGGTGAAGTTCGCGCCTTCTCAACGCTCTTTTCATCCATGCCGGCGGCAAGTGCCGCTTTTTCCAGCAGTTGGGCAAAGCGCTCACGGCCTTCGCCTTCGATAACGATGAAGCGCCACGGCTGGAGCGTACCGTGGTCCGGGGCGCGCATACCGGCGCGCAGGATATTCTCCAGCACTTCACCTGCCGGGGCGGGTTCGGCCAGGCGGGACGCGCTGCGGCGGTTAATCAAAAGTTCAAGTGCATCCATTTTAAAGCCCCTTACTTACAGGAAATAGCTGGCGAAGCGCGGAGGTTGCCCCAGCCCGTTAAATGATTTTCATTCACAAAATTAACACAGCCGTAGTTTTTGTTACAGCGTCGCCCCGATTTCCTGCTGACATTTCCTCGCCCTCTCTTTAGGATAGCCTTTACTTTCGCCGCTTTAGCCAGCTCATTGCGGCGTGCGGGTAATACCCCTATTGAAGGTTATGGAGAAAACATGCGCACCATTGGGCGATTTATTAGCGGCTTTTTTAAGTGGACCTGGCGTCTGCTTAACTTTATTCGGGAATTCATTCTCAACTTGTTCCTGATCCTGCTGATCCTGGTCGGGGTTGGTATCTGGATGCAGGTAAAAAGCACGCCAGCAGAGCCTGTGCGCGGTGCGCTGCTGTTGGACATCACCGGCGTGGTGGTCGACAAACCGTCGGTCAGCAATAAGCTGGGCGTGATTGGCCGTCAGCTGGTGGGCGCCAGCTCCGATCGCCTGCAGGAAAACTCGCTGTTTGATATCGTCGACGCTATTCGTCAGGCGAAGGAGGACCGCAATATCACCGGCATCGTGCTGGACCTGAAAGATTTCGCCGGGGGCGATCAGCCGTCCATGCAGTACATCGGCAAAGCGCTGCGCGAGTTCCGCGACGGCGGCAAGCCGGTTTATGCCATGGGCGACAGCTACAACCAGAGCCAGTACTATCTGGCGAGCTTTGCCAACAAGATTTGGCTCTCGCCGCAGGGCATGGTTGACCTGCACGGTTTCGCCACCAACGCCCTGTATTACAAAACCCTGCTGGATAAGCTGAAGGTTTCTACTCACGTCTTCCGCGTCGGCACCTATAAGTCTGCCGTCGAGCCGTATATCCGCGACGATATGTCCCCTGCCGCGCGCGATGCGGACGGCCGCTGGATTGGCGAGCTGTGGCAAAACTACCTGAATACCATCGCGGCCAACCGCCAGATAACCGCTCAGCAGGCGTTCCCTGGCGCTCAGGCGCTGTTGGATAACCTGCAAAAACTGGGTGGCGATACCGCGAAATATGCCCTGGACAACAAGCTGGTCGACGAGCTGGCAAGCAGCGCGGTGGTAGATAAGGCGCTGGTGAAACAGTTCGGCTGGAGCAAGGCGAACAAAGATTTCAGCTACACCAGTATCTACGACTACAGCGTGAAAAAACCGGCTGAACAAGGTGACGCCATCGCGGTTATCTTCGCCAACGGCGCCATCATGGACGGCGAAGAAACCCCGGGCCAGGTCGGCGGCGACACTACGGCGATGCAGATTCGTGAAGCGCGTCTGGATCCGAAGGTGAAAGCTATCGTCTTGCGCGTGAACAGCCCTGGCGGCAGCGTGACCGCTTCGGAAACGATTCGTGAAGAGCTGGTTGCCGCACGTGAGGCCGGGAAACCTATCGTGGTGTCGATGGGCGGCATGGCGGCATCCGGCGGCTACTGGATTTCCACCCCGGCGAACTACATCATCGCCAACCCAAGCACCCTGACCGGCTCGATTGGTATTTTCGGCGTCATTAACACCGTAGAAAATACGCTTGATGCGATTGGCGTACATACCGACGGCGTGTCAACGTCGCCGCTGGCTGACGTGGCCGTGACCAAAAAGCTGCCGCCGGAAGTTCAGCAGATGATGCAGCTCAGCATCGACAACGGCTACAAGCGTTTTATCGGCCTGGTGGCAGCGTCCCGTAACAAGACGCCTGAGCAAATCGACCAGATTGCCCAGGGCCACGTCTGGACCGGCGAAGATGCGAAGGCTAACGGCCTGGTAGACAGCCTGGGTGACTTTGACGATGCCGTCGCCAAAGCCGCCGAGCTGGCGAAGCTAAAGAGCTGGCACCTGGCGTTCTGGCAGGATGACGCGACCTTCACCGACATGGTCTTTAACGCCATGACCGGTTCCGTCCGCGCTGCGCTGCCGCAGGCTATTCAGGCTTATCTGCCAGCCCCGCTGGCCGACGCCGCGCTGGCGGTCAAAGCTCAGAATGACAAGTTCGGCACCATGAACGATCCGCAAAACCGTTACGCCTTCTGCCTGACCTGCGGCGACGTGCGTTAATTTACTCCAATGAAGCAAAGCCCGGTTAAACCGGGCTTTTTTTTTCCGTCATCCTCTCTATACTCTGCCGCAAATACAGTAAGCGTTGAGCAAAACTATGCCAAAGAAATCCATCTACGTTGCCTACACCGGCGGTACCATCGGGATGCAGCGTTCCGAGCACGGCTATATTCCCGTTTCCGGCCACCTGCAGCGCCAGCTGGCACTGATGCCCGAGTTCCATCGCCCGGAAATGCCGGACTTCACGATCCACGAGTACGAGCCGCTGATGGACTCTTCGGACATGACGCCCGAAGACTGGCAGCACATTGCCGACGACATTAAGGCCCATTACGACGAATACGACGGCTTTGTGATCCTGCACGGCACGGATACCATGGCGTTTACCGCCTCGGCCCTCTCCTTCATGCTGGAGAACCTCAGCAAACCGGTTATCGTCACCGGCTCTCAGATCCCGCTGGCGGAGCTACGCTCTGACGGGCAAATAAATCTGCTCAATTCGCTGTACGTGGCGGCCAATTACCCCATCAACGAAGTCACGCTGTTCTTCAACAACCGTCTGTACCGTGGGAACCGCACCACCAAGGCCCATGCCGACGGCTTTGACGCCTTTGCTTCCCCTAACCTTGCGCCGCTGCTGGAAGCCGGGATCCACATCCGCAAGCTGAACACGCCACCCGCCCCGCACGGTGAAGGCGAGCTGATTGTCCACCCGATCACACCGCAGCCGATTGGCGTGGTGACTATCTATCCTGGAATTTCTGCCGATGTGGTAGGCAACTTCCTGCGCCAGCCGGTAAAAGCCCTGATCCTGCGATCCTACGGCGTGGGCAATGCCCCACAGCAGGGCGCGTTCATTAAAGAGTTGCAGGAAGCGAGCGCGCGCGGCATCGTGGTGGTTAACCTCACGCAGTGCATGTCCGGCAAAGTGAACATGGGTGGTTACGCCACGGGCAACGCGCTGGCACAGGCCGGCGTTATCAGCGGGTTCGATATGACGGTGGAAGCCACGCTAACCAAGCTTCACTATCTGCTGAGCCAGGGCCTGGACGCCCAGGCGATTCGTGATGCGATGTCGCATAACCTGCGTGGTGAACTCACTCCCGACGAATAAGGAAACGCCAATGGCGCAACGTGCTTTGCTGTTGATTGATTTGCAGAACGATTTTTGTGCCGGTGGCACGCTTGCCGTCCCGGAGGGCGACAGCACGGTTGACGTGGCGAATGAGCTTATCGGGCTGTTTAAAGCGCGTGGTGAGAGCGTGATAGCGAGCCAGGACTGGCACCCGGCCGGGCACGGCAGCTTCGCCAGCGTGCAGGGCGCAGAACCTTTTTCACAAGGGACTCTCGACGGGTTGGCGCAAACCTTGTGGCCCGATCACTGCGTGCAGGACAGCGAAGGCGCAAAACTTCATCCGCTGCTGAATGCCTCAGGCATCGATAAAATCGTCTACAAAGGCCAGAATCCGGCTATCGACAGCTACAGCGCGTTTTTTGACAACGAGCACCGGCAAAAGACCGACCTTGATGGCTGGCTGCACGAACACGGCATTCATCACCTTGTTGTGCTGGGGCTGGCCACGGATTACTGCGTGAAGTTTACCGTGCTGGATGCCCTTCAGCTGGGTTATGAGGTGACCGTTATCACCGACGGCTGTCGCGGCGTAAACCTGCAGCCGCAGAACAGCCTGCTGGCGTTTCAGGAGATGGCCGTCGCCGGCGCCACGCCGGTGACCCTCGCCGACTTTACCTGCCAGTAGATTTTACCTGCCAATAATTGTAGGGGCGGCCACCCGCCCCGCACTTTTGTATCGATTCCGCTCACAATCTACGCTTTTTTTGCTCGCCCTCGCCTGGGAGCGCTCTCATAATCACATTCAATGAATTTATTCAGCACTTTAGCTGATTTCGCTTTCCGCCGTTTTCGTCAGTTATGCGTGGCCGGGGAGCTTTTATGTTGTGCCCGTCAAAGAGGAATCATTATGTCATTCACACGTAAAATGTTACCGCTGGTGGCCGCGGTGACGCTAGCCTGCAGCGGCGTTGCGCAGGCTGAATCTTTGCTTTCCGTGGGTTACTTCAACGGCGGCGGCGACGTCACAGCCGGGCCCGGTGGGGATATCAATAAGCTTGATGTCCGCCAGATAACCCACCTCAACTACTCCTTTGGCCTGATTTATAACGACGAAAAAGCCGAAACCAACGAAGCCCTGAAGGACTCGTCAAAACTTCACCAGATCTACCTTTCTCCGAAAGTCATCTCTGACCTCGAAACCCTCCCGACGCTGCGCAAACAGAACCCGCAGCTGAAAATTTTGCTGTCCGTGGGCGGCTGGGGTGCGCGTGGTTTCTCTGCCGCAGCGGCAACGCCAGAGAATCGCGCGGTGTTTATCCGCTCCGTGCAGGAAGTGATGGATAAATATGGCCTGGACGGGATCGATCTCGACTGGGAGTTCCCGGTGAACGGCGCATGGGGGCTGGTAGATAAGCTGGACGCTGACCGCGACAACTTCACCGCCCTGCTGAAAGAGCTGCGTAAAGCCGTCGGCGATAAAAAACTGGTGACCATCGCCGTCGGGGCCAACGCCGAAAGCCCGAAAAGCTGGGTTGACGTGAAGGCCATCGCGCCGGTGCTGAACTACATCAACCTGATGACCTACGACATGGCGTACGGCACTCAGTACTTCAACGCCAACCTGTACGATTCGAAAAAATGGCCTACCGTGGCCGAAGCCGACAAGTACAGCGCTGACTTCGTGGTGAATAACTATCTCGCCGCCGGGCTGAAGCCGCAGCAGATGAACCTCGGCATCGGCTTCTATGGCCGCGTGCCTAAGCGCGCCGTTGAGCCAGGTATCGACTGGTCAAAACCTGACGCACAGAAAAACCCGGTGACGCAGCCGTACTTCGGCGAACGTGAGCTGGCGCTGTTTAAAACCGCGCTGGGCGTAGATCTGACCAAAGACACCTACGTCAAATACAACGACCTTGTGAAGAAAATGCTGAACGATCCGCAGAAGCGCTTTACCGAAGAGTGGGATGAGGACGCGAAGGTGCCTTACCTGACGCTGAAGTCTGCTGAAGGTAAACCGCTGTTCGCGATTTCTTACGAGAACCCGCGCTCGGTGAAGATCAAAGCCGAGTACATCAAGGAGAAAGGCCTGGGCGGCGCGATGTTCTGGGAGTATGGCGCGGATGACAACAATCAGCTGGCGAAGCAGCTCGCCGAGTCGCTGGGCATTGACCACGCTAAATAATCAGTAACACGATAAAAAATAAGGGAGACCAGCGAGTCTCCCTTTTTACTTACTGCAGCTTCATGGTCACAAACGGCGCGGGTTCGATGCCAAACTCCGCTTTCAGCTGCTGCTTGCTCTTCATCACCATCTGGCCGTTGGTGTCGATGGTCATGTGCTGCGCATCCGTGTTGTGGCGCGCCTGCCACAGCATCACCAGCTGCAGGCTATTGTCCTTCTGCTCCGGGGTTAACGCCACGCCGTCGGGCCATTTCCCCAGTTCGACAGCCGTCGCCAGACGCTGATAAATCTCAGGCGTCATCACGCTCAACATCTCATCCAGATTGCTCATGTTACGCTCCGTCGAGGAATAATTAGCTGAATCGATTTTTCAACCATCAACCTGATCGCCATTTTGCCCGTCGGTGAAGCTCAGGGAAGCCGAGTTGACGCAATAACGCTCGCCGGTGGGCTGAGGGCCGTCCGGGAACACATGTCCCAGGTGCGCATCACAGCTGCCGCAGCGAATTTCAACGCGTTCCATACCGTGGGAATTGTCGGTCAGATAGCGAATGGCGTCGGGGCCGACAGGCTCGTAGAAGCTAGGCCAGCCGCAGCCTGAGTCGTATTTGCTTTCCGAAAGAAACAGCGGCGCGTCGCACACCAGGCAGTGATAAATCCCGTCGCGCTTGTTATGCAGCAGACGCCCGGAATACGGCGGTTCAGTACCGTGCTTCTGGGTCACATAATATTGCATTTCGCTGAGGTTTTTCTTATTTGAATCAGGGGGTAATTGATTAGACATAGGCGTACATCTCGGTCAGTTCAATTGGGACAGCTCACGGCACCATTCTAACAAAAAATTAACAACACCGTGCTGGTTTTTGTTCTAAACTTAGCCCTGAAATTCTGGCACGGCACAAAGCGTGACGTGAATCACATTATTGCTTGAACTGGCGTTTAAAATCCCCCGCATCGTCCCCATTTGGATTTAAGCCCAAAAGGAAGCGTGAGGCGTTCAGTCGTACAAACCCTGTTCACAGGATTGATTTGTCGCAATGATTGACACGATTCCGCTTGACGCTGCGTAAGGTTTTTGTAATTTTACAGCCAACCTTTTATTCACTAAAAAATAGCTGGTGGAATACTATGACTATCAAAGTAGGTATCAACGGTTTTGGTCGTATCGGCCGTATCGTTTTCCGTGCTGCTCAGGAACGTTCTGACATCGAAATCGTTGCAATCAACGACCTGTTAGACGCTGACTATATGGCTTACATGCTGAAGTACGACTCAACTCACGGTCGTTTCAACGGTACTGTAGAAGTTAAAGACGGCCACCTGGTTGTTAACGGTAAAACTATCCGTGTTACCGCAGAACGTGACCCGGCTAACCTGAAGTGGAACGAAGTGAACGTTGACGTTGTTGCTGAAGCAACAGGTCTGTTCCTGACTGACGAAACCGCTCGTAAGCACATCGCTGCTGGCGCGAAAAAAGTGGTTCTGACTGGTCCATCCAAAGACAAAACGCCTATGTTCGTTAAAGGCGCTAACTTTGAAAAATATGCTGGCCAGGACATCGTTTCCAACGCATCCTGCACCACCAACTGCCTGGCACCACTGGCTAAAGTTATCAACGACAACTTCGGTATCGTTGAAGGCCTGATGACCACCGTTCACGCTACCACCGCTACTCAGAAAACCGTTGATGGCCCGTCTCACAAAGACTGGCGCGGCGGCCGCGGCGCAGCTCAGAACATCATCCCTTCTTCTACCGGTGCTGCTAAAGCAGTAGGCGTTGTTCTGCCAGAGCTGAACGGTAAAATTACCGGTATGGCGTTCCGCGTTCCTACCCCTAACGTATCCGTTGTTGACCTGACCGTTCGTCTGGAAAAACCAGCAACTTACGAGCAGATCAAAGCAGCAATCAAAACTGCTTCAGAAACCACCATGAAAGGTGTTCTGGGCTACACCGAAGATGACGTAGTTTCTACCGACTTCAACGGCGAAATCTGCACTTCCGTGTTCGATGCTAAAGCTGGTATCGCACTGAACGACAACTTTGTGAAACTGGTTTCCTGGTACGACAACGAAACTGGCTACTCCAACAAAGTACTGGATCTGATTGCTCACATCTCCAAATAAGTTGAGATGAGAACCTGATCCTAAAGGGCGACTTCGGTCGCCCTTTTTTTAAGGCTGCTGACAAAGCGTCATTATCCTTAAAAAAAGTCTGAGCATTGATATAAAAACAAATGATGTTCTCTGGTTTGCCCCAGGCAGCCGAAAACCACGTTTTTTGGCTGCCTGTCATCAATCTGAAAGGGCGACTTCGGTCGCTCTTTTTTTTGCCTTAAAGACCCAGGACTGAGGAAATAAGAAATGATTAATAAAATTTTTGCACTTCCGGTCGTCGAACAAATTACCCCTTCCCTGACCCGCCGCGTAAACGATGAGCTGGACGTCATCGTGGTCGATCACCCGCAGGTGCGTGCTTCTTTCGCGCTCCAGGGTGCTCACCTGCTCTCCTGGCAGCCCGCCGGTGAAGATGAAGTGCTGTGGCTGAGCGACATTACGCCTTTCCATAAAGGAAAAGCGCTGCGCGGCGGCGTACCGATTTGCTGGCCATGGTTTGGCCCGGCGGAACAGGCTGGCCTTCCGGCTCACGGCTTTGCCCGTAACCTGCCGTGGACGCTGAGCGCTCACAACGAAGACGCCAACGGCGTGGTCCTGACCTTTGAGCTGCATAACAACGAAGAAACGCTGAAGCTGTGGCCGCATGAGTTCACGCTGTATGCCCGCTTCAAGCTGGGGAAAACCTGCGAGATTGAGCTGGAAGCCCACGGTGAGTTCGAAACCACGTCTGCCCTGCACACCTATTTCAACGTCGGCGACATCGCGGAGGTGAAAGTCAGCGGCCTCGGCAATCCGTACATCGACAAAGTGCTGAATGAAGCGGCGGGCCAGCTTACCGACGGCGTGCAGACCTTCCCGGACCGGACCGATCGCCTCTACCTGGAGCCGGAAGAGTGCAGCGTCATTCACGATGCAAGCAGCCTGAAACGCACGCTAAATGTGGTTCATCATCACCATTTCAACGTCGTGGGCTGGAACCCGGGCCCTGCCCTGTCCGTTTCGATGGGCGATATGCCGGATGACGGCTACAAAACCTTCGTCTGTGTGGAAACCGCCTGCGCGTCTAAAAAGCAGAAAGCCAGCGCGGAGAAACCAACCCGCCTGAGCCAGACCATCAGCGTGGCGAAAAAAGGCTAAGCGAGTTTCACCCGCCAGGTGCAAAACGATAAGTCACTGCACCACAGATAAGCAAAAGGGGCGCCAGCGCCCCTTTTTAGTGCGTGTGTTGCACCAATCAGAAGCTGTAGTTCACACCCGTCAGCAGCACGCCGGTCCAGTTGCTGTCGACCATTGGGCTGTCGGTCACTTCTTTCGACAGGCGCATATAGCGACCCATACCGAATACGTTCCAGTCTGCGTTCAGCTTGTAGTTAACGGACAGCTCAACGTATGGCGACCAGCTGTTGCCCGCGTCGTACTCGTTCAGGCCGCTGCGGTTTGCTTCCTTGCCGCTTACGCCGTAGTAATAGTCGTTCTGTTTCTTGCTGTCCCAGACAACACCCACGCCCGGCGTCAGCGTCAGGCTATCGGCGTTGTAGCGGTACAGCCAGGCGGTGTCCCAGGTAATGCCGTTGCTGTTGTCGAGGATATCCCCGGCCAGCACGGTACGCAGGAAACCATATTCCGTGTTATGCACCCAGGAAAGACCAGCCATCACGGTAGAATGGCGGTAATCCAGCGCGCGCATACTGTCGTAGTTGCTGTCTTTCGGCCTGAAATGCAGCGGCGAGTAATAGGCGGTCACGGAGAGCTTGTCGGCTTCGTCATTCCACAGGTAGTAACCGGCGTTGAAGCCGCGGAAGTAGAAATTGTCACCTTCATAGCCAAGCAGAGGAGCCGGATAAACGCGGTTCTGGTCGCCTTTATAAGGGTTTGGCGAGACCAACGCACCGGCCCCAATAGACCATGGGCCCTCCGCGTGTACGGCAGTAACGGAGGAGGCAAGCAGTACGCCTAATGCGAGAAGTTTGAATTTGGTCACAATCCTTTCAGTCCTTTAATCAAATAATCAGCGCAAGAAGTGTAACCGCCCTTGGCTCTCATCCCAAATAATTTACTTAATCACAACCTTCAGCCAACTCATTAGCATCCCGCCGCCAGATGACGACGGATTTTCATCTTTATGTCAGCCATGTGAAAGCGAACTCTGCCGCTTATCTCAAAAGCGAAATTTTTAGGATGAGTTATTGATATGTCATTGAAATTGAGTTCTGGCCGTATGCAAGTTTTGCAAATGCCATCTACGCTTTATTTTAGGAAGATGAACCGCTGTACGGCAGCATTGGCGCCGGGTATCAACCTGGCACAAGGGTTGCTGTTTATTTAGCAGACGTCTTCCGGGGAGCCCCCACTACACATACCAACGGCTCTTTAACCTGTGCTAAAAACGAAAGGACGGCATGCCATGAATATATTCGATCACTATCGCCAGCGTTATGAAGCTGCCAAGGACGAAGAGTTCACACTGCAGGAATTTCTTGCTATCTGTAAACAAGATCGCAGTGCCTACGCGAATGCGGCAGAACGGCTATTGACGGCCATTGGTGAACCAGTGATGGTTGACACTGCCACAGAGCCCCGGCTGTCCCGTCTCTTTTCAAACCGTGTGGTGGCACGCTACCCGGCGTTTGAAGAGTTTTATGGCATGGAAGAAGCTATCGAGCAGATCGTGGCTTACCTGAAACACGCTGCTCAAGGGTTGGAAGAGAAGAAACAAATCCTCTATCTGCTGGGCCCGGTAGGCGGCGGTAAATCGTCGCTGGCAGAACGCCTGAAAGCATTAATGCAGCGCGTGCCTATTTATGCGCTGAGCGCCAACGGCGAGCGTAGCCCGGTCAACGATCATCCGCTGTGCCTGTTTAACCCGCAGGAAGACGCCAATATTCTGGAAAAAGAGTATGGCATTCCTGACCGCTATCTCGGCATGATCATGTCGCCGTGGGCGGCGAAACGCCTGCACGAGTTTGGCGGCGACATCACCAAATTCCGCGTGGTGAAAGTCTGGCCGTCTATTCTGGCGCAAATCGCGATAGCGAAAACCGAACCGGGTGACGAGAACAACCAGGATATCTCCGCGCTGGTCGGTAAAGTGGACATCCGCAAACTGGAACACCACGCGCAAAACGACCCGGATGCTTACGGCTATTCCGGTGCACTGTGCCGCGCGAACCAGGGCATCATGGAATTCGTTGAGATGTTTAAAGCGCCAATCAAGGTGCTGCACCCGCTGCTGACCGCGACTCAGGAAGGAAACTACAACGGCACCGAGGGCATCTCTGCCCTGCCGTTTAACGGCATTATCCTTGCGCACTCAAACGAATCCGAGTGGGTCACCTTCCGCAATAACAAAAACAACGAGGCCTTCCTTGACCGCGTTTACATCGTCAAGGTGCCTTACTGCCTGCGCATCTCGGAAGAGATGAAAATCTACGAGAAGCTGCTTAACCACAGCGAACTGTCCCATGCGCCATGTGCCCCCGGCACCCTGGAAACGCTTTCTCGCTTCTCTATCCTGTCGCGCCTGAAAGAGCCGGAAAACTCCAGCATCTACTCAAAAATGCGCGTCTATGATGGTGAAAGCCTGAAAGACACCGACCCGAAAGCCAAGTCCTACCAGGAGTACCGGGACTACGCCGGGGTTGATGAAGGCATGAACGGGCTCTCAACGCGCTTCGCCTTTAAAATCCTTTCTCGCGTGTTCAACTTTGACCATGCTGAAGTGGCTGCGAACCCGGTTCACCTGTTCTACGTGCTGGAACAGCAAATCGAGCGCGAGCAGTTCCCGCAGGAACAGTCAGAGAAATATCTGGAATACCTGAAAGGTTACCTGATCCCTAAATACGCGGAATTTATCGGGAAAGAGATCCAGACGGCCTACCTTGAATCTTATTCAGAATATGGGCAGAACATTTTCGACCGTTATGTCACCTACGCTGACTTCTGGATTCAGGATCAGGAATACCGCGATCCGGACACCGGCCAGCTGTTTGACCGTGAATCCCTGAACGCGGAACTGGAGAAAATTGAAAAACCGGCAGGCATCAGTAACCCGAAAGATTTCCGTAACGAAATCGTCAACTTCGTGCTGCGTGCCCGCGCCCATAATAACGGTCGTAACCCAAACTGGACCAGCTACGAGAAGCTGCGCACGGTTATCGAGAAGAAAATGTTCTCGAACACCGAAGAGCTGCTGCCCGTTATCTCGTTCAACGCCAAAACCTCCACCGACGAGCAGAAGAAACACGATGATTTTGTCGATCGGATGATGGAGAAAGGCTACACCCGCAAGCAGGTTCGCCTGCTGTGTGAATGGTATCTGCGGGTTCGTAAGTCTTCTTAAGGGAGTTTCCTGCGGGTCACGCCGGGCGGCGTGGCCCGTTTGCGCACCTGGCATAAGCAGTTGGGGGAACTATGGCCTACTTCATAGACAGGCGGCTTAACGGCAAAAACAAGAGCGCGGTGAACCGCCAGCGCTTCTTGCGTCGTTATAAGGCGCAAATAAAACAGTCGATATCCGGGGCCATTAACAAGCGTTCGGTCACCGACGTGGACAGCGGCGAGTCCGTTTCCATCCCAAATGAGGATATCAACGAGCCGATGTTTCATCAGGGCCGCGGCGGCCTGCGTCACCGCGTCCATCCCGGCAACGACCACTTCGTGCAAAACGATCGCATCGAACGTCCTCAGGGCGGCGGCGGTGGCGGCGGAAGCGGCCAGGGTCAGGCGAGCCAGGACGGCGAAGGCCAGGATGAGTTCGTGTTCCAGATATCCAAAGACGAATACCTCGATTTACTGTTCGAGGATCTGGCGCTACCTAACCTGAAGCGTAACCAGCACCGGCAGATAACCGAGTTTAAATCCCACCGCGCGGGTTTTACCTCTAACGGCGTTCCGGCCAATATCAGCGTTGTTCGCTCGCTGCAAAACTCGCTGGCGCGCCGCACGGCAATGAGCGCCGGTAAACGTCGCCTGCTGCACGAACTTGAAGAGAGCCTCGAGGCCGTGAGCCGCAGCGAACCCGCGCAGCTGCTGGAAGAGGAGCGCCTGCGCAAAGAGATAGCGGAGCTGCGGGAAAAAATCGCCCGCGTGCCGTTTATCGACACCTTCGATTTACGCTACAAGAACTACGAAAAGCGCCCGGAACCTTCCAGCCAGGCGGTGATGTTCTGCCTGATGGACGTCTCCGGTTCAATGGACCAGGCCACCAAAGACATGGCAAAACGTTTTTATATTCTGCTCTATCTGTTCCTGAGCCGGACCTATAAAAACGTGGAAGTGGTTTATATTCGTCACCACACCCAGGCCAAAGAAGTGGACGAACACGAGTTCTTCTACTCGCAGGAAACCGGCGGCACTATTGTCTCCAGCGCCCTGAAATTAATGGATGAGGTGGTGCAGGAACGCTACGATCCGGCGCAATGGAATATTTATGCCGCACAGGCCTCGGACGGTGACAACTGGGCAGACGACTCCCCGCTGTGCCACGACATTCTGGCGAAAAAACTGCTGCCGGTAGTGCGCTACTACAGCTACATCGAAATCACCCGCAGGGCGCACCAGACCCTGTGGCGTGAATACGAAAACCTGCAGGCCACCTTCGATAACTTCGCGATACAGCACATTCGGGATCAGGATGATATTTATCCGGTGTTCCGGGAACTGTTTCAGAAGCAGACCAGCGATACCCACGGGTAACGTAAAATCAAAAGCCGGTGCTTCACCGGCTTTTTCTCTTCTCGATTGCAAAGAAAGCAAAAGAGTAATGTGAATCAGGCTTGCGCCCTCTTATCGATGAAGCTCAATGTCGTATCCCCAATGCTTCCAGTGAGCAAGCTGTTCTTGCTGCGCTTCCGACAGCGCTGTTCCCGTCCATAAAAAAATATGCTGACCGGGGAAAAGCTCCGGGCGTAACGTTTCAACCGGCTCGGCAAGCACGTTAACATTCTTGTCCCGGCGGGATAGACGCCACGCCTCCAGCCACAAGGCTGTTCGATCGTCCGTTTGCCAGCCAATAAGCAGGATCTCTTCCCCACTTTGGCTCTGCGCTTCTGCCAGACATTGAGCGCAGTGGCGGATCAGTACGCCATCTAGCAAGCTACGCATCAACGAAGCCGTAGATTCATCCTGAGCGAGTTTGTTTCTCACGGGTAACAAGAGATTGTCGATAAGCAGGTCGGCGCTGTGTTCCCGGCTCAGGGCCACAATTTTCTCGCGCAGCTTGGCAGGGTTAACCTTCCTGAGCAGAAGCATCATTTCTTCCTGCAACGTCACCCACAGCTGCTCTTCCGGCACGTGGCTACGCTCCAGCAGGGCTTTTACTTTGCCCACGGAAACGCCTTTGCTCATCCAGTACTTAATTTCTTCAATGCGCTGAACGTCCGCATCATCAAACTGCCGATGGCCGCCCTCGCTGCGCTGAGGTTTCAGTAAACCGTAGCGGCGCTGCCATGCCCGCAGGGTGACCGGGTTGATGCCACATCGCTCTGCTACATCACCGATAGTGTAATAGGCCATAGTGTCCCTCCCCGTACACAGATCTCACGCTTCCATTAAAACACTAGTCAATCTGTTCAATGTGTACAATTTTTTTCCGGGTTGTACAAGTGAAACCTAAAAGCTTTTGGGGAGGTCACCAGCACAGAAGTTACAGTTCGGCCTTACGTTCTGGCCAGGCAATGCTAAAAGAGCCTCCCACACAGGGTTTGGCGAACAGGTTGCCCTGGAAGTGCGAGATACCCGCCGCCTCCAGCCACATCCACTCTTCCGGTTGTTCAATACCGGTGGCTGAGACCGCAATTTCAAGCGAGGCGCAGCACCTGATGATCGCCAGAATAATGGCCTGTCGTGGCCCGCTTTTATGGATGTCCCGAATCAGCTCACGGTTAATCTTGAGTCTCTCAGGCTGAAACTGCGCCAGCAGCTGCAGGCCCGCAAACCCTGCGCCAAAATCGTCAATCGCCAGCTTAATACCTGCCGATTTAAGCTGCCTGATGGCGTCGGTAAACGCCGCCATATGAGGAATGATCTCGCTTTCGGTGAATTCAATCACCACCTGCTCTGGGACAAGTCTGTTTGTCTCAATATCCGCCAGCAGTTGTTCTACGGCGCCAGGAATCATCACCAGCGTCATTGGCAGCAGATTGATGCATAGCGTTTGCCGGCCAATGTTAGCGGCCTGAGCGGCGGCAAAAGCCGCCTTCGCGTGCAGCAGATCGAGTTGGTAAACATCGCCATCCGGCACTTCAGCTGAAACAGGATCCGCTGCTAACGCCTCGATAGCCGCGACAGAACAGGCCATCGGGTCAACAATAGGCTGAAAGGTTATATGTCCACGTGGAACATGCTTGCCGGATGCCTGATGAGCCGGCGCATCGATGATAAATTCCCATGAACCACGCGGAGGGATTTCAAAATAGTTCTCTTTTTCCGTCGACTCGATAAAAGTACGGAAAAAACTTAAAGCGCGGTCATCGTAAGCCAGCTGATAACGGCTGGTGCCCTTCTCAAGCACAACCTGTAATACATCGTTTTTATCGTGCTCTCTTAAATCAAAAAGCTCCATTCCCACCCGCCCGAAGCGGCGGGCCGGCGCGTTATCACAAAGCAGCTCAACAATGTTGTAATGGCGGTCGTCTTTACAGATAGCGCGATATATCTTCTGCACGCCTTCTTCCGGGCCTTCCAGCAGCTGAAAGAAATGCGTGCCGTTGAAAAGCAGTATTCCCGTCACATCCGCTGCAATATTTTTCGCGTTTGCCGCGCAAACCATTGCCTGCAAATCCTCAAAAGGAGTGCCGGTATGAATGTGGCTGCGATAGATGACAGTGGTGAGCATGGTCGTTCCCTGCGGAAGTTTAAGGCCATAACTTAACAGATCGACGCTCTGACGTCGCCACAAACTCAACAAAACCTAAACAACTGAACAACATCCGACGTTTTCGACGTCGTTTCATCGGAATGCGTATGTACAACTTGCTGCATCAGCGAGTTGAAAACATACAAATATAACTTATTGATAAATAACAATTAGCATTTTTAATCAAAAAATAGCAAGCGAAGTAATACACCTTTATGTACAGTTTTTATAGCAATTGCATAACTTAGTTAACATCTTGCAAAGTGTGAACTTACAGGAGCGATTTATGCGACAGAACACTTTTACGTCCGGCCAGAACACCGCAGAAAACGATATTGCCCGCTACTTCAGCGGCGCTACACCGCTCTCCCAGCAGGAAACTATGGGGCAAATCGTACTCGAAATTCTTAGCGATGGCCGCAACCTGAATCGAAAGGCGATCTGTACAAAATTGCTCTCTCGTCTGGACAGGGTTTCCGAGCCAGAAGAGGAAAAACATTATCAGGCGCTGCTGGGCATGCTTTTTGCCCGCTAACGTGATAGCCGAACCGGAGTGCCAGAAGATTAACGGCCTGCGCTCCCTCTCGGGAGTGAAGCCACAGAGTTGTAAATGCTGAATCCTTCCTCATTCTCAGGCTCCGGCTAATGACTTCATGCCAGCACTTGTTCAAACACTGGCGGGGAAATCAGGAGTAACGACATGCAGAGAAGCGACGATGAACAATTAACGGATGAGATTATCGGTGAAGCAGCGCTATCGCTGCTCAACGGCAACAGCGCAATAAACACCCGCGCCTTAGTGGCCAGATTAGAAGCGATGCTCATAACAGAACAGGACTTACGGCGGCGTAGAGTGCTGCAGAAAATTATCGGTGAAATCGAGGGCAATATTTCCCAGGCCTCAGCGGGAAAGACAGAAAAAGAAGCGCGTACAAAAGCGGTAGAGACTAACCAGCGTAACGCAAAAAACGTCCACTAGCGGCCCATGGCCAATAACTGAAAAACGGTGAGTGACTATGACACAGCTAATTTCCAATACCTCTGAAATACATACCGGGCATGCCAGCCAGGCATTATCCGACTACATCAGAAGCTCCGGAGACAGGCATGCCGAAGAGAACGCGGCCATTTCTCAGGCAATCACGGCCATTCTGTCTGCCAATAAATCCGTCTCCAACAAAGCCATTATTCTCTGGCTGGTTGACGCCCTGGAGACCACCGACGATGTGGTAATGTGCGATGTCTACCGCAACGCGCTGGAAATTGTTGTCGGCCACACCATGGACGATATTTAAAAAGCGTACAACGCATAAGAGGCCGGCATTGACCGGCCTTTATTATTGTTAACCTAAAGCGCCTTCTTCATAAAATACCTGCTGGTGCCTTCGGGCAAACAGTCGATTTTGCCAAACTCTTCCCAACCATGCTTCCGGTAGAAATCCGGCGCCTGAAAACTGATGGTATATAAAAAGGCCGCCACGCAGCCGCGCTTGCGCCCTTCCGCTTCAAACACCCTCAGGATCTCGCTTCCCAGCCCGTGGGCTCTTAGCGCCGGCGGCAGGTAAAAAAGATCGATAAACAGCACGCCCAATGAAGAACGCCCCAGCATTCCACCCACGACTTTCCCACTCTCGGGACTACGCACCACAACCGCCAGCGGCTGGCGATCGTTTAGCCCGCTCATGGCGGCATTAAACTCGCTAAGCCCCGCTTCGATCGGCAGCGAATGCTCCTCGCTGATGTAATCAGAAATCTCTAGTTTGAAACCCGACATTGCGTTCTCCACTGATTCTCCCCTTTGCCACCCTACCAATTTTTGCGTTGAGCCCGGCCGCTAACACTGTATATATTTACAGACCAAAAAAACAAGGGGCAAAGATGATGAGAAGAGAACGCTATCAGCTTTCCGTCGCGGTATTTGTTGTGCTGCGCCGCAACGATGAAATTTGCATAATTCGCAGGGCGAACACCGGCTGGATGGATGGCTTCTATAGCCTGCCTGCGGGCGGGCTTGAGAGTGGGGAAACGCTGCTCAGCGCCGCGGCAAGAGAGGCAAAGGAGGAAACGGGCGTTACTATCAAGACCGAACAGTTAAAGCTCGGCCATTCGATGCACGTTAAAACCGAAGATCGCTCGTGGATGGGCCACTTCTTTCTCTGTTCAGACTGGCTGGGGCAGCCTTACGTCGCCGAACCAGATAAGCATTCTGAGTTGCTATGGGTCAATATCAGGCAGCTGCCGGAAAATACCGTGCCCTATGTTAAGCAGGCCATCAGCGCTATTATCAACGGCGAGATTTATTCCGAATACGGCTGGTGACGCTATCCCTAAGGGTGTGCCCACAGATGCTGCGCCATCGGTAACCAGCCTGGCAATGTTGCTCGATACCAGCTGAGATATTTGGGTAATAACTGCGGATGACGATGGTGCAAAATACTCAGCACCTCCGTAATCAACCAGGCTTTTGCCACAACGACATGCCGTACCAGAACAGGTACTGACCACTGAGGTGCGGCTTGTCGATAGCGCTCCACCATCTGGTTGATGCTGGCGGGATCGCCCATGCCTTTAATCAACGGTGCAAGGTCTATTGCCGGGCTGCCGGAGCCAAAACGCTCCCAGTCAAACAAGACCAATTCCCCCTTTGCACGACGCCCCCAGTTCCCCGCATTTGTATCACCCGACACACGTTGCTGCGGCTCAAACAGCTCATCGCTGCACGTCTGGAAGTTCAGCAATACGGCTTCTTGATCTGTTGGCAACTGAAGCATGGTAAGCGCCAGGTCGGTTTGCTCGTCACTCCAGGAATGCTGCCTGAATGCCGCAGAAGGTTTCGGGGGGCTGTGATGAATTATCGCCAGCTTTTCACAAAGTTCGCTTGCTGCAAGTAGTGCTTCCAGCGTTAAGTGCTGCGGAATGAACTCGATAACGAGCCGTCGCTCCTGTCGACAGAGGATATACACTTCAGGAATACCCAACCCTTGCGCCCTCAGTGCCGGAGCATGATGCTGATAAAAAACGAGCTCAACATCAGAGGCGTTTTGCTTTTCAATGGCGAGTTCATCCTGAAAACAACATTCGCGCACGCTGGCGCTTCCCATCTGCGTCAGTAAGTTATTCGCCATTTTATTCTCTGATTTTTTTGCATGTCAGATAACTATTATCGCGATACGATAAAAATTCAAAACGGACACTTAGAAAAGCGACAAGAGGCAGCGCAATGACACCCCATGCAAAAGGCGAAGACGTCCATCAACAACTCATTGAGTTACTGGAGCAGCAGCAGGCTCGCTACCGCGTGGTAAACCACGTGGCGGCGGGGAAATGTGAAGAGGTTTCGGCCATTCGCGGGACAGAACTGGGTCAGGGCGCAAAGGCGCTGGTCTGCAAGGTCAAAGGAAACGGCGTAAAGCTGCACGTGCTGGCGATTCTGGCGGCGGACAAACAGGCGGATCTGAGCCAGCTGGCGCAGCATCTTGGCGGCCTGAAAGCCTCGCTGGCAAGCCCGGCGGAAGTCGATGAGTTAACGAGGTGTGTCTTCGGCGCGATCCCACCTTTTAGCTTTCATGCTCAGCTCAAGCTGGTGGCAGATCCGTGTATTTTTGAACGTTTTTCGGAAATCGCGTTTAACGCGGGATTGCTGGAAAAGTCGGTGGTGATGAATACGCAGGATTATTTACGCATTGCGCGCCCGGAGCTGGTAAATTTCCACCGCCCGGAGTAGCTAACCGTGGCGTTCGAGATACAGGACCGACAGCACCAGCAACGAAGCTATGCCGAGGAACACTGCGGTAATGCACATCGTATCGAATAATGCTGGATCGCTCATCCGTCTCTCCTGCAAGCCATCGCGCGCCCGTTATGAAGGTTAATTATTGACCGCATAAATGACAGAATGATGAACGCAGCTAGCCGGCGATCAAGAACAACAATAAAAAGTTACTTCCCTCTTGTTTTGCAAGGAAATATCATGATTTTTGACCCCACGCTATTAATACTTCTGGCCCTCGCTGGATTAGGTTTTGTCAGTCACAACACCACCGTCGCCGTTTCAATCCTGGTACTGATAATTGTGCGCGTGACCCCACTTAGCACCTTCTTTCCGTGGATCGAAAAACAGGGCCTGACGGTCGGGATCATCATTCTGACCATCGGCGTGATGGCTCCCATTGCCAGCGGCACCCTGCCCGCCAGCAGCCTCATCCACTCTTTCACCCACTGGAAATCGCTGGTAGCGATCGTCGTCGGTATTGCCGTCTCGTGGCTTGGCGGGCGCGGCGTTACGCTGATGGGAAGCCAGCCTGGCCTGGTGGGCGGCCTGCTTGTCGGCACCGTTATTGGCGTCGCCCTGTTCCGTGGCGTCCCCGTTGGGCCGCTGATTGCTGCTGGCCTGGTTTCCCTTATTGTGGGTAAGCAGTAGCCCCCTGCCGCTGCCAGCGGTGAATACGCCAGGCCAGCGCGCTGCACAGCAGGTAATACACCAGGCCGGTAAAGATAAAAATGGCCGCCGGGTAAATTTGCACCCGGCTGTTGACCTGTCCGGCCACGGTCGTCAGCTCCGGGACGTTGACGATAAACGCCAGCGAAGTGTCTTTGATAAGCGAAATAAACAGCCCGGCAAACGACGGCAAAGCGTTGCGCAGCGCCTGAGGCAGCAGCACTAACCTCAGCGTTTGCCACGGCGAAAAGCCGCCAGCAATCGCTGCTTCATTTTGCCCCTTCGCCAGCGAATTCAGCGCCGCCAGCGTGGTGTACATCACCGCCGCCGAGGTAAACCAGGCCAGCGCCAGCGTCACGGTCAGCGGCCCCGGCAGGTCGCGTCCGGTCACGGCGGGCAGCAGAAAATAGAGCCAGAAAATAACAAAAATCAGCGGAATGCCGCGTATCAGGTCAGCCCAGATAAAAAGCACGCGGCGCACAATGCCGCCGTAGCGCCATGCCACACAGGCCAGCCCTAACCCAAGTACAAGCGCCAGGGCACCGGCGCCCACGGCCATCATCAGGGTTAGCAGCACCCCGCCCGGTTCGCCCTGCGCCATTCTCCCCCACAGCAAATAGTCGAGGTTATCCGTAATCACCGTCACGTTAGCTATCATGCTGCGCCTCCTGCCTCATCCCCGCAGGTTTTCGCTGCCCACGCCGCCCCGGAGCAAAGAGCGTAAACAGCCCGCTCATCGCCAGACCTAGCAGCAGATAAAGCACCGTACCGACGGCAAAAGCCGCCAGCGCATGCGCGTTATAGCTTTCAATCCGGCGAACCTGACTGGTGAGCTCGGCAAAGCCAATGCCCGTTGCCAGCGAGGAGAGCTTCATTAGATTGAGATACTGCCCGACCACCGGCTGCCAGGCGTTAACCACCCCCTGCGGCAATAACACGCTGCGGAAAAGCTGCCAGTCGGAAAAGCCCTGAGAAAGCGCCGCTTCGGTTTGCCCTTTCGGCACCGCCTGCAGCCCGCTGCGAATCTCTTCGACTAAAAAGGCCGAGGTGAACAACCCCAGCCCCCACGCCGCACAAAGAAACTCCGGCGTAAGCCACCAGACACCGCCGGGTAGCTGCGACCAGCTGTGATCGTCGTTAATAAACCCGCGCCAGCTTTGCGGGAGCGCGTTCCAGGCAGCGAAATACCAGAACAACAGTTGCACCAGCAAAGGCGTATTGCGAAAAACTGAGACCCAGCTTGCGGTGATGTAACGCCCCGCCCGGCCACCGGCAAGCCGCAGCCCCAGCAGCAGCACGGCAAACAGCGTCGCGATAATTATCCCGGCAAGCGTCACCCACGCGGTTGTGAGTAAACCGGAGATAAGCCATGCACGCGGGGCACCTGTCAGCACGCCCGCCCAGTCAAAATAGCTGTTCATGGCTCGTCCCTGGCGTCGGCATGCAGCGGGTCGAGCACCTTTTGCAGAAAACGGCGCGCGCGCGGATGCTGCGGCGAGCGGAAAAACTGCTCCGGCGGGGCCTGTTCGAGAATGGCCCCGCCGTCAATAAACACCACGCGATCGGCTATTTCACGCGCGAACTGCATCTCATGCGTCACCACAATCATGGTAATACCGCTGTGGGCGAGATCCTTCATCACCTGCAGAACTTCGCCGATCATCTCCGGGTCGAGCGCCGAGGTCGGCTCATCAAACAGGATTATTTGCGGTGAAGATGCCAGCGCCCTGGCAATGGCGACGCGCTGCTGCTGCCCGCCGGAAAGCTGCGCCGGATAATGCTGAGCTTTTTCAGCCAGGCCAACCCGAGCCAGAAGCGCCAGAGCCTGCTGATGTGCTTCCTCACGCTTCCAGCCGTGAACGTGGGTAAGCGACAGCGTAATGTTTTGCTCGGCCGTCAAATGGGCGTAAAGGTTGAACTGCTGGAAAACAAAACCGATCCGGCTTCGCAGGCGGCGAAGTGCGCTGCTGCTTAACCGTCGGGTGGGTTTCCCGTCGATATAAATATCGCCGTCGCTGAGGGTTTCGAGCTGGTTGATTAACCTTATTAACGTAGACTTACCCGAACCGGAGGGGCCGCAAATCGCCACCACTTCCCCGGCCGGGATAGTCAGGTCGATGTCGTGCAGGACGGAAGTATCAGCGTAGCTTTTGCTCGCTTTGCGAAATTCCACGCTGGCGGACTGCAGATGCAAAAAATCCGCAGCCGAAGCTGCGGACAAATGAGGCGGTCTTTTAAACATATTATTTGGCTACAATTTTAAAGCTGCGCGGCTGCGGGGTTTTGCTCTCAGGGCCAAACCAGGCGTTATAAATTTGCTCCGCCTGGCCGTTTTGCTCCAGCTTCACCAGCTCGTCGTTAACCGCTTTCAAAAGGGAAGCCTCCCCTTTTTTCACGCCAACGCCAATCTCTTCCTTACTCAACAAGTCCGGCAGGATTTTAAACTTCGCCTTATCCGGCGCTTCGGCCAGCAGCCCGGCAAGAATAGTGCTGTCCTGGGTGATAGCCTGGACGTTACCGTTGCGCAGCGCGGTAAAGGCCAGCGGAATATCATCATAAGAAAGCACTCGAATTGACGGGAAACGCTGCACCAGCGCCTGTTCTCCGGTGGTGCCTTTTACCGCACCCACGCGTCCTTTCGCGTAGTCATCAAGCTTATCCGGCCCGGAAGCCGGGACCAGGAACTGCTGCCCGGTCACAAAATACGGGGTAGAGAAATCCACCACCTGGGCACGTTCCGGCGTAATGGTGATGTCCGCGACGATTAAATCGACCTTCCCGGACTGCAGCAGCGGAATGCGGTTCGCCGGGTTGGTCGCCACCAGCTCAAGCTTAACGCCCAGGGATTTTGCCAGCGCTTTCGCGAAATCAACGTCATAGCCCACGATATCGTGCGTTTTAGCATCTATGGAGCCAAAAGGTGGATTAGCGTCAAAAGTGGCAACTTTAACGACCCCGGCTTTTTGAATATCCGCCAGCTGGTCTGCGTGAACCACGGCGGAGGCCAGGCCGGACAGGGCCAGAACCAAAGCGGAGAGCGTTAATTTACGCTGCGTTGTACTGTGTGAAGCTGTGTGCGTGAAAGCCTTAACCTGTGCCATTGATTTTCCTTGTTATCCCGTCTGTGAGCGAGCTATGTCTTTACGCTCGCACAAGCGCCGTCACCTCGCCAATGCTTAATCCTGCATTGCATATGCAGAAAACATATTAGTTAAAACAGGGTTAAATCTTTTACTTATAGATTTAACAAATAATTAAGTTAAGTGATTATTTTAAAAATAAAAAATGACCCGTTTCAGGCATAAATTTGTGACTGAGGCGGTAGTTTTCAGATCCGGTGGAAAAGTTCCCCTCCCTCTCGCCGATAAGCTTTTCAAATAATAGGAGAGGCAAAATGAAATCACTGGCTCACAATTTGTTGCTATTAATTTGCTGTTCGATTTTGATGTCCGCCCTGGTCACCGCCATTTCACTCTACGGCAGCCACCGAAGTGCCCAAAGTACCGAAAGCGGCCTGCTGGCAAAGGATTTGATGTCTGACATCAAGCCCGCGCCGGTTTACCTGATTGAGCTGCGCCTGGTGCTCTCTCGCGTGGTAGAAGGCACGCTCAGCGTCGACCAGGCCGATGCGGAGATCAAACGCCTGAGCACGCAATGGCACCAGCGTGTCGATTACTGGAAAAGCACTCTGCCACCAGAACTTCAGGCTAACCTGCTCGGAGAACAGTACAAGGCGGGTATGGCGATGATTAAAGATGCCAATGACCTGGTCGAGCTTATCCGCTCGGGCGCGCCGACCCCGCTGTTTGAAAAGCTGAAAGCGGCCGATAAAGACTTCTTCGCCCATCAGAAAGGCATTGAATCCTTTGTCAAAGCTTCCGCAGAGTATGCCGATAACGCGGTCGAAAAAGCGCAGCACAGCAGCGCCAACTCGACGCAATGGCAGCTGATTGGCTCAGGCACCGCCGTGTTACTGCTGCTGGTTGTCGGCTGGTGGGTACACCGCACCATTTTCCGTTCCCTCGGCGGAGAACCGAGTGAAGTGGCCGAAATTGCCAATGCCGTAGCCTGCGGGGATCTCACCTGCGAAGTGAAAGTCCGCGACGGCGACAGAACCAGCGTGATGGCGGCGATGGAAACCATGTGCCAGCAGTTAACCATGGTCATCCACCTGGTTCACGAGAGCAGCAATCAGATCTCCAGCCGCTCCAGCGAAATCGCCAGCGGCAATATTGACCTCGCCTCCCGCACCGAAGAGCAGGCCAGCGCGCTGGAGCAAACGGCTTCATCAATGGAAGAGATGACCGCCACGGTTAAGCAGAACGCCGAAAATGCCCAGAGCGCCAGCCAGCTGGCTAATACCGCCTCAAGAAGCGCGGAACAAGGCGGCGCGGTTGTGGCGCAGGTAGTAGAAACCATGGACGGCATTTCAAGCTCGGCCAACAAGATAACCGACATTATTGGCGTCATCGACAGCATCGCCTTCCAGACCAACATCCTGGCGCTGAACGCGGCGGTGGAAGCCGCCAGAGCCGGTGACCAGGGACGCGGTTTTGCAGTCGTTGCAGGCGAGGTTCGTAGCCTCGCCCAGCGTAGCGCCAGCGCGGCCAAAGAGATCAAAGGCCTGATTGAAGATTCGGTGAATCAGGTAGCCAGCGGCAGTAAGCTAGTCAACGAGGCGGGCAAAACCATCAATACCGTGGTGCAGGACGTGAAGCGCGTGGCGGCCCTGATGGTCGAAATCACCCACGCCAGCGACGAGCAAAGCAGCGGCATTGAGCAGGTAAGCACCGCCATCAGCCAGATGGATGTCACCACCCAGCAAAACGCGGCGATGGTGAATCAGGCTTCAGAAGCCGCCGAGTCGCTATTGGCACAAACCTACGAACTGAATACAGCTGTTTCCCAGTTTAAGCTGGCTAGTCTGTAAAATCGTCGCCGGCCAGGGTGCTCAGATAGCGCCCTGGCGTGGTGCCGAGCGCCTTTTTAAACATGGTGATAAACGCCGTGGTGGAGTCATAGCCCAGCGACTCCGCCACGTTTTGCACCGTCATTCCGCCAATTAACAGGCGCAGGGCAACGATAAGCTGCATCTGCTGCCGCCAGCGTAAAAAACTCAGCCCCGTCTCTTTCACCACCAGCCTCGCGAGGTTGCGCTCGCTCATCGCCATGTCCCCGGCCCACTGCGCAAGCGTCTTTTTCTCCTTCATATCCTTCGCCATGCTGTCCGCCATCGCGCGGATTTTCGGGTGCGAAGAAATCGGCAGCTGCAGCTGCTCGACCGGCTGATGAGGCAGTTCATCGAACAGCACCTGAACCAGACGCTGAATAGCCGCGCAGCCGAGATTTTCGTGAGGAACGTTGGACAGGCGCAGGATAAGCTCCCGCACCAGCGGGGAAATTTTCAGCGCGCAACACTCCTGCGGCATCTTGACCGCGTCCGGCTCAATAAATAAAAAGCACAGCCGCGCGTCCGCCGTTACCCGGTTGCTGTGCGGCATTTGCCCCGGTACCCAAACCGCATACTGCGGCGGCACCATCCACATTGAGTTGGTCACTTCGCTGGTAATGCCGCCGTGCAGCGCCAGAATAAGCTGCCCTTTGCGGTGGGTATGGATGGGCTTTTCGTCATAGGTTTGCGCGGCGCGAATGCGAAAGGCCAGCGCGGGCGTCACGATGCTGTCCGGGTCAAAGCCTTCGAGATCCAGGTCACGTTCCATAGCATGTCCGAATTTAGCGATAATCTGTCATTTTAGCTTGATTCGCAAAAAGGCAGAAGCGTGTATCTTTGCCTTACCGTTTTTCAGGACACAGACATATGACCTCCACGACTTCAGCGAGCAAGAAGAGCCGCATTCTGCTTCTGCTCGGCATTCTGATGATTGCCACCACCCTGCGCGTAACCTTTACCGGTGCAGCACCTCTGCTGGACATGGTGCGAGATGCACTTTCGCTGTCCACCGCGCAAATTGGTATTCTGACCACTCTGCCCCTGCTGGCCTTTGCGGTTGTTTCCCCGCTTGCCGCCGGGATTGCCCGCCGCTTCGGCACCGAGCGCAGCCTGTTTGGTGCGTTGCTGATCATCTGCGCCGGTATCGCTTTGCGTTCCGCCGGCCACGCCGCGTTTCTGTATATCGGCACGGCCATCATCGGCTGCGGGATAGCCATGGGCAACGTGCTGCTGCCCAGCCTGCTTAAGCGCGACTTCCCCGGCCAGGTCGCCAAACTCACCGGCGCCTATTCGCTGACGATGGGCGTTGCCGCCGCGCTGGGTTCCGTGATGGTGGTGCCGATTGCCCTGCACGGTTTTGGCTGGTCCGGCGCGATGCTGTCGCTGATGGTTTTCCCACTGCTGGCGCTGATTGTCTGGCTGCCTCAGTTGGGCAGCAGTACCGTGATGAACCTTTCCGGCAACCCCGCGCTGCACAGCCGCGGCATCTGGTCCTCGCCGCTGGCCTGGCAGGTTACGCTGTATCTGGGCATTAACTCGCTGGTGTATTACGTGATTATCGGCTGGCTGCCTTCAATTCTGATCAGCCACGGCTACAACGAAGCCGAAGCCGGGTCGATACACGGGATCTTGCAGCTCGCCACCGCCATTCCGGGGCTGTTTGTCGGCCTGATCCTCAGTCGCCTGAAAGACCAGCGTGGGATTGCCGCTCTGATGGCACTGCTTTGGTGTATGGCCACCCTCGGCCTGTGGCTGCTGCCGGCCTTCTCTATCTTCTGGGTGTCGCTGGGCGGCTTTGGCTCCGGCGCGGCAATGATCCTGGGGCTCTCGTTCATTGGTATGCGCACCGGTTCCGCGCATCAGGCGGCGGCGCTGTCCGGTATGGCGCAGTGCGTGGGCTATCTTCTTGCCGCCTTCGGCCCGCCGGTGATGGGTAAAATCCATGATGTTACGGGCAGTTGGGCGATCCCGCTGCTGGGCTGCGCGCTACTTTCGGTCGTCATGGGCGTCTTTGGGGCTTATGCTGGTCGCCAGAAAGAGATTGGCGTGGCGGAGAAAGCCCCCGCCTGAAGCGATAAACAAGGGAGGATCGAATGAAACCATCGGCACCGCAGAACATTTTTGATGACCCGGTATTCTTTGAAAATTACCGTCAGCTACGCGAGCAGGACTCAGGCCTTAACGGGCTGCTGGAAATTCCCGAGCTATATTCCCTGCTGCCTGCGCTGGATGGCCTGAAGATCCTCGACCTTGGCTGCGGCTTTGGCGACTTTGCCCGCTTCGCGCGCACGCACGGCGCGGCAAGCGTGACCGGTTTTGATATCTCGGAAAAGATGCTGGCGCAGGCGCGCGCCGCGACCCAGGACGAAAACATTAGCTACCACCACTTGCCGCTGGAGCAGTTCACGGCGGCTGAGGAATCCTCGGATCTGGCTATTTCGTCGCTGGCGCTGCACTACATCGAAGATTTTGCCCGCCTGAGCAGCAGTGTCTTTGCCGCCTTAAAACCCGGCGGGCAGTTTCTCTTTTCCGTTGAGCACCCTATGTGCACCGCTTTCCCGGTGGGCTGGCAGCCGTATCAAGAAGAGGTTATCTGGCCGGTCAACCACTACCATCAGCAAGGTTTGCGGCATACCAGCTGGTTCGTGGAGGACGTGCAGAAATATCACCGCACCACGGAAACCTATGTGAATACCCTGCTCGACAGCGGGTTTGCCCTCACCCGAATGCTCGAAACCAAGCCCACAGAGGAAACTCTGGCGCAGCATCCCCGGCTGGCAAAAGAGATGCGCCGCCCGGCCTTTTTAATTCTTCGGGCGACAAAGCCTCGTTAAAGAGAAGGCCCGCTGTGCTGATTTAAGACAGAACCGTGCCTCGCTTTATGTCCGGCGCTGACTTAACCCGCAGCTTCTTGTTTTCCCCCTCGCCCCTCTGGGGAGAGGGTTGGGGTGAGGGGCCTTTCTGTTTTATCTCTCAGCAGCAGCGAGGAATGCCTCAACCAGCGGGGAAGGTTTACCTTTGAGCGCATTGCGTTCGTGCTGGAACAGCGTGGCCACAAAGAACGGGTGCCCCTGAAGTTCAACCGCGCGAATCTCGCCCTGTTTATCCCAGCCGGTCGGCTTCAGCGGCTCATCGGCAAGCGCGGTGGCAAACAGCTCCGCGATACCGTAATTGCAGTGGTAGCCCTCTTCAATTTCCGTCTCACCATAGGCACGCCCGACAATGGAGTCGGCCAGCAGCGCGATCTTGTCTGAAACTTCCACCAGCGAGCAGCTCAGGCGGCCAATCACTAAGCGCCCTTCGCTGGCGGTTTCCGCGTGGCCCGCATCTTTCCACCCCAGTACGTTACGTGAATATTCAACCACCGCATACTGGAACCCGGCGCAGGTGCCCAGGAAAGGCACGCCGTTTTCACGCGCAAAGCGGATCGCAAGATAAGCCGCGTCTTCATTCAGATAAGGGCTCGACGGCACGCACCAGATAGCATCGTAGCCCACGAGATCTTCATCGCTGGTCACTTCCAGCGAGGAGAGCCAGTCATAATCCGCGCTAACGCCAAGGGTAGCAGCCGCATTATCTAACGCCTGAGGAATGGCCTGATGAGCAATCACCGCCGGGTTATAATCGCCGATAAGCGCAATACGTAAAGTGGACTTCAGCTGTGTGTCTGACATGCTTTGGTTGGCCTTATGTTTGAGGGGAGAGAACAACATAAGGAATGATAGAGTAGGCTGTTTACTCCGCGCTGACAACCGCAAAAATTGGCAGGCCTTAGCCCCTATCCGGCAAGGCAAACAATGTAGTAACGTGTTGAGTTCACTTCGTCGATAAAAAACAATGAAAGCAAAAATACTGGTTAGCGCCTGCCTGATGGGGTTCAAAGTCCGCTATAACGGCAGCGAAAAGTCGCAGACTGTCGCGGCCCTCGCCCGCCTGCAGGATGAAGGCCGCCTGGTTATCCACTGCCCTGAACTCGCGGCCGGGCTTCCAACGCCGCGTCTTCCCGCAGAGCTTAGCGGAGGCGACGGTGAAGCCGCATTTCTCGGCCGTGCCGCCATTCTGGAAAGCGACGGCAAAGACGTCACCGAACCTTATCTTCTTGCCGCCTGGCTCGCGCTGCAAACCGCCAGGGAGAATAACTGTCGCTTTGCTATTCTTACCGACGGCAGCCCGACCTGCGGCAGCCAGAAAATCTACGATGGCCGCTTTGCAGGCAAAACGATACCGGGTCAGGGGGTAGCGGCAGCGCTGTTGCGTCAGCACGGTATCGAAGTCTTTGCCGAGCATCAGATCCCGCTGCTGTTGAGCCGGCTGGAGGAAGTCGATAAGGAGCAGGTATGATCCGCTGTAAACGAGTTTATGAAGCCCCCGATAAGGATGACGGCTACCGGGTGCTGGTTGACAGGCTTTGGCCGCGCGGGATGAAAAAAAGCGACCTGCGCTACGACGAATGGCCGAAGGCACTGGCGCCCTCAAATGAGCTGCGTAAAGCCTTTCACGGCGAAACAATCGATTTCGCCGCCTTCAGCGAGAGCTACAGGCAAGAGCTTGCACAGAATCTGGACGCCGCCAGAACGCTTGCCCGACACGGTGATGACGGCACCCTGACGCTGCTATACGGCTCAAAAAATACCAACCAGAACCATGCGCTGGTGCTGGCTGACTTTTTACGCCACTGCCGGGATTAATAGCTGAGGTGCAGCTCGTCTTCCTGCGGGGAAAAATCTTTATCCAGCGGCATTAAATGCTCGGCGCGCACAAATGCGTAGCCCTGCCGGCCGTCAAAGGCGATAACTTCGCCGGTCACCAGCCACAGCGGGTAGTTAGCCTCCAGCGGGAGCTGCGTCACCACGCCCGTCACCGGGTTAACAAAACGCTCGCCCGGTTGGCACAGACCAAACAGCTCGACCGCCTTACCAATATTCACCCGCCCGGCTGCGGTACGGGCGCCGATGACCATCGCCAGGCTGCCCGGTTTTAATTGAAACATCTCTGCTCCCCTCACTTTTTTTGCCGCGAGATCAGAACATTCCTGGCACAAAAAGTAAACGGTATAGCCGCCAGATACTGAGATTTTTCTTAATTTATTTCGCGAGCCTTTTCGCCAGCGCCGCCAGAAAAAGCCTCAGCGCGGCGGGAAGATAGCTCCGGCTGCGATAAATGCCGTAAATCCCCATCGACCGGGGGGGATAATCCTCGAGCACTTTAACCAGATCCCCGCGTTCAAACCGCGACTTCGCATCCTCTACCGGCAGCATGGCAATCCCTACGCCGTCCGCTACCGCATCCATCAGCACCACCGAATCATTGGCGCTAAAGTTACCGCCAACCTCCACGTTTAGCGGCTCGTCCTGCTCATCCACCATTTGCCAGATGTTACGCAGAAAATAGCTGTACTGCAGGCAGTTATGGTGTTCGAGGTCGACCGGCGAGCGCGGCATCCCCCGCTTCTCGATATAAGCAGGAGAAGCGTAGAGCATGGAGTCACACTCTCCTAACCGGCGGGCAATAATATTCGGGTCGAGATCGTTAGTGATGCGAATGGCCAGATCGATGCGCTCTTCAATCATGTTCACCGCCTGGCTGCTGACGTGCAGCTCAACCCGGAGGTCCGGGTATTCACGCAGGAAGTCGGATAAAAAAGGCACGATGTAATAGCGGGCGCCAAACTGTGAACAGGCTACGCGTAGGGTGCCGGAGGGCAAATCCTGCTGATTCTGAGCGGTTATGCTTTCTGCTACCTCATTGAGCGCCCGGGTCTGCTGCAGCACCCGCTCACCGGTCGGCGTTAACGTTAGCTTACGTGAGGAACGATGCAGCAGGCGCTCTCCGGCCCAGTGTTCCATTTGCTCCAGGTAACGGCTGACCATCGGGCGGGACATATTCAGCGCCCGCGCCGCAGCGCTCAGGCTGCCCAGCTCACAAATGCGTATATAGACTTTCGCCGCGATGATTCTGTCCATTTCTTCGCCCATCTGCTCGATTTATGAAATTCATCTTACCTTAATAAAGCCATTACGATTCACAAAATGCAATTTACACTGATTCTCATTCCCAAACGGGCTTATTCATTCAGTTGATCAGGATAGAAAAAGATGAAGACACATACTCTGGCTGCGGCCACCGCCACCCTTTTGTTCAGCAGCGCCAGCTTTGCTGCCCCACTGACGCTCGACGTCTACAACCCGCAGGACAAAGGCGTATTCCCGGTCACCTCAACGTTGATTAGCGGCCCGACGGAAGCCACGCTCGTTGATGCCCAGTTCAGCGTCAAAGACGGTGAGGAGCTAGTGAAGATGATCCAGCACAGCGGCAAAAAGCTGACCCGCATTCTCATCACCGCCGGTGACCCGGACTATTACTTCGGCCTGGAGCCGATTGTTAAGGCGTATCCGCAGGTAAAAATTGAGGCCACGCCGCTGGTCGTCGACCATATCAACAAAACCAAAGCAGAGAAGATCAAATACTGGGGCCCGATTCTGAAAGATGGCGCGCCAAAGGAAGTCTTCGTGCCTCAGGTTACGCACGACACCACTTTCACCGTAGATGGTGAAAAAATTGAGCTGCGCCAGCCGGCTTCACACGCGGCATATTTGTGGATCCCGGCCAATAAAACGATCCTCGGCGGCGTAGGCGTCAGTTCAGGGATTCATATCTGGACGGCCGATTCCCAGACCAAAGCCGCGCGTCAGGAATGGCGCGATGTGCTGGATGAAATGGCCGCGCTCAAGCCGCAGCGCGTGATCCCAGGGCACTACATCGGAGAAGTTAAGCCAGGCGCGGCGCCGGTGGTCTTCACCGGCGACTATTTAGCCGACTTCGAGCTGGCGCTGAAAAAAGGGAAAAGTGCCCCGGTCATTGCCGAGATGAAGCAAAAGTATCCGGGCCTTGCCGATGAAAGCTCTCTGGAAATGAGCGCCAAAGTGAATACCGGCGAAATGAAGTGGTGATCCGCTAAACGTGAAAAAGGGAGCCTAAGCTCCCTTTTTTGTTATTTGAAGTCGACCTTCATCAGCTCCGGAATTGAATAATCCCGGGTGGTTTCCACGCAGCGGCTGATGTAATCCACAAAGCGCGGCGGCGGCGACATGCCTAAATCTAACAGCTTCTCGTTAGAGAAGCGGACGTTCAGCATGGAGAACTCTCCGTACAGGCGCATCGCACGCAGCATCAGGCGTTCATTGCACGGCCCGTAAATAGACTTAAAGCTGCGGCGGCTCTTCACCAGCTCGCTGTAATCCACCTGCTCGTAATTGGAGAAGATAGGCGTCTGGTTCAGCGCGCTGGACATCGCTTCGTCGATATCAGCAAAGCGAATGCTGCTCACGTCCCCGGCAGAGATGTGGTAGATCTTCTCTTTCAGCGAGTCGCTCTTCGCCAGCAGCAGCAGCGCTTCGGCACAGTAATCCACCGGAATAACGTCGATTTTGTCATCGAGCGAGCACATGAATTTCCCGAGCATCAGCACCATGCGGAAGACCCAGAAAATGCTGCTGGACGGGCGGCAGCCCTGCTCGCTATGGCCCACCACGATAGACGGACGAGCGATAACCAGCGGCAGCTGCGGGAACTGCTCGGACATCATGCGTTCGATGGTCGATTTGGACCAGGTGTACTGCACCAGGTGCTCTTCTTCCGGCTTGCTGGACATGCTTTCCGTCACCAGGGTACCCGCATCCGGCACGCAGGACATCGCGGTGCCCACGTGCAGGAAACGCTGCAGGCCTTTGACCTGAGACATGCGGCGCGCAAACTGCAGGGTTCCCTCAACGTTTACCTTCCAGATCAGCGCATTCTCGCCAAACGACGCAACCGCGGCACAGTTAATCACGTGCGTAACGCCGGAGATTCTTTCGTCATCGAGAAAATGTTCAGGCTCGGCTAAATCACCCAGCAATATATTTTCCGGATTAATTTGGGCTATCTGTGCATCAGTACAGCCAAAATTAGCAAGGTTATTTCTGATTCTGGCCACGCCCTCCTGAGGAGAGTTCGCTCGCACCAATAACAATACGGAACTAAAAGAGGATTCGGAAAGGGCTCGAGCTAATACCGCGCCGCCCAGGAAACCTGTCGCACCGGTAATCAAAAGATGATTCATTATTATAACCTCAGGAGTGAAAACACGAGCATAGTAAAAGGGTAAGAATAAACGCTTCCTCAATAAAGCGGATTACCCATACATAATGCCCAGCACTTTCGTGTAACGGTTTGTACATCCTTGTTTTGAAAGCAAAATAATTAATCGGGAATTAATTTCAAACGTAATCATTTTGGCTATTTATTGATGTCGGGAATATTAAGAAAACCTTAATCAACGATAAACAAAACCGTTATTTTTGGGTATAGCGGAACTCTTTTTAATTTAAAGGAAATAAAAAGCCCACAAAA
>NZ_JBHIKW010000010.1:0-151282 GCF_042138895.1 Cedecea selenatireducens | reverse complement strand
AGTAAACACTAATTTTCAGCGTTGGTTGTGAGAACCCTCACCCCGCCCCTCTCCCAAAGGGAGAGGGAGTAAACACTAAAACGGCAACCCAGGGTTGCCGTTTGCTTTTATTTTGCGTCGGTGGCCGTGCCGTTGGCATGCCAGGTAAACACGCCGAACTCAAAACCTTTCAGGTCGCCCTTTTGATCCCAGGACAGCGGCCCCATCACGGTATCCACGGTCGCCCCTTTCAGGTATTTAGAGATTGCAGCCGGATCTTCGCTCTGGTTCAGGCCAGCGGCCAGGGACTGCAGCGCCGCGTAGGTAGTCCAGACGAACGCGCCGCTTGGATCCTGTTTCTTCGCTTTAATGGCGTCCACAATTGGTTTGTTGGCAGGAACCTGGTCGTAGTTCTTAGGCTTGGTCACCAGCAGGCCTTCCGCAGAATCCCCGGCGATGTTAGACAGAGAAACGTTCGCCACGCCTTCCGGCCCCATGAATTGGGTTTTCAGGCCGGCGGCGCGGGACTGACGCAGGATCTGCCCCATTTCCGGGTGGTAACCACCGTAGTAAACGAAGTCGATGTTTTCTTTCTTCAGGCGCGCAACCAGCGTGGAGAAATCTTTCTCACCGGCGGTGATACCGTCAAAGAAGACCACGTTAGCACCGCCTTTTTTCAGGCCGTCCTGCACGGAACGCGCCAGGCCTTCGCCGTACTGTTGCTTATCGTGGATAACGGCAATGCGCTTAGGCTTCACGTGTTCCAGAATGTATTTCGCCGCGGTTGGGCCCTGATCTGAGTCCAGGCCGGTGGTGCGCAGGGTCAGCTTATAGCCACGCGCGGTCAGCTCCGGGGCGGTTGCCGCCGGGGTGATCATCAGAATGCCTTCGTCTTCGTAGATATCAGACGCTGGCTGAGTAGAAGAAGAGCACAGGTGACCGATAACGTATTTGATACCGTCGTTCACCACTTTGTTGGCAACCGCTACCGCTTGTTTCGGGTCACAGGCATCGTCATATTTCGTGATAACCAGTTTGTCGCCTTTGATCCCGCCTTTAGCGTTAATGTCGGCCACCGCCTGCTCGGCACCGGTGAATTCCTGGTCGCCGTATTGCGCAACCGGCCCAGACATTGCCCCTACTACCGCGACCTTAATATCTTTTGCCATCGCCGCGTGGCTCATTGCCAGTGCAATGCATCCTGCCAGTAAGGCTTTACCCGTCATTTTCATCCTGAGAGTCCCCATTGTTATGGTTATTGAATTTGTTGTGTTGTTGTTTGTTAGCGCATTATTCTGTTTGTAGGTATAAGAAAAGCATATGACAGCTAACTTAAGGGCGACAGCCGGCGCTACGGCAGCACACTATGCTAAACATAGCGCCATTTGCGATAATTTGGAAAGACATATTTGAAGGTTAGATAACGGGAATGTGACAAAAAAATAACCGCGCCGGAATGCCTCCAGGCGCGGGGGAGCAAGCATCAAAATCACCAGCCCGCAGGCAGGTATCCCAGAGCGGAAGCAACCGCATAAACGGCACTGCAGAGGTAAAGCAACACAATGAAAATTTGAATCAGCGGGTGGGTCATAAACGGCGGGCAGGTCCAGCCCGGCGTGACATCACCGCTGCGACGAGCGCCTTTAATCATCAGAATCGGCATAATCGATAAAATCACGCCGCTGAACACGCCGGCAAAATAGAGCGCATTCACGAACGACACCAGCCCGCTGTAGGCCAGTACGAAAGGTGGAATCGCCACCACCAGCAGCACCAGGAAACGCTTCAGGGAGAGTTCGTCGCTGCCCAGGCGGAAGCGGTCAAAGATATTGGTCAGGAAGCTGCCGCCCAGCCCCCAGTACGAGGTCAGCATGGCGCAGAGCGCGAACAGGTTCGCCGAGAAGAACGCCCACTCTCCCAGCGCTTTCCCCCATGAAATGGTCGCCACCTCAGAGATATCGTCCAGGCCGTTAAGCATGATGACCGACATTGGCACCAGGGCCAGTAGCGCGAAGGTTACAACCATGCCAACGATAATCGCCTTCGGCAGCTTCTCTGGTTTATCGGCAAACCCTCGCGCCATCTCCGGCACGATGTACTGCGCCGAGAAGCAGAACACCACCACGTTGAATACCGGCACCATGTACAGCCAGTTGCCTTCCAGCAGGTAGCCCACGCTGGTCGTTTCTTTTAGCAAGGTGGCGATAACCAACACCGCGATCATCACCACCATGCCGATACTGATAAACTTTTCCCCGCGCCCGATGGCCTTCAGGCCCATATACAGCACGCCTGCGGCAGGAATGAAAAACAGCACGCTGCCCAGCGCCGGAGAAATACCAAATAAGGAGTGCAATAGTTTGCCGCTGCCGGTCATATAGGCGGTCAACGCGCCCACGCTGTTCACGCAAACCGAGAGGAACATCATCAGCGCGCCAAAGCGACCGACGTAGCGCAGCGACAGTCCGCTGAGCTGCAAATGCTGGCGAGTACGCAAGGTAGATTCGGCGACGTAAAGCATCGTCACGGTGGTCAGGCTGCCCACGAGCACCAGCCAGAACAGCAGCGGCCAGAAGCCAGCTTTGCTCGACGCATAGGCGATGGAAAGCACGCCCGCGCCGATGTTGGTGCCGACGATCATCGACACGCCTTCAACGAAGCTCAGGGATTTACCGGGGACAGCCGTTCGCTCCCCGCGCGCGATGGCGGGAGAGAAGGTGGAGTTTTCAGACATAATATTTTCCGTATTACTCCGGCGATAACGCCCGCCGGAAAACAGGGGATATCAGGGTGATAAACCACTTCACGCTGGGCAACAAAACCTTGTGTTATGACGGGCTTCCCTGCCGCCGCACAGTACGGGGCTTTAGCCCTTCAGCACCTGGGACAGAATGGCCAGCGCTTTGGTGAACTGAGCATCAGGAATGGTCAGAGGATAAAGGAAGCGGATAACGTTGCCGTAGACGCCGCAGCTCAGCAGCAGCAGCCCTTGTTCCTGAGCCTTCAGCTGAACTTCGCGGGTAAATTCCGGCGAAGGTTTCCCGGTCTGCGGATCGTTAAACTCCACCGCCACCATCGAGCCTTGCCCGCGTACGTCAACAATGGCCGGGCAGCCTTGGCGAGCCTGGTTCAGCACCTCTTTCAGGTGTTCGCCAAGCTGGTTTGCACGCTTGCACAGCTGCTCTTCTTTAATCACGTCCAGCACAGCATGAGCCGCAGCAACCGCCAGCGGGTTACCTGCATAAGTACCGCCCAGGCCACCAGGCGCAGGTGCATCCATCACTTCAGCGCGACCCACAACGCCGGACAGCGGGAAACCACCGGCCAGGCTTTTCGCCATCGTCATCAGGTCGGCCTTAACGTCGTAATAGTCCATGGCGAACAGCTTGCCGGTGCGCGCGAAGCCGGTCTGTACTTCATCGGCAATCAGCAGAATGCCGTGGGTATCGCACAGCTTGCGCAGCGCCTGCATAAATTCAGGTGGGGCAACGTTGAAGCCGCCTTCGCCCTGAATCGGCTCCAGCACGATGGCCGCAACCTGATCGGCGGCGATATCCGCTTTAAAGATACGATCGAGGCTTTTCAGCGCATCCTCAGTCGTTACGCCGTGCGCGGCATTGGGGTAAACCGCGTGGTAAACGGAGCCTGGGAATGGGCCGAAACCGATTTTGTAAGGCGCCACTTTGCCGGTCAGCGCCATGGTCATAAAGGTACGGCCATGGAAGCCGCCGCCAAAGGTAATCAGGCCGGGACGTTTGGTGTAGGCACGAGCAATTTTTACAGCATTCTCAACGGCTTCTGCACCGGTGGTGAAGAACGCGGTTTTCGCCGGGCCGTCGATAGGTGCCAGATCGTTAATGCGCTCGGCCAGCGATACATAGCTTTCATAAGGGACAATCTGGTAAGCCGTGTGGGTAAAGGCCTGTAGCTGTTTCTCCACGGCGGCAATCACTTTCGGATGACGATGACCTGTGTTCAGCACCGCAATCCCGGCGGCAAAATCAATAACTTCATTGCCTTCCACATCCCACAGGGTGGCGTTCTCAGCCTTCTCTGCAAAGTAGCTACACATCACGCCCACGCCGCGCGGCGTGGCCTGTAAACGACGCTGATTCAGCTCTGCACTTTTCACCTTGGTCTCTCCTGTTATGTCAGTCACTTTATCGCAACAAATCAGAAACAATGTCGTTTATTTACACAGGTATTGGCCCTATAATCGAGTACCAATTCAGATTATCTGAGGGATCCAATTGCGAGATTTAGTGGGTGATTTGATTCTTGTCCGGCTGCAGGAAGAGACCGACAATCTGCTGCATAAGCGCCTTTACAATGCGCTACGCCGCTCAATTCTGGATGGTTCATTGCCGCCCCATGGCCGCCTGCCCGCCTCCCGCGATCTGGCCAGCGAACTCAGTATTTCTCGTAACACTGTATTAACAGTTTACGAGCAGCTTATGACTGAGGGGTACGTTTCCTCCCGCCAGGGCAGCGGAACATTTGTTGAAAAAACGCTGCCGGATCGCTTCACCTCCGCAGGGAACGTTGGCGAAAGCGGCGCGCCCCCTGCCCCGGAGGTTTCAATTTCCCGCCGCGGCCTGCATCTTTTGTCCCAGGTCAGCGCCAGCCCGCGCCAGTGGGGAGCGTTTATTCCGGGCGTCCCGGACGTTAACGCTTTCCCTCATCCGCTATTCAGCAAGATTCAGGCGCGCATCAGCCGCCGTCCTAAACCCGAACGCCTGAGCTATAGCTGCAACGGCGGTACGCCTGAGCTGCAGCATGCCCTTGTCGACTATCTGCGGGTTTCACGCGGCGTAAACTGCCAGGTCGACCAAATTCTTATCACCGAAGGGATCCACCAGGCTATCGATCTGGTCACCCGGATGCTGTGCGACAGGGGCGATCTGGCGTGGATCGAAGAGCCTTCTTACTGGGGAATTCGTCACGTGCTGACGATGAATGACGTGCGGATCACACCGCTCACCGTCGACGCGAACGGCCTTTGCCCGCCGGAGACGGTAACAGAAGCGCCGCGCTTAATCTTCGTCACGCCGTCTCATCAGTACCCGCTGGGCGCGGTGATGAGTCTGGAGCGTCGTCAGCGCCTGCTGGCCCTTGCCCGCCAGCACGGCAGCTGGATTATTGAAGATGATTACGACAGCGAGTTTCGCTTCTCAGGCCAGCCGATCCCCGCTCTGCAGGGGCTGGTAGCCGAGGCGCCGGTGGTTTACATCGGTACCTTCAGCAAAACGCTTTATCCAGGGCTCAGGCTCGGCTACGTGGTGCTGCCGCGCCCGCTGATAAATGACCTGAAAACGGCGCATGCGGAGCTGTATCGTGGCGGCCACTCGCTTATCCAGCAGGCGCTGGCGGAATTTATTACTGCCGGGCACTATTCGGCCCATATTCGCCGTATGCGCCTGCTGTACGGCCGTCGCCGCGCCTTCCTGACCGAGCTTATCTCCCGCCACTGCGGGCCTCAGGCGCTGTCAGACTTCAGCGACAACGCCGGGCTGCATCTGATTTTGAACCTGCCGGATGAGGCCGATGATGTGGCGATTGCGCAGCGTGCCAACGCCCGCAATATTCTGGTGCGGCCGCTGTCGCGTTACTACCTGACCGGGCAGCGCAAGAAGGGGTTATTGATGGGGTTTGCCAGCCTGCCGGAGAGCGAAATGGAGGCGGCGTTTGCCGTGCTGCTGGAATGTATGCCGGAAGCTAAAAAGCAAAACGCCCCAGCATAAAGTGGGGCGTTATCGGTGCGCGGTACGGTATCGGCGTTAAGCTTCGATAGCGGCGCGCAGTTTTTTCATCGCGTTCTTTTCAAGCTGACGAACGCGCTCGGCGGAAACGCCATAGCGGTCAGCAAGTTCCTGCAGCGTGCTCTTGTTGTCTTCATCCAACCAGCGCGCGCGGATAATCTGCTGGCTGCGCTCGTCCAGGCCCTGCATCGCATCGCTCAGCTTGTCGGCGGCGTGAGATTCCCAGTTGTCGTCCTCAATGCCTTCGGCAAAGTTAGAGGATTTATCCTGCAGGAACAGCACCGGCGCCATTGGCTGACCGTCGGAATCGTCGTCGTTAGACATGTCGAAGGTCATATCCTGCGCCGCCATGCGTGATTCCATCTCAAGCACGTCTTTGCTGGACACGCCAAGCTCGTTGGCGACCATTTCGACTTCATCCTGGTTAAACCAGCCCAGACGCTGCTTGGTTTTACGCAGGTTAAAGAACAGCTTACGCTGTGCTTTGGTCGTTGCGACTTTCACAATACGCCAGTTACGCAGCACGTATTCATGAATTTCTGCCTTGATCCAGTGCACCGCAAAGGAGACCAGGCGAACACCCACTTCCGGGTTAAAACGGCGTACTGCTTTCATCAGGCCAATGTTGCCTTCCTGGATAAGGTCTGCCTGCGGCAGGCCGTAACCGGAATAGTTACGCGCAACATGAACAACAAAGCGCAGGTGAGACAGGATCAGCTTTTTCGCTGCTTCCAGACTGCCCTGGTAATGCAGCTTTTCAGCCAGCTCCTTCTCTTCCTCAGCCGTTAACATCGGCCAGGCGTTCGCAGCCCGGATATACGACTCCAGGTTACCAACAGGGGCTAAAGCTAAATTTTGCATTTCTTTGGTCATTCAAACCCTCTCTTAGAGACTTACGTACAGGTTGCCATTTTACTGACTTATGGCACACCGACAACACGTCAGGGGCCAAACCGTAGCATTCACTGTACTCTCAGACAGTGATGTTATCCACAAGTTCAATGTAAAGCTGTGAATAGATTACACACAAAGTGTGACGGTTGTTGCAGCATGGCAGGGGGCACAGCGGTGTAAAACGCACTCCCTGCTGACGACGTTATCGTAGCAGGGAATGAGTATATCAAAAACTTTTTACTCCGGCGTAAAGCGGCGTAAATGTTGAACAGTGGCAAGCCAGGCTGCCAGCCAGCCGATCATCGAAGAGACCAGCAGCAACAGGAGGCACTCGTCAAAGCCAAGGCCGCTGATATCGAACTTCGTGCCGAAGACCTGCGCCACGTCCGTCACCGCCGACGACAGACGCATCACCAGGATCTCAGACAGGATCAGCGACAGGAACGCACCGCTGAACCCGATTAACGCCCCGCCATAAAGGAACGGGCGCAGGATAAATCCGTCGGTAGCACCGATAAGCTTCTGGACGTTAATGGTATCGCGGCGGGCAAAAATGCTCAGGCGCACCGAGTTACCAATCACCAGGAACACCGCCGCCACCATCAGGATGCCGATCATCACCGCCACGCGCCCAACCAGGCCGGTCAGCGCCGCGAGACGGGCAAACCAGCTGTCGTCCATGCGTACTTCATCGACGCCATGAATCTTCGCCACGCGGTCACGCAGCGTATTCAGGTGATCCGTGCTCTGGAAATCGAGTTTAGGGTTAACCACCGCAACCGCCGGCAGCGGGTTCTCTTCCAGCATATCCAGCGCGCCGCCAAAGCCCGACCAGTTACGGAACTCGCCCAGCGCTTCCTCGCGGGAAAGGTAGTTAACTTTATCAACGCCCTCTTCCGCCTGGATAGCGCCCACCACCTGCTGCGCGGCGTTGTCGTCCAGCGCCTTATCGAGGTAAACGGTGATTTGCGGCGACGGATAATACTGGGTGGCCGCCTGGTTCACGTTTTTGTAGACCATATAGCAGACGCTCGGCAGCGTCAGGGAAATAGCAATCACCATCACCGTCAGGAAAGTCGCCAGCGGCTTGCTCTTCAGGTCCTGCAGCGCCCCTTCCCAGGCATAGCGGAACTGCTCGTTCACGCCGCCCTTCAGGGATTTGCTTTTGGACTGCGGCCCTTTGCCACGCTTTTTCACCGAGCGGCCAAGAGCGCCTAACTTATTCAGTTGGTTAATCTTGTCCAGCTTGTTGCTGAAGCGCTTGATATGGTTGAGCGCACTGTGTTTATTCACCTGCCAGGCCTCCATGCAAATGGCCGTCGCTGAGCGTCAACATACGGTAATTGCGACGCGAGATAAGCCCCATATCGTGGGTAGCCATCAGAACAGTCACGCCCACGCGGTTAAATTCTTCAAACAGGCGCAGAATGCCTTCCGACAGCGCATCATCAAGGTTACCGGTCGGTTCATCCGCCAGCAGTACCGCAGGTTTGTTCACTACGGCACGAGCGATGCCGACGCGCTGCTGTTCACCGCCGGAGAGTTGGATAGGAAAGTTCTTCGCTTTGTCCAGCAGCCCGACCTTATCCAGTGCCGCAGACACGCGGCGACGAATATCTTCGCCGCTGGCGCCCGCGATGATCAGCGGGATGGCCACGTTGTCGTACACGGTTCTGTCCATCAGCAGATGGTGATCCTGGAAGATCATGCCAATCTGGCGACGCAGGAACGGCACTTCACGGCTTTTCAGGCGGCTGATATCGTGGCCGCTGAAAAAAATCTTCCCGGCGCTTGGCCGTTCGATACCGCAGATAAGCTTGAGCAGAGTACTCTTCCCTGCGCCAGAATGGCCGGTCAGAAAGGCCATCTCGCCTGGTTGCATATGGAAGGTGATTCCCTGCAACGCTTGTCTCCCACCGAGATAGGCTTTACTGACGTGTTCAAAGCGAATCATTGTTAATCCTCTCGGGCAAAAAGTGCCTCTATAAAGTCGCCCGCATTAAACGGTCGTAAATCAGAAATTTGTTCGCCGACGCCAATGTAGCGAATCGGAATGCCGAACTGGTCTGCCACAGAGAAGATTACGCCACCCTTGGCGGTACCATCCAGTTTGGTCAGGGTGATGCCCGTCAGCCCCACCGCTTCGTGGAACAGTTTAGCCTGGCTTATCGCATTCTGACCGGTGCTGGCGTCGAGGGTGAGCATAACCTCATGCGGGGCATCCTCGTCCAGCTTTTTCATAACCCTGACAATTTTCTTCAATTCTTCCATCAGGTGCGATTTGTTCTGCAAACGCCCTGCGGTATCGGCGATTAACACGTCGATATTACGCGCCTTCGCCGCCTGGATAGCATCGAAGATAACCGAGGCGGAGTCCGCGCCGGTGTGCTGGGCCACGACAGGAATATTGTTGCGCTGGCCCCAAACCTGCAGCTGCTCAACCGCCGCCGCACGGAAGGTATCGCCCGCCGCCAGCATCACGGATTTACCCTGCTGCTCAAACTGACGGGCCAGTTTGCCGATGGTAGTGGTTTTACCCACGCCGTTCACGCCAACCATCAGGATAACAAACGGCGTTTTGCCTTCAATATTCAGCGGCTCATCCACTTTGGCGAGGATTTCGCTCATCTCTTCTTTCAGCAGACCGTACAGCGCTTCGGCGTCGCGAAGCTGCTTGCGGCTTGCACCTTCGGTCAGGTTGGTGATGATTTTACGCGTGGTTTCCACCCCAACGTCGGCAATCAGCAGCTGCTCTTCCAGCTCTTCAAACAGATCATCATCGATTTTTTTGCCGCGGAACAGACTGATAAATCCGGAACCGAGATTTTGTTTGGTTTTGACAAGGCTGCGCTTCAGGCGAGCAAAGAAGCCTTCTTTAGTCGGTTTTTCCTGCTCTTGCAGCGCGGCAATCGGAGCAGCTTCTTCGACAGCCTCTTCTTGCGGTTCGTCATCAAGGACTTCTTGCGCAACGGCTTCATCTTCAACGGCAGCTTCGTGTGCAAACAATGCCTCAGCTTCAGCCACTTCTTCGTTGACGATCTCGTCCTGCTCGGCCTGCCATTCGTCCGGCTGCTCTGCGGTTTCAACAATCTCTTCCGGCAGCGGCAGCGTTTCGTGCTCAACGGCGGCAACCGGTTGTTCGATGGCTTCCGGCTCTTCGACAACAACCGCAGGTTCCATAACCTCAGGTTCGACAACGGCTTCAGGTTCAACAACAGGCTCAGGTTCAATAACCGCCACAGGTTCTGGCTCGGCCACAATCTCAGGCTCAACGGTCACTTCCGGCTCAGGAATCATTTCCGGCTCGGCAACAAGCGCCTTCTCTTCGGCTTCTTCTACGAGCTGCTCGTTAACCTCCACGACCTGCTCGGCAAACTTTTCGGACTCCTCCAGTGAGTGCTCACTAACTAAATCCTGCTTATCCTGCTCAACAGCCTGAGGCTGTTGAGGTTCATCCTGTGTGGAAGCCTGTTCAGTAACCGGTTGTTCTTCTATTACTTTTTGTTCTGTTTCTGCTTCCGGCTGCTGCTCTTTCTGGCCAAATCCCAGCCAGGAAAAAAAGCCACGTTTTTTCTCTTTCGCCATTTGCGACTACACTCCTCGCTGTTAACTCATGGCACAGACCCGATTCTGCTTGCCACGGGCATAAAAAATAGTGCGTTAGTCTATCACTTTCCCGGCGCGGCATCACTCCGGCGGATTAAGGTTTCCTGGCCGGGCGAGCACCGTTAGAATAGCCGCAAAATTTAGCATCGCAGTGAGAGCAATGAAGAAACCCCAATCCGCTGGCTCCGGCCAGATTCGCATCATCGGCGGCCAATGGCGCGGTCGAAAACTTCCGGTTCCCGACAGTCCCGGCCTGCGTCCGACAACGGATCGCGTACGCGAAACGCTGTTTAACTGGCTGGCTCCGTCAATGGTAGATGCGCATTGTCTCGACTGTTTTGCCGGCAGCGGTGCGCTCGGCCTGGAGGCGCTCTCTCGCTATGCCGCCAGCGCAACGCTGATTGAGATGGATCGCGCGGTTTCCCAGCAGTTACAAAAGAACCTGGCGACCCTGAAAGCCAGCCACGGCAAGGTGCTCAACGCCAATACGCTCAGCGTTCTCGCCCAGCCTGGCACGCCGCATAACGTGGTGTTTGTCGATCCGCCGTTCCGTAAAGGGCTGCTGGATGAAACGCTTAGCCTGCTGGAGAAAAATGGCTGGCTGGCGGATGAGGCGCTAATTTACGTAGAAAGTGAAGTGGAAAATGGTCTGCCGGTGGTGCCCGCAAGCTGGGCGTTACACCGTGAGAAAGTCGCCGGTCAGGTGGCTTACCGCCTGTTTATTCGTGAAGCTCAAGGAGCCGCATAATGCCGATTCTGATTAACTTTGGCCGCCTGCTGATGCTTTGCGTCTGGGGTTTTCTGATTTTTAACCTGATTCACCCTTATCCGCGCCCGCTAAACATTTTTGTTAACGTCGCGCTGATCTTTATGGTGATTATGCACGGCCTGCAGCTGAGCCTGCTGAAAGCCACGCAGCCAAAAGACGGCCCGGCGCTTGGCCGTCTTGAGCAGATTAAGATCTTTGTCTTCGGCGTGTTTGAACTGCTTATCTGGCAGAAAAAGCTGCGTCAGGGCAAGTGAGTTTCTTCGGGGACGAAGCTGACAAAGCGCGTCCCCTTATAGCTCAGCGTGCCTTTATCTCCCACCGTTACCGCATTGTATTCCGCCGCTGCTACCCGCATTTTCATCTCCATGCCGCCGCTCTGGGGCGCAAACCAAATCTCATAGCGGATTGAGTCCTCCGGCGGCGTCACTTCCCGCTGGCGCGAGCGCCTGTCATTGGACGGTTTTTCACGTTTGGTCGCCACCACCACTTTTTTTACGCTCAGCGGTGCCGCGTCGTTTTCGATGTTCTGGCGGCGCTGCTGCAGGTAGCGGAAAGAAGCGGCAACGGCTATCACCACAACGATCGCGATAATAAAAATGGGAGGCTTACTCATGGCTTTTTCTCTAATTGTCAGACACTTTTAAGCATAACCCTGGCGCCGCGCCGTTGTCATCTGCGACGCTTAGCCACTAGACTGAATACTGTTACGCCAACAATTAGAATAAGGATATGCCATGCTTTGGTCATTTATTGCTGTTGCGTTATCTGCCTGGATTTACATTGACGCTTCCTGGCGCGGGTCCACCTGGCAGCGCTGGATTTTCAAGCCGGTCACCCTGCTCCTGCTGCTGCTGCTGGCCTGGCAAGCGCCGATGTTTGAAGCTGCGGGCTACCTGATTGTGGCGGGTCTTCTGGCAACGCTTGTCGGCGATGCTCTCACGCTATTACCGACCCAGCGCCTGCTCTATGCGGTGGGCGCTTTCTTCCTTTCACACCTGCTGTATACCATCTATTTTGCCAGCCAGATGACCTTAGCCATCTTCTGGCCTCTGCCTCTTGCCCTGCTGATTATCGGTGCGCTGCTGGTGGCCACTATCTGGACGCGGCTTGAAGCCCTGCGTATGCCTATTCTGACGTTTATCGGCATGACGCTGGTGATGGTCTGGCTGGCGGCCGAGCTTTATTTCTTCCGCCCGACGGCCCCAAGCTTCTCCGGATTTGTGGGTGCCAGCCTGCTGCTGCTGGGCAATATCGTCTGGCTGGTCAGCCACTATCGGCATCGTTTCAGAGGCGACAGCGCGATTGCTGCCGCCTGCTACTTTGCCGGGCACTTCATGATTGTTCGCGCCCTGTATATCTGAGGTTAACGCCTGTCTTCCGCCAGGGAGGCAGGTTCCAGCCTGCGGGTTTTGCCGTAGATAATGGTCAATACCGCAGGCACCGTAAACGCCACCGCGATCGCAATCACCTCATAAATCATCTTTGAATCCGGCCCGCTAAACAGCCCCAGTTCGAACACGTTCAGCACCGGCAGGAAGCTGTAGGTTTTCACCCCCAGCAGCCCGGTAATACCGCCGCCCAGCGCCGCGCCGATGCAGCCAAACACGAAGAGCATGCGGTATTTCAGGTTCACGCCGTACAAAGCTGGCTCGGTAATGCCGAAGAAGGCGGAAAGCGAAGCAGAAATCGCTATCTGCTTATCTTTCAGGTTGCGGGCAATAAAGATAGCGCCGAACGCCGCACCAAACTGCCCCATCACCGCCGACATAAACATCGCCATAATAGTGTCGTAGCCGTTGACCTGAATGTTAATCAGCGCCAGAGGAATAATGCCCCAGTGCACGCCAAACACCACGAACAGCTGCCCAATACCCGCCAGCAGCGCGCCGGAAATCACCGGGCTGAGGTTATACAGCCAGGCATAGCCGTTAGCGATGCCAACGCCGACATAATCAGCCACCGGGCCAATCACGGTGAACACCACAAAGCCGCTAATGATCAACGATAAACAAGGCACGAACACCAGCGCGGCAATCTCAGGAATCACCTTTTTCAGCCAGCGTTCGACATGGCTTAGGAAGAGCACGGCAAACACCGCCGGGATCACCGCCCCGCCGTAGATTTTCACGTTAAGCGCCAGGCCAATGACGTGGAATGCGCCGGGCACGCTGGCATCCGTCAGCGGGAAGATCATCGCCGCCGTCAGCGCCAGGGCGCTAAACTTGTTGGCCTTAAAGCGTTCCGCCGCGGTGACCGCAATAAACATCGGCAGCATGACGAAGACGCCGCTCGACAGCGCATTGAACACGGTAAAAACATAGGAGTGGGTATCGACCAAACTCATCGTCTGCAACAGAACCACGATACCTTTCACAACCCCAACGCCAGCCAGTACGCCGATGTAAGGGGTGAAAATCGCCGAAAGCGTTGCCAGCAGGCGGTTAATCACCGAACCCTGCGGCGCGGCTGGCTCCTCTGCGGAAGACTCGCCCATCTGCGCCGTTATTGCCTGGAAGACTTTTTCAACCTTTGGCCCAATCACAATCTGGAATTGCCCTGGGTTTTCAACCAGCTTGACTACCTCCTGCAACTTATAAAGCTCGTCTTTATTAATCTTACTTTTGTCTTTGAGGGTAAAACGCAAACGGGTTGCGCAGTGGGTAAGATGCTCTATATTTTCTGCCTCGCCGACGTGCTGAATTATCTGCCGGGCAAGTTGACTGAAGGTAGCCATAATCATTCCTTAGTAGCAAGGTATGGAAATTATTGTTGTGTAGGGTACAGCCCGTATCAGGCGTAATCGCCCGGTTTAGTTTTGCTTTTCACCGCAACGCCAAAATCGGTGAAAATTCGCTGTGGAAGGTTATTCCCTTTCGCCTCGGCAATATGGTGAGCCAGTATCTGGAACGGAATAACCATGATCAGCGGAGCAATAAACTCATCAACATCGGCTTTCACCGCCAGCGTGCGTGGGTCGTGGTCCTCGCCTAATTTAATGGTGTACACGTAGTCGGTATATTTCTGCTCATAGGCTTTCAGCAGCAATAAACGTTCGCGAGCCAGGCCCGGTGTATCAATAAAGAACATCCGGTGAGTGCCGTTCACTTCGAAATAAGGCCCGTGCATAAAAGCTTCCAGCTCCACGCCCTGGGAAGGAACGCGAATCGTCTCGGCAAACTTGGTTTCCATCTCTTTGATAACGCCGACGCTCGGCCCGTAGCCAATCGAGGTAAATCGCGGGGAGGTGGCCAGCTCATCCTGCCACCTGGTAAAGAAGGCTTCGGTGTCGGCGATAATGCCCGGGATAGCCTGCACCGCCACACCCAGTTTCCTCAGCTCGGCCGCTTCCTGTTCGGCGTCGATCTTCCCGCTGCGGCGAGCCGCAAACACGCCCAGCAGCATGAATTTCAGGATGGTGGCAACGTACCCTTTGGTCACATAGCCCACGCGCTCTTCGCCAATTTCAATATCAATCACATGGTCAACGTTTCGCGCCAGTTCACTGCCCGTTTTGCTGGTGATGCCCAGCGTTTTTACCGGGTGAGTCTGGCGAATATGCTGGATCGCGTTGATGGTCGAGGTGCTTTCCCCACTCTGGGAAACGCCTATCACCAAATCAGCCGTCTCACTGAACTTTTCGTAGTGCTGAAAGTGGAAAGGCTCCTCCACCGTGATGCGCACGTCCGCCAGCTTTTCCACGTAGTATTTCGCACTTTTGATGGCGTTAATGCTGGAACCCGTAGCCAGAACCAACCACTCCTTTTGCCCCTCCAGGACCGGAAGATCGGACGGATAGCGGGCAATCATGGCGCTTAACGTCGCCTGCTCTTCATGGATATAGGTCATCATTGTCGGTTTCATCGGCTCTCCTGTAATCAAAACCTGAAAACGTTTTCAGGTTTTAGGCTAGAGGAGTCGGGCGAGGCTTGTCAACGCCAGATCGCGCAACTGTTAGCGGGATCAAAAAATATCGCAGAAGGGAAAACGGGCGGACGCCGAAAAAAGCGTTATCCGCCGTTGAAAACTAAGAGGATTCACCGCCGGTCAGGCTAATAGGGATCTTTTCTGCCGCGGCCACGTCAGCATTCTGATTCAGGATGGCCATTAATCGCCGCATAACCTCTTTGCCAATTAACGCGTTTTGATGGTCAACGGTGGTAATGCGTGGAATAAAATATTCGCTGCCGGGAAAATATTCGCAGCTCACTACGGCGATATTTTCTGGCACCAAGAGGTTCTTATCTTTTAGCGCGCGGATGGCACCTTTTGCGACGTGGTCGTTAATTGCCACAATGGCGTCCGGCAAGGCTTCATTGTTAGCAATTAGCGATTCGATAGCCTCATAGCCATGCTGTAAATAAAAGTTATTCAGCACCACGAAACTATTTTCTACCGGTAAACCTGCTGACTCCAGCTCGGTGCGAAATACCGCTTCACGCTCGCGAGTAATATAAACATTCTTCGACCCGCCGATAAAACCAATCCGCCGGTAGCCTTTATCAATAAGATGACGAGTCGCTAACCTCACGCATCCGGTCTGGTCACGTTCAACGCAGGCATATTCCACACCGGGAAGCTTACGCCCCACCACCACGACCGGCACGGTGGCGATGAGTTTTTTCAGCTCCTGCAGATAGGTCGCTGAAATATCGTTGTAGTCGATGTTGCCGCCCAGAATAATCACGCCGTCTATCTGGCTGTCGGTGATGGAATTAAAAATATGCTCTTCGGGCACCACCGGCGCTTCGCGAGAGGTTCTGTTTGCCGATTGAGTGTCGTACAGCGTGACTTTGTAGCCGAGCCGCAAGCTTTCATGCTCAATCTGCGCCACCAGCATCACAAAGTAAGGGTTACTGATATCCGAAACGACAATTGCCAGCGTCTGGGTTTTCTTCGAGATCATCCCGCGCGCGAGTAAATTTGGGCTGAAATTATGTTCCTGAATCACTTTTTCAACCCGGCTGCGCGTTTTGTCTGCCACCCAGCTGTTGTTGTTCAGTACGCGGGAGACGGTGGCGATGGACACCTGCGCCAGCTCCGCAATATCTTTGATTGTCAGTGGTTTTTTCATCGACTCATTCTCATCCCGACCTGCGGATAATACTAGGGGAAGCGCCCTGGGGAAGCAAAGGCCAATGCTGAAAACTGCCGCCCGTGAACCAGAAACGTTATCAGGCAAAAAAGGGGCTTGACTCTGGAGTTGACTCCAGAGAGTAACATCGCTAATGAGAAAATTATCATTACCGGAGGGCGCCATGCTCAACACACCCCAAGACGGCAAAAAGCCACCGCAGTTTGCGTTTGCCAAACTTAGCCCGCTGCAGGCCGAAGGCCCCTCCTGCTGCGCCGATGACACCTGCTCTGCGCAGAAGCCAGAGCCGGAAATCGCCGACAACGGCAGCCGCTACAGCTGGCACGTTGAGGGGATGGACTGCGCGGCCTGCGCCCGCAAAGTGGAAAATGCGGTGAAACAGATTAGCGATGTTCAGCAGGTTCAGGTGGTGTTTTCTACCGAAAAACTGCTGGTCAGCTCTGCGCGCGACGTTCGCAGTGACGTAGAAAAAGCCGTCAAGGCCGCAGGCTACACCCTGAATGCAGGCAATGCGCCAAAGCAGGAAAAAAGCCGCAGCCTGCAGGAAAACCTGCCGCTGATCCTGCTTATTGTGCTGATGGTGATTAGCTGGGGGCTCGAGCAGTTCAACCACCCGCTCGGCAACCTGGCGTTTATCGCCACCACGCTGGTTGGCCTGTGGCCGATAGCTCGCCAGGCGGTCCGCCTGATCCGCAGCGGCAACTGGTTTGCCATTGAAACGCTGATGAGCGTCGCAGCCATCGGCGCACTGTTTATCGGCGCTACCGCCGAAGCGGCCATGGTCTTGCTGCTGTTTCTGATCGGTGAACGTCTCGAATCCTACGCCGCCAGCCGTGCGCGCCGGGGGGTAAGCGCCTTAATGGCGTTAAAGCCGGACGTCGCTATTCGCCTCCGGGACGGCGAGCGCGAAACCGTCGCTCAGGCCGAGCTTCGCCCCGGCGACGTTATTGAAGTCGCCGCCGGTGGCCGACTGCCGGCCGACGGTCGCCTGCTCAGCGGTTTTGCAAGCTTTGACGAAAGCGCCTTAACCGGGGAATCCGTGCCGGTAGAGCGCCAGCAGGGCGAAAAAGTCGCCGCTGGCAGCACCAGCGTGGATCGCCTTGTTCAGTTGGAGGTGATTTCCGAACCCGGCGACAGCGCCATCGACCGTATTCTGCGGTTGATTGAAGAAGCCGAGGAGCGCCGCGCGCCCATCGAACGCTTTATCGATCGCTTTAGCCGGATTTACACGCCGATTATCATGCTTCTCGCGTTACTGACCGCCGTCGTTCCTCCTTTGCTGTTCGGGCAGAGCTGGGAACCGTGGATCTATAAAGGCCTGACGCTGCTGCTTATCGGCTGCCCGTGCGCGCTGGTTATCTCCACGCCTGCGGCCATTACTTCCGGCCTTGCCGCAGCCGCACGCCGTGGGGCGTTGATTAAAGGCGGCGCGGCGCTGGAGCGTCTCGGTCAAATACAGCAGGTCGCCTTCGATAAAACCGGCACCCTGACGGCAGGTAAACCGCAGGTCACCGCCATTGCCGCGGCAGACGGGATTGAAGAAGACCAGCTTCTGGCGCTCGCCGCCGCAGTAGAACAGGGTTCAACGCACCCGCTGGCTCAGGCCATTGTGAGCGCAGCACAGCAGCGTAATTTGCCAGCTTTCGTCGCGGAAAATCACCGCGCGCTGGCCGGAGTTGGCGTTGAAGCGAATATCCAGGGTGAAACGCTGCTGCTCAGCTCACCGTCCAAACTTGACGCTCAGGCACTCAACGAAGTCTGGCAGCAACGTATCGCGAAGCAGGAAGAAGAGGGCCAGACGGTCATCGTGGTACTGCGTTCAGGGCAGCTGCTGGGCACCATCGCCATGCGTGACACTTTGCGCAGCGACGCGCGTGAAGCGGTTACCGCCCTTCATCAACTGGGCATTCAGGGCGTGATGCTGACGGGGGATAACCCACGAGCGGCGGCGGCAATAGCCAACGAACTGGGCATTGATTACCGCGCCAGCCTGCTCCCGGCAGACAAAGTGGCGGCGGTGAACAAACTGAATGCCACCGCGCCGCTGGCAATGGTCGGCGACGGCATTAACGATGCGCCGGCGATGAAAGCGGCCACCATCGGTATTGCCATGGGCAGCGGTACCGACGTCGCGCTGGAAACCGCAGATGCCGCCCTGACCCACAACCGCCTGACCGAACTGGCAAGCATGGTGCGGCTCGCCAGAGCCACCCATAACAACATTCGCCAGAACGTGACGATTGCGCTGGGGCTGAAGGGGATTTTCCTGGTCACCACCCTGCTCGGCCTGACCGGCCTGTGGCTGGCGGTGCTGGCAGACTCAGGCGCTACCGCGCTGGTAACGGCGAACGCCATTCGCCTGCTGCGGAAGAAATAGTTTTCGAGACATCTTCCGGATTTTTACTCAATCAATGGAGCAAGGACGCTCACGTGTAAAAATGAATCCCCCGCCCGCAAGTTGACTGATTGGCAACTTGCGGGCATAATTGTCGCCAATCAGTCAACTTCAGGATGAAGTGATGCATCTGATTACGCTGAAGACGCTTATAGAAGCGGGTCAAAGATTTCCCAGACACAGGCAGGAACTGCAAATTCTCGGCAAAGTGCTGGAAAAAGGCTTCTTTCCAACGCCGGAATCACTTAAGCGGATTTATCCTTCACTGGATAACTTTAAGTACCTCGATAAACATTACGTCATCAATATCGCCGGCAATGAACTCAGGCTGATTGCGCTTATCTTTTTTACCAGCCAGAAGTTCTACATCCGCCATATCATGACGCACAGCGAATACATGCGGTTTACTGAAACACACCGGGGAAAGAAGAGATGATTGCTGATGCGCTTAAAGCCGCCGAAGCATTGAAAACGGCGGTTCCACTGCTGGGTGGCAGCACCAGAGAAAAAGATTATCTGGCGGCGCTGGAGCTGGTCGAATACCTGCTGCTCAATGACCCAGAAAATCCACTGGTTGAGATTGTCAGCAGCAAAATCTCTGCCTGGGAAAACGCACAGCCTGAAGTACAGACGTTCCGAGCGGAAATGCAGGCAATCCCGGCCGGGATTGCCATGCTGAAAACCCTGATGGAGCATCACCAATTAAAACAGAGCGATTTTCAGCAAGAGATTGGCAGCAAGTCGATGGTATCCCGCATTCTCAGCGGCGAACGACAGCTAACCACCGAACACATCCGCCAGCTTTCCCGGCGCTTTGGCATCTCACCTGCCCTCTTTTTCTGAGAGGGATCAGTGGCTCTTACGCAGCAAATAGCGGTAAGGCAGCGCGTCGGTTTCGCTGGCAACCAGCTCATGTTCCATAAAGCGGCAGAAGCCGGGGATATCGCGTGTGGTGGCCGGGTCGTCGGCTATCACCAGCAGCGTTTCGCCTACGGGCATATTGCGCACGGTTTTGCGCACCATCATCACCGGCTCCGGGCAGCGCAGGCCAAGGGCATCCAGCGTATGGTCGGGGGTTGCGAACAAATCGGTCATAGCACTCTCAGGTCGTCAAAAACCGCGCTAGTTTACGCCGGGGAAAATCTGGCGCAAGCCGCGTGAACGATTGCGTTAAAATTAACCATTGCAATGAAAAGCTAAAGCAGTATCATCCCCGCGCTTTACATTTTTGACTGGGTTCCCTCACCCCACTACTAAAAAGGCTACAACATGATGCAGTTCAGCACTCGCCAGCGCACTAATGCGCTGTTTTGGCTATCGCTTTTTCATTTGCTGGTGATCACCTCCAGTAACTATCTGGTTCAGCTTCCGGTCTCCGTCTTCGGGTTTCATACGACCTGGGGCGCCTTCAGCTTCCCGTTTATCTTCCTGGCGACCGACCTTACGGTGCGTATTTTTGGCGCTCCGCTGGCGCGACGAATTATTTTCGCGGTAATGATCCCGGCGCTGGTTATCTCCTACGGCATCTCGGCCCTGTTTTACATGGGAAGCTGGCAGGGCTTTGAAGCGCTAACCCACTTCAACCTGTTCGTCGCCCGTATCGCAATCGCCAGCTTTATGGCCTATGCGCTCGGCCAGATCCTCGACGTGCACGTCTTCAACCGCCTGCGTCAAAACCGCTGCTGGTGGTTAGCGCCTACCGCTTCCACGCTGTTTGGTAACGTGAGCGACACGCTGTCGTTCTTCTTTATCGCCTTCTGGCGCAGCCCGGACGCCTTTATGGCCCAGCATTGGGTAGAAATCGCCGTGGTCGATTACTGCTTCAAGGTTCTTATCAGCCTGATTTTCTTCCTGCCGATGTACGGCGTATTGCTGAATATGCTGTTGAAACGCCTCGCAGATAAATCCGAAATCTCCGCGCTACAGCCAGGTTAAACGCGGGCTGAATATCTTGTGTTAAGATGCAGGCATCGGCCTTGTGGCTTGCTAACGGAAAGGAATAACGCGATGCGCAACCTGGTAAAATATGTCGGTATTGGCCTGCTGGTAGTGGGTCTTGCCGCCTGTGACAACAACGACAGCAAAACCGCTACCGCCGGTAGTCAGGCAGCCAGCAGCGCCAGCGGCCAACCTATCGAACTGCTGGACGGCAAGCTGAGCTTCGCCCTGCCGGCAGACATGACCGATCAGAGCGGCAAAGTGGGTACCCAGTCCAACAACATGCATGTTTATTCTGACGCGACCGGCCAGAAAGCAGTGATCGTGATTGTCGGCGACAACACTACCGACGACCTTGCCGCGCTGGCAAAACGTCTGGAAGAACAGCAGCGCGCGCGTGACCCGCAGCTTCAGGTCGTGACCAACAAATCCATTGAGATCAAAGGCCACGAGCTGCAACAGCTGGACAGCGTTATCTCCGCCAAAGGCCAGACCGCCTACTCTTCCATCATCCTTGGGAAAGTGGACGACAAGCTGCTGACCATGCAGATAACGCTGCCTGCGGATAACCAGCAGCTGGCGCAGACCAACGCGGAAAACATCATCAATACCATCGCCATCAAGTAAGCGTTGCGCGATGCATCAATGGCTCCGCCTCTCGCGGGGCCATTTTTTTCTTCATTTTCAGACAGACTGCCGCAGCCTCGCGCCCGGGAAGCACTACACTAAAAGCACCGTTTCCTGACAGGACGTCTGCATGACTCCCCCTCAACTCGATAAAACCGGCCTGCATATTTTGCTCAAGCTTGCCGCGTTAGTGATTATTCTCGCTGGCATTCACGCCGCCGCCGACATCATCGTTCAGCTGCTGCTGGCGCTGTTCTTCGCCATCGTTCTCAACCCGCTGGTCACCTGGTTTATGCGCCGGGGCTTTAACCGCCCGCTGGCCATTACCATCGTGGTGCTGGTGATGCTGGTGGTACTCACTTTACTGGTTGGCGTGCTGGCAACTTCGATGAACGATTTCATGGAACAGATGCCGCAGTTCAACAAACTGCTGACGCAGAAGGTGCGAGAAATAGAACATGCAATGCCGTTCCTGCATTTGCCGCTGTCGCCGGAACGTATGCTGCAAAAACTCGACTCCGACAAGCTGATGACCTTTGCCACCACCTTAATGGCCGGGCTTTCCGGGGCAATGGCGAGCATTTTACTGCTGGCGATGACGGTGATTTTTATGCTGTTTGAGGTGCGTCACGTGCCCTATAAGCTGCGCTTCGCGCTGGCAAATCCGAAGCTTCACATCGCCGGCATGCACCGCGCGTTAAAAGGCGTCACCCACTATCTGGCGCTAAAAACGTTTATCAGCCTGCTGACCGGTATCATTATCTGGCTGGGATTAAAGCTGCTGGGCGTGCAGTTTGCGCTGATGTGGGGCGTGCTGGGCTTTCTGCTCAACTACATTCCCAACATCGGCTCGGTTATCTCTGCCGTGCCGCCGATGATTCAGGCCTTCTTGCTTAACGGCACCTATGAAATGCTGATGGTCGGGGCGCTGTTCCTGGTGGTGCACATGGTGCTGGGGAATATTCTGGAACCCCGCATGATGGGGCGCGGGCTGGGGATGTCGACCTTTGTGGTATTCCTCTCGCTGCTGTTCTGGGGCTGGCTGCTCGGCCCGGTGGGCATGCTGCTCTCGGTGCCGCTGACCAGCGTCTGTAAGATCCTGATGGAGTCGACCCAGGGCGGGGCGAAACTGGCTATTCTGCTGGGGCCAGGCAGGCCAAAAAGCCGTCTGCCGGGATAATCTCAGCTATTTTTTATCACGCCTGGCGATGCTGTGCAGCATCGCCTCGCCAATTTCCCGCTCGCCTTTCGCCATCAGCCCCTGAGCGGCTCCGGCCCGATCCTCAAGCTTTTTGTTCTGCCCGAGTTTTGTCTTGCCGATAAGCGAGGCCAGAGGAATTTCTATTCCGATAATGGCCTTCAGCATTGAGTCGATAAACGCCGGCGGCGCATCGCTGACCTGCCACGGCATTTCCATCGGCGCCTCCTGCTGGCGCGTCAGGCTGGTTATCTGCTGCAGCACGAAATCTGCATCATCCCGCACGGTGATTTTCCCTCGCGCCTGCACGGTCTGATAGTTCCAGGTCGGCACCTCTTTATGATGTTCCAGCTTGCCCGGATACCAGCCAGGAGAGATGTACCCCTGCGCACCGCGAAACACGACCAGCACTTCCTGCTCCGGCTGAAGTGAGCGCCACAGTGGGTTAGCCCGGGCGATATGAGCCCGGAGCGTGCCGAGTTCGCCCTGCTCGGGGCAAAGTTCAAAGGGGATATCAAAAGCGTCCGGCACGCCTGCACTCTGCACGATCAGTATGCCCAGAGGATTAGCCCGGATAAGCCCCTGCAGCACATCAATATCGTGCTCCTGGAAATGGCGAGGAATGTACATTGGCAGCCCTTTATTGGCGGTAATTTTACCCAGCTTATGGCCGAAGTGGTTTATGATAAAGAACCACATTCCCGCAATATGACCGAGCCACAATGCATGTCACGTAAAGCCCGAGCCGTAGATATTCCCGCCATCGGCGAACTTGACCGCCGCAGCGGACAGCTAAGCTTGCAGCTGGCCAAAGCGCTGAAAAATGCCATCCATAAAGGCGAGCTGAAAAGCGGCGACCTGTTGCCCTCCACGCGCGTGCTGGCTGGCGCACTGAATGTGGCGCGCGGCACCGTGCTGGAAGCGTTCGAACAGCTGGTTGCGGAAGGTTTTCTGGAATCCAGACACGGCTCCGGCACCAGAGTGGCCTACGCGCCGGAAAGCCCGCAGCCGGTTCAGCCAACACGTCCTGGAGCAACAATTCCGCTTTCTGCCCAGGCGCAGGCATTTGCCAAAGTCGGCGAGCAGCTAAAAACGCTGGCCCCAAAGCCGTTTGCCGTTTCCGTGCCTGTAGGCGACACCGCCCCGGACGACGTGTGGCGCAGGCTCGGCAACCGTATTCGCGCCCGCGGAGCCGGGGCACCTTCGGGCTATGCCGACCCGCAAGGCGCGCTGGTCCTGCGTGAAGCTATCTGTGAATACGTCAGAAAGTCGCGCTCGGTGCGCTGCACGCCGGAGCAGGTCATCATCACCTCCGGCAACCAGCACGGCCTGTACCTGACGCTGCAAATCCTGCTGGAGGCGGGGGATTCAGTGTGGATGGAGGAGCCCGGCTACCCTGGCGCCACGTCGCTGTTTGAGACGATGTTCCGCGACCGCAAGATGGTAAGAGTCGCCGTTGACGACGAGGGGCTGGACGTTGAGTCAGGCAAAAAGCTGGCTCCTGACGCCCGCGCCGCGTTCGTTACGCCCTCGCATCAATACCCGCTAGGCATGCCGCTCAGCATGTCGCGCCGCGCCGCTTTACTGGAGTGGGCGCAGGCAAATCAGGCCTGGATAATTGAGGACGACTACGACAGCGAGATGCGCTACGCGGGCCATCCGTTCCCGGCGCTACAGGGGCTTGGGCCGGAGAACGTTATCTACCTCGGCACCTTCAGTAAAATCCTCTTTCCGTCCTTGCGCCTCGGCTATGCCGTGGTGCCTGAGCAGCTGGTTTCGGCCTTTTGCGGGGCACGCATCCTGATGGACAGGCAGCCGCCGGGGGCTGACCAGCACGTGCTGGCGAGCTTTATTTCCGAGGGACACCTCGACCGCCATCTGCGAAAAATGCGCGGCGTTTACGCCGAAAAACGTCGGGTACTGATGGCGGCTGTAGAACAATATATTTCCCCGGACGTGGCCTGGCTTCAGCCATGTGACCAGGGCATGCACATGGTGCTTTGGCTGCGCCACGGCCTGGACGATCACCAGGTTGTGGAGCGGGCAATGCAGTCCGGAATTGCCGTCCGTGCGGTGTCGCATATGTTTACGCCAGACAGGCAGAAATCCGGTATTTTGCTCGGGCTCGGCGGCTACAGTGACGAAGAGATCGTTCGTGCCGTGCAGCGCCTGAATGAAGTGCTATGCTCTAGTGCATCCCTGATTACGCCATAAAACTGGCAGGAGACTGATTATGCTTACGTTTTTAGAAAAAGATGAACCTGAAGAAAGCGCTACCCCCGCCAATGCATCAGGGCTAATGCAGCAAAAAATGCTGGATTCACGCTCGATCATTATCTCCGGTGAGATAACTCAGGCGATCACCAAAGAGGTGGTGTCCCAACTGTTGCTGCTGCAAAGCATCAACGACAAGCCGATTAAGCTGTATCTCAACAGCCAGGGCGGCCACGTTGAGGCGGCGGACACCATTCATGACGTGATCAAATTCATCAAGCCGGAAGTCCATATCATCGGCACCGGCTGGGTTGCCAGCGCCGGGATCACCATCTTCCTGGCCGCGGACAAAAAGCACCGCTATTCGCTGCCAAACACCCGCTTTATGATTCACCAGCCGCTGGGCGGCGTGCGCGGCCAGGCCACGGACATTGAGATTGAAGCCAGAGAGATTATTCGCATGCACGAACGCGTGAACAAGATGATCTCAGAAGCCACCGGCCAGCCGCTGGAAAAGGTGAAGCAGGACACCGACCGCAATTACTGGATGTCGCCGAAAGAAGCTATCGATTACGGCATTGTCGGGAAAATCATTACCCGCTTCTCGGAGCTGAATATCGACTAGCAGCCGGATAAAATGAACAAGAATCACCAGGCCACCCACGCTTAATTTAAAAATTTTCTGCCTGATTTTCCGTTTCGCGTGACCTCTCTGAAGCAGTACTTCTCGTTACTCACCTTCAGGGATACATCATGACGATAAAAAATAACGGAAAGGCTACGGCCATTTCCGACGCGAGCCAACCTGCACAGCTCCCTCGCGCCCCGTTTGCGTCTGGCATTGCTTTATCCGGCCTGCTGGCGCTGGCAACCGGTTTACCCACGTTTTCCTGGGCGACAGAAGCCTCCTCAGCCGCCAGTCAGGCGTTTTCCGTGCCTGCCGGGCCTTTGAGCAGCGCCCTGCAAACGCTGGCAAGCGATGCCAACGTGATGCTCGTTTTCACCCCAGACCAGGCTGCGAATAAAACCACTTCGGGCCTCAAGGGGCGCTACTCGGTACAGAGTGCGTTTGACCATCTGCTGTCAGGCAGCGGCCTGAAAGCCGTTCGCGAGGGAAACAGCTATCGACTCGTCTCCACGGGAGCCGCCGCCGGTGAAACCGCGCCGATTAGTGTGCCGGAGCTTTCCGTGGTCAGCGGCCTGGACGACAGCGTGGTGGCCGGGCGCTCAACGCTGAAGAAAGAGAATATCGAGCGGATCCAGGCGGATAACGTCGCCGAACTGCTGGATAAACTGCCGGGCGTCTCTTCTGCCGGTTCACCACGTCCGGGCGGGCAGAGCCTGAACATCTGGGGCATGGGCGGCATGGAAGACATCAAAGTGACGCTGGACGGCGCGCCCAAAGGGTTTGAGAAGTACCGCCAGGGTTCGGTGTTTATCGAGCCGGAGCTTATCAAGCAGATCGACGTCGATAAGGGCCCGTTTAACCTCGCCAACGGCAACGGCGGCTTCGGCGGCAGCATTAAAATCGTCACCAAAGACGCGGCCGACCTGCTACAGCCCGGTGAAAACTTTGGCGGCATGCTGAAGTACGGCTTCCACACCAACGATAACCAGAATATCTACAGCGGGGCGCTGTACGGCAAAACTCCGGAAGGCTTTGCCGACGGTATGCTCTACGCCAGCAAACGCGACGGCGGCAACATTACCCGCCCGGACGGCACCCATTTCGACTATTCCGCCAACCGGCAGGGCACCTGGCTGGCAAAAACCAACCTCTATCTGACCGACTCGCAGACGCTGACGCTCTCGGCCATGCATTCGGAATCCACAGGCTGGCAGCCTTTTGCCGCCAAGCGGGACGACATCGCCGCCCCCAGTCAGGCCGATATCAACAAATACGGGTTCGACGAAGCCTGGCGCAGGAAGCTGGTGTACCGCAACCAGACCGATGAAAACTACTCCGTGAAGTGGAATCTGGCCCCGGCAGAAAACCCGTGGATAGATCTGACGCTGAGCTATGCCTGGTCCAAAACCAAACAGCACGACACTCGCCCTGACTCCGCAGGCACTTCCAGCTTCCTCGGCACGCTCGGCAATGAGAGCTGGGTGGACTACAAAGACAACCTGGTGGAGGTCAGTAACAAAAGCCGTTTCAGCACCGGGCCGGTGGATCACCTGCTGGAAATCGGCGCGAGCTGGCATAAAAATCAACGCGACGCGCTGATGTTCTACCCTGGCTACAAGAAGAACGCGGCCTACAACTATGGCTACTTCCAGCCGTATTACATGCCTGCAGGGGAGCAGCAAACGCGCGGCCTGTATATACAGGACAGCATGACGCTCGGCAGCGTCACCGTTACGCCAGGCGTGCGCTACGACAGCGTGACGAATACCGGCGAGCCAAATATCGCCTCAATGTACAACAGCAGCGATCCTAAAGTCGGCCACGACTACAGCAGCAAAAGCTATCACGGCTTTACGCCTGCGCTTGGGCTGGTCTGGAAGGCCACGCCGAATATGTCGCTGTTTGCCGACGTCACCCGTACATGGCGTGCGCCGACGATCGACGAGCAGTACACCGTGCAGTACGCGCTGTCTAACGTCTCAGGCACCAGCCGCGACCTGAAGGTTGAAACCATCCACAGCGTTCGCGGTGGGATGATCCTCAACTTCAACGACCTGCTGGCAGACGACGACAGCGTGCAAATCCGCACCACGCTGTTCCGCAACCGCGGCAAAGACGAAATCTTCTATCGCCGCGGCGTACTGTGCGGGGCGCAGTCGGTGAAAAGTGGCGCGAACTGCGGCTCTCCGCTGTCGAACTACCGTAACCTGCCGGGATACACCATCCAGGGACTGGAAATTGAGTCGTTTTACGACAGCCACCGCATGTTTGGCAGCCTCTCGTTCTCCACCATTCGTGGCCAGCGTGATGCTTCGCCGCGCGACCCTTGGGGTAATAAAACCTGGATCGCAGAAATTCCGCCCGTCACCGCACACACCACGCTGGGCGTAAAAGCCCCGGAATGGAACATGACGTTCGGCTGGACGATGGATATGGCGCGCAAGCAGGACCGTTCGCCGCAGGACGGTGACCCGTTAGCGGGCATCTGGGCACTACCAAAAACCAAAGGCTATGCCCTGCAGGGGCTGTTTGCCACCTGGCAGCCGGAACAGGTTAAAGGCATGGAGGCGCGCGTTGCCGTCGATAACCTGTTTAACACCGACTACTACCCGTATCTGGGCGAGTCCGTCTCCGGCATCGGGCGCAACATCAAGCTGAGTATTTCTCAGAAATTCTAATGGCTTATCCGCAGCGCCAGCCCAGGCGCTGCGTTCTCATTGCTCGCAAAAGTACATTAATACTCCGCAATCTCTTGACATAAAAATAGAGAAATGAAAATAATAATGATTATCATTTAATATTTATCACGCCCTGATACCGATCGATGGTGAGTCACGTCATGTCCCGTTCCCAACAGGTTGCACAGCAGCTTTACTGCGATCATCAGCGCTGGCTTTACCACTGGCTGCGCAATAAGGTCGGCTGCCCGGAACAGGCGCAGGATCTTACTCAGGATACCTTTATTAATATCCTGGTCAGCCCCGATCTGGTTTCCATTCGCCAGCCGCGCCCTTTCCTCGCCACGGTTGCCCGGCGGCTGATAGCCAACCATTATCGCCGCAAGAAAATCGAAGAGGCCTGGCTGGACGCGCTGGCCTCCCAGCCGGAACAGGAACACCCTTCCCCCGAAGCCAGGCTGCTGATTCTGGAAGTGCTGGAACAGATTGATGCGGCGCTGGACGGCCTGCCTTCTCAGGTCAGAGAAGCCTTCCTGCTGGCACACCTGCAGGGCATGCGCTATTGCGACATTGCCGAACGCCTGCGCGTTTCCAGCAGCTCCGTTAAGCAATATCTTCAGCGCGCTAACCTGCACTGCTTCTTTGCCCTAAGCTGATGATCCCCGAACGTTTAGTCGACCGAAACGGGCAGGAACTCAACCGCAATAGCGCTTACGCTGCGGCGTCATGGCTTACGCTGATGATGTCTGATGAGGTGAGCGAGCAGGACAAAAAGAACTGGCAAAACTGGCTGGCGGAGAGCGCCGATAACCAGCGTGCGTGGCGGCACATTGAAGCGGTATGCGCCGGCTTCAGGCAGGTTGACGGCAAGCTGGCGCAGAAAAGCCTCTCCTCGTTAAAAAACAGCGGCAGGCGTCACGCCTTAAAAGGGTTAGGCGCTTTACTGCTGGTCGGAGGCTCGCTTGAGTGGGGCAGGCAGCAGCACGGCTGGGAAACGTTCACGGCCGATTACCGCACCGCAACGGGCGAACAGCGACAGGTTGAACTCAGCGAAGGTAGCCAGTTGATGCTGGACACCCAAACCGCGCTAAACGTAAATTTTACCGGGCAGCAGCGTCAGATTGAGCTGCTCAGCGGCGACCTGCTGATTACCACCGGGCAGCGTGAAAAGCTGTCGGCCTGGCCCAGGCCTTTTAGCGTGACGACACCTCACGGTAAAGTGCTGGCTCTCGGCACTCAATTCCGCGTAAAGCTGGAGCCGGAACGTACTCGTATTGCCGTTTACCACGGAGCCGTGCGTCTTTATCCGCGTAGCTCGGGGCTGGCCGGGCTGCAGCTCGGCGCGGGCCAGGGAGCATGGCTGACGCAAGAACAGTCCGGGGGCCTGCACGGCGGTGAAAAAGAGCCCGGCTGGGTTCACGGTAAACTGCTGGCCGACAATATGCCGCTCGGGGATTTCCTGCGGGAAGTAAACCGCTATCGCCCGGGCGTTTTACGCTGCGACGAGGACATAGCTTCCCTGCGGCTGTCGGGCGTTTTCCCGCTAACGGATACCGATGAGATTCTGGCCGCCTTACCGCGCGTCTTACCCATCAGGATAAATACGCTGTCGCGCTACTGGGTCAGCCTTTCACGGCAGTGAATAATGCTTCGCTGATGGTTTATCCATGCTGATTGTCTCGTTATTCATTCGAGCCTGCCCGTTTACGCAGTTCGCGTGTCCTCTCTCTTATCTCTCCTGAAACGATAACCAGCCGCCCGGCTGCGGAGTAATTTGGTCATGCCTTCACCCCTGCCGATAAGACAACCTCTTCCTGCCTGGCCCGACAGCCTGCCCGCCTCACGCCGGGGTACAGGGCTACTGCTGGCGCTTTTGCTGCACGCTGGCGTGTTCCTTTGGCTCGCTTATCGGCCCACGCAGGAACAGCCGGCCACCGCGCCACCGCCTATTGCACTGATGATTTTACCCTCTACCGACCCGGCATCCACGGCCACGCCGGAGAAGCAGCCCGATAAGATCAAACAGATACGGTCGGCAGCGCCTCAGGAGAAAGCAGAGCCAAAAGAAGAGGTGAAAAGCGTGGAAGCCCCGAACCCGGAAATCGTGGTCGCCAAAAAAGTGCGCCACAGTGCCAAAACCAGACCTCAGCCGGTTAAGCCACACGATGCCGAAGTACCGCCGGCACCCACGCCACCTGCGCCCGAAACCCACGCGCCCGCCAGCCATCCTCAGCAAAGCGCCGGTACCGCAGGGAGCAGCACCGTCAGCGCACCCAGCCCCGGCGAAGTGAACTGGGTCAGCCTGCTGCGCCAGCGCCTGGACCGCTTCAAACGTTACCCGGCTCAGGCCTTACGCCAACAGGCGCAGGGCGTGGTTTACCTGAGCCTGACGCTCGACAGGCATGGCCAGGTCCTCAGCGTGGCGCTGGAAAAAAGCAGCGGCACGCCAACGCTGGATCGAGAAGCACTTGCCCTGCCGGCTCGCGCGACGCCTCTGCCCGCCCCCACCGAAGACATCGCCCCAGGACAGGCGCAAATTATGCTCACGCTGCCGATCCGCTTCGATCTTCGCCCCTAAGATCTTCCGCCCAATGCTCGGTCTTGCCACATTGGGCACATAACTCTCCATTCGATCGTTAAAGATCACAAAATTGCAGCATGAGACCGTCTTCATATTGCACAACCGAGCATTAGATCTTATGTTAATCGAGCAACATCGAGCATAAGATAACGAATGAGGATTCAGCAGTGAGAAATAACCATGTTGGGCAGATAGTGATGAACGAATCGACGATTGCCGATGGCGTAACGAAGGTCGCCAGAGAGCTTAATAGTCGCTATCACGAGGCGGTTGTGATTACGGTCGTTCCCGGCGGGATCCTGTTTACCGCCGACCTGGTCAGGCAGCTAACTTTCGATATATCAATGGACTACATTTCCTGCCCGCACACGCCGGGCGACAGAAATAACGGCTCTACCATCGTTTACCACGACAATATTGGCATCAAGGGGAAAGACGTGATTTTGGTGGATGATGCCATCGAGTCCGGCGGCACCATGAAGCGCCTGGTCGAACATTTAATCGAGAACTACGCCCCGAAATCGCTCGCCATTGCCACTTTGTTTGTGAAGCCGGGCCGCGTAGAGATCCCCGTGGAGCAATTTCATGCCTACATCATGGACAACGATGACCTGCTCATCGGCTACGGCATGCCGTGGGAAAATAAGTACCGCAATCTGCCCTTCGTCTCAAAACTAAAAATATAAACGCCTACAGAACGCTTACCGATGGGATAACAACATGATAAAGCTGATCATTACCGACCTGGACGGCACTTTCCTCAATAGCCACGGCGACTATGACCGTGAATTATTTGCCCAAACGCACCGCTTAATGGCGCAAAAAGGCGTCCATTTCGCCGCCTGCACCGGCAAGCAGTGCCAGCGGGTGGAAGAGCTGTTCGCCGATTACCGTCAGGATTTATGGATAATCGGCGACAGCGCCACGCGCATCAAAAGGAACGGGGAGTACATCTACGAGTCGCTTATCAATAATGCGCTGGGATTACGCATCATCGACACGCTGGAGGCCGCCAGCGACAACCACGTGATTATTGCCTGCGGCAGCGAGAGCGCGTTTATTCGCAAAGACGTGCCGCAGCGCCTTAAAGACAAAATGCGCCAGTCCTACGCCCGCCTGGCGCAGGTGGACTCTTTCGCAGAACTTAACTGCGACTTTGTGAAGATAAGCGTCTATGACGAAGCCGGAAACTGCCCGCAGACCCGGCCGGTGCTCGCGCCTTTTGAGCAGGATGTTTATATCGTGGTGTCCGAAGCGGCGTGGATTGATATTGCCGATTATGGCGTTCACAAAGGGACGACGGTACAAAAGCTCCAGCAGTTACTGAACGTCAGCCCGGCGGAAACCCTGGCGTTTGGCGATGGCTATAACGACCTCGAGCTGCTGGCTCAGGCGGAATACAGCTTCGCGATGCGCAATGCGTTTGAGGAGACGAAGGCCGCGGCGCGCTTTATCACCGGCAGCAATGACGAGAGCGCGGTCCAGCACACGATAAAAAGCCTGCTGGCGCTGCAAAACTGAATGTGAAGATGGGCGGCAGACGCGCCGCCCGTTTTGCTAGTCGGCGACTTCAATATGCAGGTTAACGCCGCTGAAATCGGTAATTTTGGTTTCGGAGCTAACCACCGCCACGTCAATGTCTTCGCAAGGTGCCACCTTATAGCGAGCCACCTGAGACATCTTATTGGCCGTGACGGCGGCGATCACCTCGTTGCTCTGGCTCAACACTTCTCGCTTAAAGCAGGCATCTTCGTAATAAACCGCGCTCAGGCCAGCCTGCGGATCCAGCCCACACACGCCGATAAAGGTCTGATCGAAAACCATGCCGCGCAGCTGGTTTACCGTGTCGGAGCCCAGCGTGCTGCCGGTCAGCGGGTTAACTTTACCGCCTAACAAAATCAGCTCGCCACGGGTGCGCCCACTTAGCGCGGCGGCAATCTGCGGAGAGTTGGTGACGATGGTGAGATCCAGCTCTTCGGGAATAAACTCCACCATCGCCAGATAGGTTGAACCGGCGTCGAGAAACACGCAGGTATTGGCTTTGATCATCCCGGCGCACTTCCGCGCCACCTGGGACTTCTCAACCACATCCTGCGACACGCGGGTTTCAAAGCTGGCAGACTGCTGGAACTGGCTGATGGCGCCGCCATAAACCTTTTTACACAGGCCACGGCGCGCCAGCTCCTGCAGATCCCGGCGGATAGTGTGCTCAGACACGCCCAGCTTCCGCGCCACGTCAGCCCCAATCACCCTGCCCGTTTCGGTCAGGATCTGGTGGATCATCGCCTGGCGCTGTTCAGGCAATGCGTCATAATCTGTCACGTTTAGCCCTCAAATAGCTGCAATTGTGCATAACATATCACAATCTAGCATCGCAGCCGCAAGGCGGAGCATCAGGCTTCAACCAGCGCCTGTGCACAGGCCCAGGCGGAGCTCCAGGCCCACTGGAAGTTATAGCCGCCCAGCCAGCCGCTGACGTCCATCACTTCGCCGATAAAGTAGAGGCCCGGCGCTTTTTTGGCTTCCATGGTACGCGAGGAAAGTTCGTTGGTGTCCACGCCGCCGAGGGTAACTTCTGCCGTGCGGTAACCTTCAGTGCCGTTCGGCTGAACTCGCCAGGCTTGCAGCGTTTCCACCAGCTCGCTTTGCTGGCGAACGTTGAGCTGCTTAAGCGTTACGTCCGGGATTTGCTCCAGCTGCTGCAGGCATTCCACCAGACGCTTGGGCAGCACCATCGCCAGCGTGTTTTTCAGGCTCTGATTCGGGTGCGCGTTACGCTGCTCGTTAATAAAGCCGTCCAGGTCGGTGTCCGGCAGCAGGTTCACGCTGACGTATTCGCCCGGTTGCCAGTAGCTTGAGAGCTGCAACACGGCTGGGCCGGAAAGGCCCCGGTGGGTAAACAGCAGGCTTTCCCGGAAGCTGACGCCGTTTTCAGCAGTGATGACGGAAGGCACCGAGACGCCGGACAGCACCTGCAGCTGTTCGAGCAAAGGTTTATGCAGGGTAAACGGCACCAGGCCCGCGCGAGTCGGCAGCACCTTCAGGCCAAACTGCTCCGCCACTTTATACCCGAACGGCGTCGCGCCCAGTCCCGGCATCGACAGGCCGCCGCTGGCGATAACAAGCTTAGCGGCCTGCACGCTGCCGCCGTTGAGCTGTAACGTATAACCCTGTTCGTCACGCTCAATGCTTATGACTTCGCTACGCAGGCGCAGGGTCACCTTCCCTTTTTCGCATTCTGCCACCAGCATATCGACAACCTGCTGGGCGGAATCATCGCAAAACAGCTGCCCGAGGGTTTTCTCATGCCAGGCAATGCCGTGCTTGCCCACCATGTCGATAAAGTCCCACTGGGTATAGCGTGCCAGCGCAGATTTGCAGAAATGCGGGTTTTGGCTCAGATAGGCCGCAGGCTCGACATAAAGGTTGGTAAAGTTGCAGCGCCCGCCGCCGGACATCAGGATTTTACGGCCCGGTTTTTTCCCATTATCAATCAGCAATACGCGGCTGCCCGCCTGCCCGGCCATCGCCGCACAAAACATTCCTGCTGCACCCGCACCTATAATAATGGCATCAAACTTTTCCACGACCGACTCCCGACTATGCTTAAGGCAACGGATTGTAAAGACCTGCGGCTGGTCGCACCAGCTTTAAGGTTAAGAACAAATGCAGGTAGTTGATAAACAAAATGTAAATCATTCCACCAGCAGGCCAGATGGCGACTAAAATCAAAAAAAGTCCAGATTTCACTTTGCCGCGGTGGAGGTTGTCTTACATAATGCGCCGCGTTCATGTCCTCAAAATGGCGTAACGTCTATGCTACATTTGTTTGCCGGCCTGGATCTTCACACCGGGCTTTTACTATTGCTTGCTCTGGCATTTGTGCTGTTCTACGAAGCTATTAATGGTTTCCACGATACGGCTAACGCAGTAGCAACGGTAATTTACACCCGCGCTATGCGATCGCAACTTGCGGTGGCAATGGCTGCGTTGTTTAACTTCTTCGGCGTTCTGCTCGGTGGGCTGAGCGTAGCCTATGCCATTGTGCATATGCTACCTACAGATCTGCTGTTAAACGTAGGGTCTTCTCATGGTCTCGCCATGGTGTTCTCTATGTTACTGGCCGCTATTATCTGGAACCTCGGCACCTGGTATTTTGGTCTGCCGGCCTCCAGCTCCCATACGCTTATCGGTGCCATCATCGGTATCGGTTTGACCAACGCGCTGCTGACCGGAACCTCGGTTGTCGACGCGCTGAATATCCCGAAAGTTGTTGGGATCTTCGCTTCATTAATTCTGTCCCCGATTGTCGGGCTGGTGATTGCCGGTGGGTTGATTTTCCTGCTGCGCCGTTACTGGAGCAACACCAAGAAAAAGCAGCGTATTCACCTGACGCCTGCGGAACGTGAAAAGCAAGACGGCAAGAAAAAGCCGCCTTTCTGGACGCGTATCGCGCTGATCCTATCCGCTATCGGCGTGAGTTTCTCTCACGGCGCTAACGACGGTCAGAAAGGCATTGGCCTGATTATGCTGGTGCTGATTGGCGTTGCCCCGGCGGGCTTCGTGGTTAACATGAACGCCTCCGGCTACGAAATCACCCGTACCCGCGATGCGGTGAACAATGTTGAGACTTTCTTCCAGCAACGTCCTGAGCTGCTGAAGAAAGCCACCGGCTCGGAACAGCTGATCCCTTCCCCGGAAGCGGGCGCAACTGAACCGGCTCAGTTCCACTGCCATCCGGCCAACGCGATCACCGCGCTGGACCGCGCGAAGCTGATGCTGACCGACATCGAAAGCTACGACAAGCTCAGCATTGAGCAGCGTAGCCAGCTGCGTCGCATCATGCTGTGCATCTCCGACACGACCGATAAAGTGGCGAAGCTGCCGGAAGTGAGCGCGGACGATCAGCGCCTGCTGAAGAAACTGAAAGGCGACATGCTCAGCACCATCGAGTACGCGCCGGTCTGGATTATTCTGGCTGTGGCGCTGGCGCTGGGTATCGGGACGATGATCGGCTGGCGTCGTGTGGCGACCACCATCGGTGAGAAGATCGGTAAGAAAGGCATGACCTATGCGCAAGGGATGTCCGCGCAGATGACGGCCGCCGTTTCTATCGGTCTGGCAAGCTATACCGGGATGCCGGTTTCCACCACTCACGTGCTCTCTTCCTCCGTGGCGGGGACGATGATCGTGGACGGCGGCGGCCTGCAGCGTAAGACGGTAACCAATATCCTGATGGCCTGGATATTCACCTTACCGGCTTCGATTCTGCTCTCCGGCGGGCTGTACTGGATTGCGCTGCGCTTCGTGTAAGCGGCAGCCAAAAGAAAAAGCGGGTCAGGAAACTGGCCCGCTTTTTTTATGCTTGTCCATAACTCTGCCCTGATACTCTAGTGCCAGATAATCAATCCAATCAGGCTAATCACCACCAGCCCGCACAGCGAACTCGTCAGAATAAACTGGCGGCGCAGGCGCTCGCAGCGGCGAATAAACTCCTCATCGTGATGATCCCAATAACGCTGGGCGTAGATATAACGCACCAGCCGTACCTGCTTGCTGGGTTGACCATGCGAGGTGAAAAAGCCTCCGCCGTCGACATACTGATACAGCAGCGGATCGCACCCGCGCAGCACCACCAGTAACGCGCGCAGTGAAGAGTAATAGCGCGCCATATTCACCACACAAACTACACAAAGCGCCCAGAACAGCGCGACGGTGCTGATCATGTACCCCTCCCGGCGAAGCCCTCGAAGCGTTTGCTCCGGGACAACCGCTCTCCCCGAAAACCCTGTCAGACAATCCTGCAGCGAATAACCGATACAGGTCACAGCATTCTTCCCGTCCGGCTCATTTAATAGTGTAGGAGATCCCTTAATTTTTTTACCACCGCGTTAATCTTTATCAAAGTGGCCTGATTCATTTTTCGCTTGAATGAGTTTGAGGGATAGCGCATTGTCGGGCTGAATAGCTCGTTATAAGATAGAAATACCATCTACAATTTAAGTCTTTAGATCGGGTGACCGTAGCTCATGCCGCTGCGGTTTAAAAGATGACGGCGAGAGTCATCGATAACTTATGGAAGGAGTAACATTATGGCTTATAAACACATTCTGATCGCAGTCGACCTCTCCCCTGAGAGCAAGGTCCTGGTAGAAAAAGCCGTCTCCATGGCTCGTCCTTATAACGCGAAAGTTTCCCTGATTCATGTCGATGTGAATTACTCCGATCTGTATACCGGGCTGATTGACGTCAATCTGGGGGATATGCAGAAACGCATTTCCGAAGAGACTCACCACGCGCTCACCGAACTGTCCACCGGCGCGGGCTACCCAATCACCGAAACCCTGAGCGGCAGCGGCGATCTGGGCCAGGTGCTGGTCGATGCCATTAAGAAATACGATATGGATTTGGTGGTTTGCGGTCACCACCAGGACTTCTGGAGCAAGCTGATGTCCTCGGCGCGCCAGCTGATCAATACCGTGCATGTGGATATGCTGATTGTTCCGCTGCGTGATGAAGAAGACGAGTAAGATTTCCCCCTCACCCTAACCCTCTCCCCACAGGGGAGAGGGGACTGGAGCGAGCATAAGTCTTTGATTTTCCCCCTCTCCCTAACCTTCTCCCCACGGGGAGAGGGGACTGGATCGAGCATAAATCTTTGATTTTCCCCTCATCCTAACCCTCTCCCCACGGGGGAGAAGGGACTGGATCGAGCATAAATCTTTGATTTTCCCCTCATCCTAACCCTCTCCCCACGGGGGAGAAGGGACTGGATCGAGCATAAATCTTTGATTTTCCCCTCATCCTAACCCTCTCCCCACGGGGGAGAAGGGACTGGATCGAGCATAAATCTTTGATTTTCCCCCTCTCCCTAACCTTCTCCCCACGGGGGATAAGGGACTGGATCGAGCATAAATCTTTGATTTTCCCCCCTCTCCCTTCCAGGGAGAGGGCCGGGGTGAGGGTCACAGCTCACTCAAATCCTGCAGAATCACCGCCAATACGCCCTCCAGATTCTCCCACAACTCATTATTCCAGAACCGCCTCACCCGCCACCCTTGCTCATTAAGGTACTGCGTTCTTCGCTCATCGTAGCCTTTTTGCGCCCCGTGCTGTCCACCGTCCAGCTCTATCACCAGACGTGTAGCGCAGCAGGCAAAATCAACGATATAAGGGCCAACCGGATGCTGGCGACGAAACTTATACGCGGCAAAGCGCCTGCTGCGGAGTTGATACCACAGCAGGTTCTCTTCGGAGGTCATCTGGCGCCTTAACTGGCGGGCGTAACGTCGGATCGGCTGCATAGCGTTCAACATGCCAATGCAGCCGTAGAGAGACGAGTAGAAATATTCTCTTCTGCGAGGGGCTTTCCAGCGTTTTAGCGTTACTCCGGTGTTCCGGCGTAAATATCAAACCGATGCCCTTTGGTCACCACCGCATTTTGCGTGGCGACTTCGGCCAGCGGCGGAGCATAGTCCGGGCGCTTCACCACGACTCTTTTCTTCGCCAGCGCTCTGGCCGGAGCCAGCAGCCCGTCCGCATCTTCATCCGGCCCCACCAGGGACTGGAAAACACGCATCTCTTTCTTCACCAGCGCGCTCTTTTGCTTATGCGGGAACATCGGGTCGAGGTAAACCACATCCGGACGCGGCGTGATATCGCTGAGCGCCGTCAGGCTCGAGGCGTGGATCAGCTGTAATCGCTCTTGCAGCCAGCCGCCGATTTCCGGGTCCTGATAGCCACGACGCAGGCCGTCATCAAGCAGCGCGGCAACAACCGGGTTGCGTTCCAGCATCCGCACACGGCAGCCTACAGAGGCCAACACAAAAGCATCGCGCCCCAGCCCGGCTGTCGCATCTACAACGTCCGGCAGATAGCTGCCCTTCACGCCAACGGCCTTTGCCACCGCTTCGCCACGGCCGCCGCCAAACTTACGGCGATGCGCCATCGCGCCGGAGGCAAAATCAACGAAGATGCCGCCAAGCTTTGGTTCATCGCGCTTGCGCAGTTCAAGATGCTCAGGCGTGAGTACCAGCGCCATCAGGGCATCTTCATCATGCTCAAGCTGCCAGCGCTCGCTCAAAACAGATAAGGCGCCGGAGTCGGCGCCTGCTTCAGTCAGTAAACAGATTTTCACGTGGTGGATTAGCCCTGAATACCGTAGTGATCCAGCATCGCGTCCAGCTGCGGCTCGCGCCCGCGGAAGCGTTTGAACAGCTCCATCGGCTCTTCCGAACCGCCACGGGTCAGGATGTGGTCGAGGAACGACTGGCCGGTTTCACGGTTGAAAATGCCTTCTTCTTCGAAGCGAGAGTAAGCGTCCGCCGCCAGCACGTCGGCCCACAGGTAGCTGTAATAGCCCGCCGCGTAGCCACCCGCGAAGATGTGGCTGAAGGCGTGCGGGAAGCGGCCCCAGCTCGGCCCCGGTACCACTGCAACCTGTTTCTTAATCTCGGCCAGCGTCTGCAGCACTTTCGCGCCCTGCTCCGGGTTGAATTCCGCATGCAGGCGGAAGTCGAACAGGCCGAACTCCAGCTGGCGCAGAATAAACAGCGCAGCCTGGTAGTTCTTCGCCGCCAGCATTTTTTCCAGCAGTTCCACAGGCAGAGATTCTCCCGTTTCATAGTGGCCGGAGATAAACGCCAGCGCTTCCGGCTCCCAGCACCAGTTTTCCATAAACTGGCTCGGCAGCTCGACCGCATCCCACGGCACGCCGTTGATGCCGGACACGCCCGCAGTTTCGATTTTGGTCAGCATATGGTGCAGGCCGTGGCCGAACTCATGGAACAGGGTGATCACTTCATCGTGAGTAAACAGCGCAGGTTTGCCGTTCACCGGGCGGTTGAAGTTACAGGTCAGGTAGGCCACCGGCTTTTGCAGCGAACCGTCGGCGCGACGCATTTTGCCCACGCAGTCATCCATCCACGCCCCGCCGCGTTTGTGCTCGCGAGCATAAAGATCGAGATAGAAGCTGCCGCGCAGTTCGCCCTGGTCGTCATACAGCTCGAAGAAGCGCACGTCCGGGTGCCAGACGTCGATATCTTTACGCTCTTTGGCGGTAATGCCGTAGATGCGCTTCACAACCTCGAACAGGCCGTTCACCGCGCGCTCTTCCGGGAAGTACGGGCGCAGCTGCTCGTCGCTGATGCTGTAAAGGTGCTGTTTCTGTTTTTCGCTATACCAGGTGATGTCCCACGGCTCCAGCTCTTCCACGCCATAATGCTCTTTCGCATAGGCGCGCAGCTGAGCCAGCTCGGCTTCACCCTGTGGACGAGCGCGTTTTGCCAGGTCAGACAGGAACTCCAGCACCTGCTGCGGATTTTCCGCCATTTTGGTGGCGAGGGATTTCTCCGCGTAGTTGCCAAAGCCCAACAGCTGAGCCAGTTCGTGGCGCAGCGCCAGAATCTCTTCCATCACCGGGGTGTTGTCCCACTTCCCGGCGTTCGGCCCCTGGTCAGAAGCACGCGTTGAATAGGCGCGATACATCTCTTCGCGCAGGGCGCGGTTGTCACAGTAGGTCAGCACCGGCAGATAGCTTGGAATATCCAGCGTCAGCAGCCAGCCGTCCTGCTCTTTGGCTTCTGCCTGAGCGCGGGCCGCAGCCAATGCGCTTTCCGGCATGCCTGCCAGCTCGGCTTCATCGGTAATCAGCTTGCTCCAGCCCATGGTGGCATCGAGCACGTTGTTGCTGTAGGTAGACCCCAGCTCGGACAGGCGAGCGGAGATCTCCCCGTAACGCTGCTGTTTGTCTTTTGGCAGGCCGATACCGGACAGCTCGAAGTCGCGCAGGGCGTTGTCCACCGCTTTCTTCTCGGCGACGCTCAGGCTGGCGTAGTTCGCACCGTCGCGCAGGTCGCGGTAAGCGTTGTACAGCCCTTCGTGCTGGCCAACCCAGGTGCTGTATTCGGACAGCAACGGCAATGTCTGCTCATAGGCTTCGCGCAGTTCCGGGCTGTTCTGCACCGAGTTCAGATGGCTGACCGGGGAGAACAGGCGGCCCAGACGATCGTCCACTTCCGCCAGCGGCTGAACCAGGTTCTGCCAGCTATAAGGCGCGCCCTGGGCGACCACGCTTTCCACCGCCGCACGGCAGTCGTCCAGCGCTTTGGTCACGGCCGGCACAACATGCTCAGGTTTGATGGCGGAAAACGGCGGCAGCTCAAAAGGAGTCAGTAATGGATTGGTCATAAGCGCGTTCCTGATTAAAAGGGAGAGAGAAGCGCTCAAGCGGCGCTTTGTGCATGGGATCTAGCATGGGGTTAAGTGTAGCGAATTTCAATCCCGGACGTTGCGCTTAGCTCGCCAGGAAAGGGGCAGCAGACGCCGCCCCGAAAGGTGAATCAGTGGGATTTCTGCGCCATGGCGTAGGCCGCAGGCAGGTTCAGGCGCTGCCAGAACTGCTGGTCCGCCGTCGTGCCGGACAGCGGGTAGCCCGCAGGTAACGCCGTTTTCACCATCAGATCGCGGCGCTGTGCGGCGGAAAGCTTAGGCAGCGCAGCTTCCAGCAGGACTTCCGCCCCTTGTGGCACCTTCAGAACCTGCTTCTCGCCCTTCTGCTGCGGCAGGTCGTAGGTCATGGTGAAGCGGTAAAGTTCTTTCATCGCTGGCGCACGATACGGATCGTCTTTCGCGGAAGATTTCGCACATTCAGCCAAAGTGGTGCCGCACTCTTTTTCCAGCGCGGTACGCAGCTGATCGCGAGCTTCGTTAAACAACGCGCGGTATTTCGGGTCGTTCAGGTAGTTAGCCACGTTACGCTGCGCCACCATGCGGGAACCCATCACGTCCAGCGGGTAATGCACGCCCAGCACAATGCGCGAGTAACCGTAGCGCGCGCCGCGTTCAACCAGGGCCTCAAAACGCTCCGGCACCATTTCGGCCATCAGCAACGCGTCGGTGTAACCCGTGTTGGTGTGGCCGCTCGGGAAGGAGCCGCCGTCTGCGGTGTACGGCTTGTTATCTTTCACCACCACATCGTCCGGCACGAGATGGATGGTGTTGCCCTGGATCAGGAACGGACGCGGGTTGTTGAAGTGCTTCTTCGCCGCGCTGGTGCTGACTTCAGAGGCTTTAATCAGCGCTGCGGCCTTGCTCAGCTCGCCTTTATCGTAGGCAGCCAGGAAGGCTTTGCCCAGGCGTGGCCCCATCGCGTCGCTCAGGAAATAGAGATAGTTAATGCCCTCTGCATCCGCCAGCGCCTGATGGCGGGAGGCCTGCACGGCGTTCAGGTTGATGCTGGTGACCGTTTCAAGGTTCGGCTTAATCACGGAGTCGGGCAGTTGGCTGAACGCGGAAAGCAGCTCGATGCCCGCTTTCTGGTTGGCTTTGGTCTGGAAGTCATAGCCGCTGGCCTTCAGCCACGCGGTATCCGCCAGCTTTTTGCTCTGTTTGGCTTTATCCAGCTGGTCGCGGGTCAGCTTATCCGCATCGCCTTTCAGGGCAGTGCGGAGCGCCGCCAGGGACTGCGTTTCAAGATCATCAAACGCCTGGCTGCTGTTCGCCGGAGTCACGGTATTGGCTATCGCCGCGGCCTGAGGGAGAGACACATCCTTCGCCAGCGCGGGCATAGCCACGGCCAGCGCTGCTGCCAGCATAGAAATACGGAGTTTCATTATTTTTCCTTTTATTCAAACGATTACCTTGCCTGGCTGCGACGCTATCCTGGGAATTTGACGCTTTTATGACACATTTATGTTTTGAAACGTTTTCGACCTGATTGAAACAGCCCCGCGCCCGGGCGGTAATCCGCCGCAATCTGCGGTAAACTGTGGGAAATTTGTTTTCTTATTTGCGGAACACCATCCCCCATGCTCAGCTATCGCCACAGCTTTCACGCCGGTAACCATGCCGACGTACTGAAACACACCGTTCAAAGCCTGATTATTGAATCGCTCAAAGAGAAGGAGAAACCGTTTCTCTATCTCGACACCCACGCAGGCGCCGGTCGTTACCAGCTAAGCAGCGAGCATGCGGAGCGTACAGGCGAGTATCTGGAAGGTATCGCCCGCATCTGGCAGCAGGACGATTTACCTGCCGAGCTGGAAGCCTACATTGGCGCGGTGAATCACCTGAACCGCAGCGGCAAACTGCGTTATTACCCAGGCTCTCCGCTGATTGCCCGCCACCTGCTGCGCGAGCAGGACAGCCTGCAGCTCACCGAACTGCATCCGTCTGATTTCCCGCTGCTGCGCTCTGAGTTCCAGAAAGACGATCGCGCCCGCGTTGAACGCGCCGACGGCTACCAGCAGCTGAAAGCGAAGCTGCCGCCGGTTTCCCGTCGCGGCCTGATCCTCATCGACCCACCGTATGAGATCAAAACCGACTATCAGGACGTGGTGAAAGGGATTGCTGAAGGCTACAAACGTTTTGCGACAGGCACCTATGCGCTGTGGTACCCGGTGGTGCTGCGCCAGCAAATCAAACGCATGGTCCGTGACCTGGAAGAGACCGGCATCCGCCGCATCCTGCAGATCGAGCTGGCGGTTCGTCCGGACAGCGACCAGCGCGGCATGACGGCGTCCGGCATGATTGTGATCAACCCGCCGTGGAAGCTGGAACAGCAGATGACCAACGTGCTGCCGTGGCTGCATAAAAAGCTGGTGCCAACGGGCACCGGCTCGACCACGTTGAGCTGGATTGTGCCTGAATAACGGCGGTTCCTTTTACAACAATCGGTAGAACCTTTACCCCGGCGCGCTACAATCGCGCCTTATTTTCGACTCAAAAGGGAAACATCATGACCAGACATTATGACTACCTCGCCATTGGCGGCGGCAGCGGCGGTATCGCCTCGATCAACCGTGCGGCAATGTATGGGCAGAAGTGCGCACTGATTGAGGCGAAAGATCTGGGCGGCACCTGCGTCAACGTTGGCTGCGTGCCTAAAAAAGTGATGTGGCATGCGGCGCAAATCGCCGAAGCGATTCACAACTACGGCCCGGACTACGGCTTTGACACCACGCTGAACCATTTCGACTGGGACAAGCTGATCGCCAGCCGTACCGCCTATATCGACCGCATTCACACCTCGTACGACAACGTATTGGGCAAGAACAACGTTGACGTGATTCGCGGCTTTGCGAAGTTTGTGGATGCGCACACCGTGGAAGTTAACGGCGAAACCATCACCGCGGACCATATTCTGATCGCCACCGGCGGTCGTCCAAGCCACCCGAACATCCCCGGCGCAGAATACGGCATTGACTCCGACGGCTTCTTCGAGCTGCCGGGCCTGCCAAAACGCGTGGCGGTTGTCGGCGCGGGCTATATCGCGGTGGAAATCGCGGGCGTGATTAACGCGCTGGGCTCTGAAACGCACCTGTTCGTGCGCAAACACGCGCCGCTGCGCACCTTCGATCCGCTGATCGTTGAAACGCTGCTGGAAGTGATTGAAGCAGAAGGCCCAACCCTGCACACCAACGCGATTCCGAAAGCGGTAGTGAAAAACGCAGACGGTAGCCTGACGCTGGAGCTGGAAGATGGCCGCTCTGAAACCGTCGATACCCTGATTTGGGCAATTGGCCGTGAACCGGCTAACGACAACTTCAACCTGCAGGTAACCGGCGTCGAGCTGGACGAAAAAGGTTATATCAAGGTCGATAAGTTCCAGAACACCAACGTGGCTGGCATCTATGCGGTAGGTGATAACACCGGCGCGGTTGAGCTGACGCCTGTCGCGGTCGCCGCCGGCCGTCGCCTGTCCGAGCGCCTGTTTAACAACAAACCGGACGAGCACCTGGACTACAGCAACGTGCCAACCGTGGTGTTCAGCCACCCGCCAATCGGCACCGTGGGCCTGACCGAACCACAGGCGCGCGAGCAGTACGGCGATGACAACGTGAAGGTCTACAAATCCTCCTTCACCGCTATGTACACCGCCGTAACCTCTCACCGCCAGCCGTGCCGCATGAAGCTGGTCTGCGCGGGCCCGGACGAGAAAATTGTCGGGATTCACGGCATCGGCTTCGGCATGGACGAAATCCTGCAGGGCTTCGCCGTGGCGCTGAAAATGGGCGCGACAAAGAAAGACTTCGACAACACCGTGGCTATCCACCCGACCGCGGCGGAAGAGTTTGTCACCATGCGTTAATGCGGAAAAACTTCCGCTGCCCCATTTATTCGGGGCAATAACAATAAGGCCAGATTCTTTCTGGCCTTTTTTATATTCAAGATCAAGATATTAAATCCCAAATACTGCCAGCCTATTGCGCCCACCCGGAAGTTAAATTTCCTATTCGGAATATTCGCCCTGAAAATTCTCCCCTATTGTGAATGAAATAACTAATTATCAGTATTTCGCGATCCGGTTATGTAACTTAATTGATTATTTACTGATATAGCAAAGTATAAAATACCAAATCAATCAATCGCGACCACCCAAATCAATGGAATTTTATTCCAAAAAACAATTAAAACAAAAAATAAAATATCGATAAAGCGCAAGCAAAATCGCAAAACTTGAAGTTAGAAACTAAAAAACCGCAACATCAGACATTCCCCCTCAATAGACTACAAAAAATAATTACTATCAGTGCCGGGACGTAATTGGATATTGCGTCCTATAAAAATAAATAGGCACAAGGAGAATAGTAATGGCTTATAAAAAATTAATGGTTTCATCAATGGTTGGTCTTTTCATGGCATCGACTGGTGCAATGGCAGCCGATCAGGGACAGGGACAAATTCGTTTCATTGGTAGCATTATTGAGTCCCCATGCTCTATTGACCCGGATAAAACGACTCAGGAAGTTAACTTTGGCCAGGTTTCTGCATCTTATTTAAATAGCACAGATGCAAAATCGGGTCCTGAAGAAGTACTGATTGAGCTGAAAGACTGCACGCTTTCAGGAAATGGCGATGATGACTCTGTCAAAGTGACCTTTAGCGGCCAGCAGGTAACCGACGAAACCTACCTCAATGTTTCCGGCGTTGATGGCGTTGGCGTGACCATGGTTGACTGGCAGAACACTGATGTTAAATGGGGCGCTACACCGACTAACGCACATTCCATTACCCCAGGTAGCAATACGCTGAACTATAACGCATACCTGGCAAAACTGCCGGGTTCAGCAGCTGCAATCACGACTGGTGATTTTGTCGCTATTACCAACTTCACTTTAGCGTACGAGTAATAATAAGCATCCTCTGCAGATCTATATTGCAGGGGATGCTTTTTGAATAAATTCCTGATGAAAAATAATCATATCCTGGTCCTCTCTCTGGCACTTTTCTGCATTGATGCGCATGCCGTAGAGTTCAACACCGATCTGCTGAACGCCAACGATAAGAAAAACATTGATATTTCGATGTTTTCCAATGCTGGCTTTATTATGCCTGGCACTTATTCATTCGATATTTATTTAAATAAAACCATTCTTACCGAAAATGCAGTTATTAATTTTGTTGCTCTAAAAGATAATACCGAAGCCTGCCTTACCCGAGAACTTGTGGAAAAACTGGGGCTGCGAAAAGAATATAAAGATCGGGTCTTAAGCCATCAGTTTGACGGGTGTTACAACCTGGACGCGCTGGAAGGTGCCGTTGTTAAAGGCGATCTCTCTAAAGAATCACTCTCCCTCTCCATCGCGCCTCAGATGCTTGAGTACCACGATGCAAACTGGCTGCCGCCTGCTTACTGGGACAATGGCCTGACCGGCATGATTCTGGATTACAACATGAATCTGAATACGGGGAAAAATCAGGGCAGGTCGCAATCTCAAACTGCCAGTACCAACGGTACTCTCGGCTTCAACGCCGGTGCCTGGCGCTTCAGGGGAGACTATCAGGGAAACTACAGCCATTTAACAGGCCATAAACGGAGCACCCGGCAGACTTTTGACTGGGATCGTTTTTATGCGTACCGGGCATTACCTGAGATTCAGTCAGCATTGATGCTGGGTGAAGATAATCTCACCTCAGACATTTTTGACTCCTGGCGCTACAGGGGCGTGTCGCTGGCCAGCGACCAGAAACAACTCCCGCCGGCTCTGCGTGGCTACGCGCCGGAGGTCAACGGCATCGCGCGCACCAATGCAACCGTAACCGTTAGCCAGCAAGGGCGCGTTATCTATGAAACGGTTGTCGCGGAAGGCCCTTTCACCATCCAGCAGCTTAGTACCTCCACGTCAGGCCTGCTGGATGTGGATATTAAAGAACAGGACGGTTCCACGCAGCATTACCAGGTCATGGCGTCGTCTCTGCCTTATCTGACCCGGCCCGGGCAGACGCAATACAAACTGGCATTAGGCAGGCCGGAAGACCGACATCGCCACACCAGCGGTGAGCTGTTTGTGACCTCAGAAATGTCTCGTGGCCTGTCGGGGGAATGGTCCACCTACGCGGGAGCAATACTCTCAGGTGATTATAAAAGTGCGGCGCTGGGCGTAGCCCGAAGCTTAGGCATTGCAGGTGTTGTATCCGCTGATATCACGCACGCAGAGACAACCTTTAAAAATAGCAGTCACAAGGGTGAGTCATACCGACTTAAGTATTATAAAAACTTTGAACAGTTAAATAGCACGTTCACGGTTTCAGGGATCCAGTATTCGGACTCCGATTTCTTCAGCATGTCAGATTATATCAACAATAAAAATGACTGGGATGACAGCCGCCGGGATCGCAGCCAGTACAGCGTGAGCTTAACGAAAAACTTCAGCGAACAAAAAATGTCACTGAGCGCCAATTTCTTACACAAGACCTATTGGGCTGGAGGGAACAATGATAGCTACTCGTTAAACCTCAGCAAATATATTGATTTTCATGAATGGAAAAATATTACTTTCAGCCTGTCGGCCGTAAGAAACAATTATTACCGCAGCCAGGATGACATGGTGTACCTCAACCTGAGCATTCCTCTGGGTAATGGCACAGTCAGCTATAGCAATAGTATATCGAGAAACAATATTAACCAGCTCGCCGGGTGGTATCAGCAACTTCACAATGGCGATAGTTATCGCTTACAAACCGGTATCGACAAGCCTAAGAATAACGGTGCCAAAGGCCTGGTAAATGGATTTTATTACCACAATGGCTCACTCGCGAATATGTCAGCCAACGTTAGCTGGAAAGAAGACAACTATACCTCCGCTGGCATGAATATAAACGGGGGAATCACCGCCACGACAAAAGGCGTCGCAATGCATCCCTCGGGTAACCGCGGCGCAACGCGTGTGATGATAGGCACCGATGGTATCGCCGATGTCCCGCTGGGGAGAAACCTGGTTACAAACGGCATGGGTATTGCCGTGCAGGCCGGTGTGAGCAGCTATTCACGGGTAAGAAGTGAGGTTGATGTCACCCGCTTGCCTGAGGATATAGAAGTCATTGGCTCTCCAGTGGCAGAGCAAGTTTTGACAAATGGCGCCATTGGCTTCAAGAGCATAAACGTGATTAAGGGGCTCAAGCTCGCCGCAACGCTGCGCCTGAGAGATGGCAGCCCCGTGCCCTTTGGCACCAGCGTGCTAAACAAAAACGGTGTCGAATTGGGCATTGTGGGTGACAACGGACTGACCTGGTTATCAGGCATCACTGCCAACCAGGCATTGACGGCCAAATGGAATGGCGCTACGCACTGCACCATTGTATTACCAGCCTATATCAATCCGCAAAATATGTTACTGCTTCCCTGCGAAGAATAAATAAGGCTAATGAATAGATAAATTTTATGATGAAAAAAATTAACCTGAACACATTTCTGTTGCTCTTTATTATTACCGTTATGAACTGCCCACAGGTCTATGCAGCAATTGCCGTTGATCGAAACAGGGTTATTTATCATGAAGGTGATAATAATATATCTATCCGCATCAGAAACGATAACCATACGCGCCCCTACCTGGCTAAAGCATGGGTAGCGGATAAACAAGATAACAACACTTCGGTGCCGCTTATTGCCACACCGATGCTACAGCGTGTTGAACCTGAAACGCACTCTTTTATTCGTATCAGCCCAACTGCGTTAGAAAAAACGCTGCCGAAAGACAGAGAAAGTTTGTACTACTTCAGCGTACTTGAAATCCCAACTGTCAGCTCGTCAGAAAATGTTATGCAGCTGGCATTGCAGACGAAAGTAAAGTTATTTTATCGTCCTACAGCGCTGGAGGATGATGAAATAAATTTTCATATGGATAAACTGAAAATACATAAAGTCGGCGTCAACCGCTACCAGTTGACGAATGCCTCTGCCTTTTATCTCAATATTATCAGTTTTAATGATAAGAACGGACAAAAAATAATTAAAGCGATAGCACTTCCCCCATTTAGCGAAGAGCTGGTTGATCTCAAAATAAACAATCCGGGAAAAATCACCATCGTTAATGATTTCGGTTCGAAGATGCCATTCAATTTACTATGCAACAGCAATGAATGCCAACCTGAGCTGAAAGAATAAGAGAGATACAAATGAAATTTGTATGCATATTTATTTTAATTATTTTAAATAGCGTTGTGTCTGATGCCGATGCGGCATTATCCCTTGATCGCACAAGGCTTATTATTAATGAAGAACAAAATGCGGTTTCGCTTCGCGTGACTAATAGAAGTGAATCAGACCCTTATCTTGCTCAGGGCTGGGTCGAGGACGCTGATGGCCAGCTGATTGACCAGTTTATGGTGGTGCCGCCGGTACAAAGAATCGATGCCGGTCAATACAGCATCTTCAGGCTCCAACAGTTGGCAAATGTGGTGAGGCTTCCCAATGACCGGGAAAGTGTTTTTTATTTCAACCTGCGGGAAATCCCGCAAAGAAGTCACAAAGAAAATGTGCTGACCCTGGCTATCCAGACAAGGATTAAGGTTTTTTGGCGCCCAAAATCGCTGAAAGTCACAAAAGCGGATGATACCGTGCCCGGCATGAAGGCGGTCACCCTGGTCAAGTCCGCCCGAGGTTATGAAATCAATAACCCCACGCCTTATTACCTGTCAATTACCGGGATGGCGCTGAAAGAGAAGGTAAAAATATCACCGTTCATGGTGCCACCTAAAGGAAGCTACACGTTAAAACACCAGGGTAGTGAGCCTGTGGAAAAAATATTACTAACCGCAATAAATGATTATGGCAGCCCAAGAACACTATCTTTTTCCTGCCGAAAAGATATATGCCAGATAGAAGATATCATTATACCAAAACGATAATCTGTATAAACGGAATTTATATGCGTAATAAATATTTGGCACTTATGGTGCTGCTTCCTTGCCTGCATGTTAGCTATGCCTTGTCCATTGATGCCGTTGAAGGAACGACAACAGAAGTTATTGTGACGGGTGAAATCCAGGAAGATCCGCCTTGTGAAATAAACGGTGGTGATGAGAAAACCGTGTCATTTGGCAAAGTAAACCCCTCAAAAATCGAGGCTGGAGAATACCTGAAAAACGTTAATCTTGACGTTATTTGCGAACCGGATGTCATTTCCACCGGACGCACCTTCACGTTTACCCTGGGAGGAACCGTAGCAGATTTTGATACGGGAAATAAAACAATCATAAAGGTTAACAATGTTGATAATTTGGGTGTGAAATTATTTAAGGATGGAAATGAACTAGCTTTAGATCATGCAGAAAATTTCGATGCTACTTCTGGCGTTATTAATCTGGATGCGTTACTTGTAAAAAAGAAAGATGAAACAGTCAGCGCAGGTAATTTCTATGCAACGGCTGTAATCCAGATAGATATTCAATAAGGACTTCCATACTTACCCTGCCAATAGGAGGGCAGATCATGTCAATCATGATGGATGTTTTGACGACTAAAAATAACGACAGCATCTACAAAAAGATAATTGAATTCAGAATTCAACCGCTGGTTTCATTGCAAACAAACGAAATTGTCGCATGGGAAATCCTGAGCCGATTATCACCTGAACTTATTGATATAGAAAAATTTTTCAATGAAATAACACCCGCTCAAAGTCTCGCGATTTTCTTTAGTCAGTTTCATGCGGCCAAATCCAGATCGCTAAAAACCGGGCCTGCTCAATACTGGTTAAATTTACCGGTGGCGGTGATTGCTGACGAGTTTTCTATTGAGCAACTCAACACCTTAGCCCATGACGGGGGCTTTGTTATCGAGGTCCAGGATCCTGAAAATATTAAAAATCTGGATGTTTTATCCCGATTTAATTTTATCAAAGGATTACGTCGCCTGAAAAAAACGGGATGGCCAGTTTACCTTGACGATGTTACGCCGGATTTAACCGCAGACATAGATTCTATTGGTTTGAAATTTAAGGGTATTAAAACATGTCGCACTGCTATGCCTGACACCAAAGCCGAGCTAAAGGCGTTTATAGGTTGGGTGTCTTCTTTGCGATCACATGGCTCAGTTATCGTTGCCGAAGGCATTGAAACCGAGGATATGCGCGAACTTGCTGTGCTTTCAGGCGCAGATTTAGGCCAGGGCTTTTTATGGCCAGAGAAAAGCATGGCCCTCAGTACAACGGGGATCCAACGCTATGCAGAACGTCTGGAGGAAGCAAGAAATCGACGAAAAGTTAACGGCATCAGAATTAGCATACCTGATAGAAATGAGGTTTGGGTACAGGGCATCCTGCTGCTGTTGACTGAAATTCTTCATAGCGAAGGCATGCTTCAAGACATTGTGCTGACCAATGAAGCGAATTCAGATCTCATATTCAGGGAGTCATGGTGCGGGTTGCCGCCGATAAACTGCGACCGCTATCGGCATGACCCCGTGTACCGACAGAAGGCGACGCAGCGCAGAATGATTTTGGTGTATCCCAATAAAAACCAGCTGGATAATCGCCTGCACTGCCCTGCTATTTCGGCCTATATCACGCTAGAAGATACGGTACAGGAGCTTTATGCCAGCCTGCGCCGGCTGGTCATTGGCGGCAAGAATGGGCGCGCTAACAGAAACATCATGGACGGCTCAACGGGATGTTCAATAATATGTAAAAATCAGAAGCTTAATGATAAGGAGCTTTATGTCATCACCAAAGTCAGCGAAGGGATGAAGTACTCAGATATCGCCAAAATTTTGCAAATCGGCCCCAAAATGGTGAGCAGCTATAAGCGTTCAGCGATGTGCAAGCTGGGGTTACAGAATAATGTCGATTTGCTTTCCTATTTCAACTGGCGAGCGATGTGATCTCTGCCGGACCCCTCATGAAACTTCGTGAATCAACTGAATTGATATCAAAAAAACATTGTTAAACCTAAAAAAAATCGAAAATGGCAGTCATTTTCTCTGTTTTATTATTTTATTACGACTTTTAATGTCGCAAAAATATTCATTTTATTAATTCGCGAAATAACTGTGCGTACAATTATTTTCGCCCAGATTTCACTTTGTAAAACTTGCAGAGAAAATATTTCAGCAGTAACGTTATCCACATCGGATGACTTACATGACTGCCATTTAAATATAGCCTTCATGGAGAGAAAAATAGTCTATGTATAATTTATTCAGCCGAAACTTTTGCAGATTTTTTATTGGCATGGGTATGTCAGTTATTTTTTCCCTGGTACCAGACGTCAGTTACGCGTTCAAATGGCCAGTAGTACTGGATGTCAAAGTTGAACTTATCGGGCCAGAAGAAGCCGTTTATACGGGAAACTGGACAGTTATTGAGGTTGACGACAGCCTGGATACTGACACCAGACTAAAATATACAGGAATAATACATCGGCATAAATCGGATACCGGTGCTATTGAAGCTGGCACGATGGACTATCAGACCGAACTTAAAGTTAATAACGCTGATTGCCCAAACTCAATAGTTACGCTCAGCTGTATTGGCCAAAAATGGATTGAGAAAAACGGTGAGTCAGGGACTTATAAAGTCCACCATGACAGCGGCCCAAACGGTAATGAATGTGTCGCGATAGCCACCGTGAACCAGACTTTTGGTTCAGTATGGGACCAGAGGGTTTATCCATCAACCGGCGCCACTCAGTGTATTGGCACACCTCCGGTAAATAATTTTTGCGCACTGACACAAGATAAAATTGAATTTGCTTACGGCCCGCTGACGGTAAAAATGGCCGCAGGGAAAGAGTTAACAAAAAATATTAACGTCGAGTGTACCGATGACATCCCCTATGTTTTAAGGCTAAGGGGTAATGACAAAATACCGCTTGATAATGGAATGCACGCCGAATTGACGACGAATAATGGAGAACCTCTGGGTGAAACATTATCGGGACAGCAGGGTGTCAATATTATTGAATTAACCAGTGAACTAAAGGGAACGCCCAATAGAACCGGTAGTTTTTATGGCTCGGGAGTCCTTTTTGTTACTTATCCCTAGGTAAGGAAAAAAGAAATGCCATATTTAGTTGGTCTCACAACAGAAAGTAAGTCTTGGTGTAATACCTGGTCAAATATTCCTTTCAACGTTTCTGCTCGGGTTGTCGATCAAGACACTTTAGCCCCAGCCCGCGAAGTGATAGTCCGTCTTGAGTCCACGGATAGTACCAGCACCTGGGTGGGTGGTACCTCGAACATCATTGAGCTTGAGACAAATTATGACGGCGAAATCTTTGCCGAACTGAAGTTTGGCAAGACCCCTCCGCAGGGCGTCACCATTACTGCTACAAAAATTGACACCGATCCTGCTGACGTAAAACCTGCTGTCCGTGAGATCCTGATGGTCGCTTCAACTTTACATAGCCATAGCTTCCCGATTGCCAGCGGTGCTAATAATACCATCACAGAAGCAGATGTCGCCGCAGGCGTTTACGCAGTACTCCCGCTGGATACTCCCGTTGCCGGAGACGTGGTTTCATTCCATTTCAGCGATAATCCTGTTATCAAGCATTCAGAGCACAACGAAGGTGACAAAAACCTGGCTGTATCGGTTCCCGATGATTTTATGACTACCGGCGCACATGACACAGGTTACTATATTACTGAATCATCGAATAATTCGACTTTCTCCCCGGTTATAACCGTCAATGTTAAACGCGACAGCGCTTCTTCGACGATCGTTGACCTACCGCCGGTCACGGTTCCCCGAGCGGACGCCAATGAAGGCATGATTAACATCGCGGTAGCGACTTTTGGCGTCGAAGTCTGCCTCAGTGGGACCTACAAGAATCTGGCTGTCCATAAAGCAGGTGTGACTAACTCCATCTGCAATATTTACTGGAAGTCCTACGTCGGGAAAAAAGAGATCCCGGAAGCCAGCAGCGTATTTTCCTTCCCAGTTAATGCGGAGGCAGATGAGAAGGACATCATTGTGCTGGATGATAGCTATGAAGGTGGCACCGACGCGCTGCGCAAACTCCTGTATGTGCTGGGTGAAGGTACAGTTAAGATCTCTTATGAAATGCTGATCGCCGATGGTGGCAAACTTCACGCCTCCGCCGAGCAAACCTACTACGTTGACGTTGTTGCTCCAGGCCGCAAATAAGTTTTAGCGCTCTGGGACCGGCAGGCAACCACTGCTGCCGGTCATCGGATTATCCGGGAGGAAAAAATGCGGATCAGCAGAGACTTGCGTGCACCCCTGGTGCCGCAAATGAACGACAACGGTATTATCGACAATAACGACCTGGGCAGCGGCAATATTTATGTGTTTATCCCGCCCTACAACAACATGGCCATTGGCGATCTTATTATTCTGGACTTTGGGAAACTGGTTTCTCTCACTGAAGTGGTCAGTGATGTAAATGTAGGCCAGAACATAGAATTTCATATCCCGGAAGCCAGCGTTCCTGATGGTATTTATACCGTAAGTTATACGGCAATCGACTTATCAAATAATCCAACCTCTTCGGCCAAAACGCTGGCCATTGTGAGCCGGGACGGCGCCAGAACGCTGGAAAAACCGGTATTTATTGACGCGGTTAACGACACTGTTTCTCTGGACAGCGTAAAGCTAAACCAGGGCACACGGATTCAGGTACCGCCTTATCAGGGCATTGAGGCGGGAGATCGGGTAGAGCTGAATTACCTGGTTTACGATACCGGAGATGAAATTATTCCGGAGGCTAGCGTCAGCGAAACTCATACTGTTGTCTCTGCTGAGCTGACTACCGGCTTCAAAACGCTAATTCCTGAATCAAAGATTTTTTTGCCAGGCAGCACCAAAGCCATCGCCTTCTACAGAATCACCAGAAACTCCGACGGCACAAACGCCCTCTCTTTCGATGCAGAAGTCACGCTGAACGACGTTGTAGAATTCCTGGAAAATCCACATTTCACTGATGCCCTTAACGGCTGGCTGACCCAATATGATGTCGCGGACGGCATTCGTATTTACATTAATGCCTATAGCAATATGGCCGCTGGCGATCTCATTACGTTAATATGGCGCGGATTTAATACCGAAAATGAAGCAGTCCCCGATGTGGATGGCCGCGTTGAATATCGGGTATCCTCTGCCGACATTACCCATGGCATCATCCATCTTACGCTTTCATCCTATGTTGCTGAGGCCATTAGCTCAGGCAAAATCGAGATCTATTACCGGGTAAAAAGCACGAACACCCCTTATCGGGTTTCATATGCCAAAATAGCGTTCATTAATATGTCCGCGGAGCGCACGCTGCCGGCCCCTACGTTCCCTCAGGCCAGTAATGGCACAATTAAGCTGGGTGACATTCATTCCGATAGCGGTATCGTCATCGAGATCGCTTATCCCTCGATAGCCATTGGTGACCGCGTTATCGTCGTTATGCGGGGTGAAGATAAACAAGGTGCGGAAGTCCCGGATAGCAACTCGCCTTATGAGCTTATTGTTGATAATACCGGAGCCCAAAATATCACCGTTTCTGCCGCCTATGCCGATGCCGTAGGGGCTGAAGGCACGCTGTATGCCACCTACATGGTAACAACCACGGCAGGATCCCAGTATTTATCCACTGCCGGAAGCGCGCTGCTGGCCGAAGGCATTACCACGGATTTCAAATTTAAGGGTACCCATGGCTCACCGGTTTATGATTACAACGCCATCAACGTGGCACCTTGCAACTACGGCTTTATTCAGGCCCCCGCGGGAGATGTAATTAACGTTAGCTGCCAGACCGGAGCCACCATTGTAGAAACCGGCAACGCTAATTATACATTTACTATGGATGCTGCCGGCATACATAGCTTCAGGGTCAGATCTGTTGTGCTTGGCGACGTCGCCGTCTCCATCAGCAACGAGAATGCGCCCGATGACGTCATTAACGGCCATTTAAATTACGAAAACTATCAACTCGGTAATGGCATTGTGAATGCTATTGCTAATACCACTGGCGCATTGCCAGACGGTATATCACCCTGCAGCATTTATATTTTTATTGAAGATAAAGCAGCACGAGCTATTTCTACGTTAAGGATAGCTGTTCCAGCCCCACTAAAGGTAAGCGGACATAATATTGGTGAAACAGTTGATATCTCCCTACACGCCGACGGCTCTGCCCAAATAGATATTCTTAGCAATACGGCAGTTTCAGCCGCGGGGGTCATTATTACCTCGCCACAAAGCACGGAGGTTAACCAGACGGTCAGTCTTTCATTTAGTAATTTTTAATTTAAATTATTCATGAATACGTTTATTCAGAGATAAGCGTGTACTGAATACGATCACCTATTGATATTAATCAGGAGCCAACGCATGGCCAATGATAAATTTGCCGTGGTGAATTTCACCTTAACCTCCACAACAGGTGCGGCTGCCAATGACATTGACACCAATGATATTACGGCAACGCTAATTGCTGATGGAGACCATCAATATGGTATTAGTATTTTATTTAGCGTAACAGAGCCGGGAGCATTATTTAGCAACAATGCTAAGGCCATAACGGCCACAACGGATGCCCTGGGAAAATGCACGGTGCAACTGCACAGCCAGGTTGCAGGCAAAATTAAAGTTTCGGGAACTTGTTCCGTAGAAGAGGAAATTCAAATGGCAGAAGTAGAAAGTGAATTTGGTACCCAGGTGGATACCATGGTACTCACCGCAACGGTTCAGTCTAATAACGCTCTGGCTGACGGTAAAACAGCAAACCGCATTGTTTATCATCTAGTGCAGGGCTCAGCACCTGTTCCCAATCAATTCCTTACTTTCTCGGTCATCAGTACTTCCGGTAATGCAAAATTATCCACTGCCTTTGGTGAAACAGACAGCAACGGCGGCTTTATTCTGGATGTGACGGATACCACTCCGGAATCGGCGCTGGTGACCGCGAAATCTGCAACCGACAGTTTTCCTTCCGTCGCTTCACAAGTCACTTTCGTTGAAGTTGACACGACATACGTGCTTGATTCGATGATCATGGTCAATGGTTCCCAGGCCGACGGTGTGAGCGAGAATAAAATTTTATTCATGCTCAAAGATTCGCTTGGAAGCCCGGTACCACAGAAGCTGCTGCAGTTTATCCCAAGCACCAACTTATCCCTGCGTGATTCCATCATTGAAACCGATGCTAACGGCAGCGTGACGCTCAGCTGCACCAGCCTGATCGAAGGCGTCTACAGCTTAACCGCTGTAGTTTACGATGAACACGTTGAGCACCGTGTGGCCAACATCACCTTTGTTAAGGCCGATCAACTGGATGCGTTAACCAGCGTAATACTGAAAAATAATGCCACCGCCGATGGGGAAGACGCCTGCGAGATTCAGTATCGCCTGACCAAAAAAACACAGGATGTTGTCGCCAATCAGGAAATTGATATCGAGCTCAATAGCGTGACCGCTTACGCCTCTGCCCGCACCTTAACCACGGATTACGCCGGTATTGCCACCGTGAAGATTTTTAATACCAAAGCAGAAGAAGTCGTGGTCAGCGCTTATACCAAAGATCAGAATATTAATACCCGAACTTCGGTGACCTTTGGCCCTGACGAGCCAGGTCAACCAAATAGCGTCACCTTCAGCGGTTACCACGGCAGCAGTAGTTACGGTATTCATGAACTGATACCTGCCGACAGCTACTACTTCACTCCTGGACGGATGTATCAGTTTATCCTTGTAACAACCGCGTCTCAGAACAGCTGTAGCAATCAATATATATTCAATGGCAGTAGCTGTATTTATTATTCAAATACCCAACCTACAATGGGGGCTGGGTTCTCTTCACCACACTATTTCAGCGGTGACAATACTTTCTATTGTGTTCGTGGAGGTACTACGGCTTACTTCCGAAATTATAATAATTATTCCGGCGGTCATAACTACAGCCTAACCATCAACGAGTGGGAAATTTAACCACGCTATCCACATGCCGGCTAGTCCGGCATGTATTTTGATTTTATTATTTGGAGATCGGGTAATGAGCGAAATTAACGTTCGTGCTACTAATTTTTATATTCATTCAAATGATGTCGCAACGGCTAATAATGTCGACACCAATACAATTACCGCCACGCTGCGCGATGACGCAACGCCAGTCCCTGGTATTTCTGTAAACTTTATTGTTACCGCTGAAGGCGCGACATTTTCAAACGGCAGACAAGATATTTCAGCCATCACGAATGAGGCCGGAATTTGTAACGTCGAGTTAAAAAGTGAAGTCGCGGGCCATATTCTGGTTAAAGCCGTTTGCTACCACGGTGATTTTATTTCCACCCAAATCGAAAGCGTGTTTGAAGAGGCTGTGGAAGGGCAGGAAACATTAACGGCAACCGTGCTGGGTGATAACACGGCCGCTGCTGATGGGCTGGATAAAATCGTCGTTGTCTATTCTCTGAAAAACGGCACCGCCCCGGTTGCCGGACAGTACATTTTTGTTAACGTCTCGGGCAGTGCAACGGCGGATCCAACCACCATCATGACCGATGACTTCGGCACTGCATCTATCAATATTACCAACGCATTTGCAGAGACGGTGACCGTTGAAGCAGAGGCGGTATTAATTGGCGTAAAAGCCAAACCGGTTGAACTCATCTTCGAAGCCGTTGTTTCTCCTTATACTATCGTCGGCTCTATTGTGTCGAATAACGCCTCCGCCGATGGTACCAGCACCAATGCCGTGCTGTTTAAGGTCACGGACACCAAAACGGGCGCACCGGCAATGCATAAGGTACTAAACTGCATTGCAAGCCATAATCTTTCTCTGCCTGACGGCCAGTACCATGAGACAGATTTAAACGGTGAAGTCACCGTCTCCTGTACCGCCCTCGTGCCGGCGGGCGATTACAGTATCGAAGCACTGCTCTACCCAAACAGTGATACCAACTGTATTGTTGAAGGAATCTCTTTTGCAAAACCGGAATATATTAAGGATTTAATCGGTATTGTCGTCAGAGATAATGCCGAGGCCACTGAGGGGAAAGGTGATTATTGCCAGATTCAGTACAGCCTGACCAAAGCCAACTCTCTGGATGCCGCTGAAGGGCATAATATTTATATTAAAGTGAACAGCGGCAATGTCACTGTCTCGGAAAACAAACTGATCACAGATTCAAATGGGCTTGCCTCGTTAAAAATCTACAACTCCGTCGCTGAAAGCGTAACAGTAACAGCCACAACAGATATTGAGGATATCAGCGAGGAAACCGTCGTTAACTTCAGAAAACCTGTTTCGGTCACCTCTGGCACGATCACCAGTGACACTTTCTGCAGCCTTGATATGTTTACCAGCAGTCAGTATGACTTTATTACCGGCCACTCTTATCAATTTATGCTCAGCACCAAAGAAGCGGGCGATGTTAAAAAACAGATGTGCCAGGACGGTTATAACATCATCAAAACATCGCAGTCGTGCCAGATTATTTCTGACCCGCACTATGCGAAGTTTAATGACTTTAACTACGACGGTGCTATTGCAAAATGTACCCACGGCGGGGTTGATACCGCGACAAATGTTTACTATCAGATTGGGGATTATTCTTCACTGACCTACACCCTGATCATTATTGATTTAGGCGTTAATTAATTTTTCTCGAGAGCGAGGCCGCGGCTTAAAACCCGCCGTGGCCTTTTTAAAACTCATTATCGGTTCCCAATAGCGAAAATACAGGACTTTAAGATGGACGATATCATCATTCTTAAGTCGACCGTTCAGGACAACAATGCGGTCGCGGATGGCAAAAAAGAAAACACTATTATTTATCATTTGACGAGAAACGGTGTGCCTTACGCCGATGAGTATCTTAAATTCTCAGCGGTCAGTTCAGCGGGTCACGCGGCATTATCTTCAGCGTTTGGCCAGACGGATGCAGGCGGTAATTTTGTCCTGAATGTGACCAATACCGAGGCAGAGAAAGTAATGATCTCCGCCTCTCCGGCCATTGATGGCCTTTTTCAGGGCGCTGTTGACACCCTGGTATTCAGCAACGTCGAAGCTTCTTATCACTTAGAAAGTACTCTGATCGAAAACAACGCCGCCGCGGATGGCATCAGCCAAAACAAGGTATCCATTAAAGTTTTGGATTCACTCGGAAATCCGGTTCGGGAGAAATTGCTGCAGTTTTTGCCGAGCACGAATTTGACGCTGGCAGACAGATTTCTGTTAACGGATGCCGAAGGTAAGGCAGTGGTCAGCTGTACAGCCCGATCTGAGGGTGATTTCTTTATCTCCGTCGAGATCTATGGTGAGAAAGACATGCTCATCGTCAACGGAATTTCATTTTCTAAAGCAGATGAGCTTAATGCCTTAACCAGCCATATCATCGGAGATAAGGTGGATGCTGATGGTAAAGCTTACTGCGAGATACTCTATATCCTGACGAAAAAGAGTGCTCATAATGTAAATGAAAAAAAAGAGATCTCGATTGTTTTGCAAAGCGTCACTGCCTACCCCTCCAGACGGACCCTGACTACCGATGATTCAGGTACCGCTACGTTATATGTTTACAACACTGTCGCAGAGCCTGTTATCGTCAGCGCATACACCGACGACGACAATATTGTTTCCAGAACAAAAGTGCATTTTGTAACAGCGGCTTAATTTTTCTAAGCCCCTAGAAATGAGGTAATGAAACATGCAATCCATCGGCTACACACCCATTCAGGAAAGAGCCAGTGTCGGCACTCATGAAATAAACTGCATCGATTTTTGCGTAAAAGAGGGCGATACGCCGGTGGGTGGGTTAACGCTGTCGTTCCTGTGCAATGGACACGCCAGACTATCGCATACAACACGGGTTACCGATGAACAGGGTATCGCAAGAGTTTATCTTGCAAGTGAGACCCAGGAGGATGTAAGCATTAAAGCGTTTTACTACGACCGGGGCGAACTCAACTTTCAGTATGCAATCGTTAATTTTTTTTAACCTCGTATGCCACATTGTAGCTTATCAATTATATTACTCTGGAATAATAGATTTCAGAGTTATTCTTTTACGGATTATACATCGTCTCTCGAAAGCTTACGCCAGCCAGATGCCGCTCCAGGCAGTAAAGTATTTACTTTCAATGTTGATACGTTGCCGTTACTGACCTACACCCTCTTGCAAACGCCACCTTACGGAATAATCTGACTCTATTTTTCATGAATGTTAACTGCGTTTCAGATATGTACCAACAATCCTATAAAAGAGTTAATAAAACCGTGGGCACAACCGAATATTTTATCACCATAAATTTAGGTCTGATATAAAAACAGAAAATATTACGCAGTACTTATAATTATAATTTCACATATAGTATCTTGTGATAAAATCACCCTGTACTTTAAGACAGGTTCACTCAGATGGAAAGATTCCGTAGTACCGAAACGGACGAGCATATCAGTCGCCCTTGCTCTGTAAAACTGATGAAAGAAATTTATGACACAATTGTTAATAATGGCGAGGTCACGACAAGAGAGATCTCCAATAATTGCAATGTTTCAATATACATAGCCAGAAACTGGTTACTGAAGTTAGAAGAAAAAGGCATGATTCAGTGCTCAAAATCAAAAATGAAAAAATTTGTCTGGATGCAAAACAATCGCCGGACTTAACAAATAATTCATTTAAAAAAGCATAAAAGCTATTTCACAGATGATGTCTCACCGATCATTTGCGGTAGAGTATTGATAAATATCAATGGTAGTAATGAGCCATGTCACTTACAGGTAATTCCTATTTAAATTTTACCGCGAACGCTAATGCCATCTTTTTTCGAAGCGAATCTATTGCCTGTGACGGTATATCTATTGCTATTTTGACCCATTCTTTTTGTCAACGCAGACAGTGCTTGTCCGGCGTACGGATGATGCCAATAAAAAAGCCGCCCAAGCGGCTTTTTACACGCGGTCATTATGACTAAACCAGCGGTTTACGCAGCAACCCTTCCAATACCTTCAGCGGTGACAGCTGCGGGTTTTGCATCGCATCCACCGGCAGCAAGAACGTCTGTTCCAGCATAAACTGCCCGCCCATTGCGGCGTGAGGCGTCTGGTCGGAGAAACAGATCCAGCTGCTGCCCGGCGGGAAGTCGATGGCGACCTGCGGCCCCTGCTTCTGATAATCCGCATCGGCCTTCATGGCGTCGTGCATCTGCAGCATCAGGTGGTCGTAATGGCTGCGGCGACTTTTAGTAATGCCAACGGCGTTTTGCAGCCAGCTGCTCACCGGGGAATAGCTTTTTAAACGCGGCAGGAAACGCTCGGCCAGCGTCGGGAAGGCTTCGCCCACGCGCCAGCTACGGCTTTCTTCGCCCGGATTAATGTTGGTGAAGATACGCAGAATGCGCTCGCCGTAGTTAGGGCGGGACGGGAAGGCGTCCACGTGCAGGCGGCTGTCGTCCTTTCGCCAGGAGGTGTTCTGCGTCCACTGCTTAACCGGGTGCAGGCGCAGGCTATTGGTCGGCGTGTGCAGCACCTGCTGATACTCCGGCAGAAGGCTGGCAATAAGCTGCCGACAGGATTCGTAATGGCGCTTCAGGAGCGCATGAACTTGTGGCTCCTGCTCTGCTAGCGCAACGCCAGTCAGCTTATCTTTCAGCGGCTGATAGCTGATGTTCTTACGTTTCGGATCAACCACCGCCGGGTTCAGCAGCACCTTTTCCTGTTCGGTGAGCGTGAACGCCAGCTGCGGCAGAAAGATAACTTTGCCCTGCTCCAGGTCGCTAACAACGGATTCTGCGGCTGTGTTTCCCCACTGAGAAAGCGGATGCGTCAGGGTCGCGGTATCAAGAGAGATGTTTAAATCTGACATATCAATGTCCTTGCCAATTATCCGGACAATATATTTAACAGATGAATTTCCGGAACATTTTATTTTAGATAAACGAGTAGAATAACGCCGCCGGAAGACGGTGAATTCATACCTGAAGGGAAGTGAAGCCAGTATAGTAATACTGTAAATTAAAGGTTAAACAAAACCTAAACGCCGCATTGGGCGCCAAATTAAAACGCACAAAATCATAAAGTAACGGCCAGTGAATATTTCGCGCCTCTGACTGAATTTTGCAGCTATACCACGACGTTAAGTCACAAAATAATAATGGCCCGCTAAGCAAGCAGCCCGTTATTTCCATTCGCTGCGTAACAGCGCATAGGCATATTCATCCCCCCATTCGTCTTTAAAGAAAATATTCTTGCGAAAGTGTGCTTCACGACGAAAACCCAGCTTCTCCAGCAGGCCAGCTGCGGTCTCGTTCCTGGCATCAACCGTCGCCAGCAGGCGATGGTTGTTGAGGGGGGTGAACAACGGTTCAATCACTGCAGGCAAAGATTCAAAAGCGAAGCCCTGCCGCTGATGGTGCTCATATTGTCAAAAAGAGAGTGAAATGAGTATGCTACGAACGGCCGGGCTTCCATCGCCAAATAATCATTAGCCCGCTTACATATTTAAACCGACCCAACCTGACTTAAGTTAAATTTTCTCAATAAATACATATGACTAGTTATGATATATCCTTGTAACAAAAAGCTACAATTTTAATTCTCTTTAAAATCAAACGATTCACCGCTCAAATATTCACCAGTAGAAAATAATCTTTCCCCTGCCAAGTAACAGTCCATAAAATACGTTTCGTTTTGCCTGGCAAGACAACCTAATAATAATTTTCAACAACATAATTTATCGCGCAACAATAACCCTTTACGGCCTTTAACCTGTCCGTACAGGTTTATTTTTTGCAACACCAAACCAATGTTATAGAAAACAGAACGATACATCATGCACAAGCAAAAATACCTGCCTGCGGCCGCCGCATTGCTGTTTAGCCCGGCGCTGCTCGCTTCAACCAGCTTTAATTTTTCACCCGACGCAGTAACCACCAATATTTCCACCGGTGTTCTAAACGGAGAATCTAAAGAGCTCGTTTATAATCAACACGATGGCAGTAAATTAAGTGAACTGAAATGGAAAATTAAAAATACACCTATTATTAAAGGCGGTATTAGCTGGGACGCTCAGCGCTATATCACTCTCAACGCAAACGGCTGGACAACCTTCGCCTCACGCGGCTCACACATGTCCGACTATGACTGGCAAACGCCTGGCCAAAGCCGCTGGAGCGACAAATCCACCCACCCTGATACCAGCCTGAATTACGCCAATCAGTTCGATCTTAACCTGACCGGCTGGCTGTTAAAGGAACCGGCTTATAACCTCGGCATCGTCACCGGCTACCAGGAAACCCGATACAGCTGGACCGCCAGAGGCGGCTCATACAATTATTTCAACGGCGCGCTTGTCGGTGAATTCCCTGCCGGGAAACCAGGGATTGGTTATAGCCAGAAATTCAGCGTGCCATACGTTGGGCTGACCGGAAGTTATCGCTATCAGGACTTTGATTTAGCAGGGCAATTTAAATTCAGCCCGTGGGTGAATGCGCAAGATAATGACGAGCATTATATGCGTCAGCTGAGCTTTAGCGAAAAAGGCAATAATTCCAATTATTATGCCGCTACCGTTTCTGCCGGGTATTACGTTACGCCGAATACCCGACTCTATACGGAATTAACGTGGACGCGTTTTGCCGAAGCGAAGGCCTCGACAAAAACCCGTGATAATAAAACCGGGGAAACCTGGTCTCAGGGTGGCGATGCCGCTGGCCTGAGTAACGACAGCTATACCTACGGCGTCGGCATTCAGTATCGCTTCTAAAAGCCTTTTATTGTTGTTGTTCATTGAGGGTCTGCCTACGTGCAGACCCTTTTTCTTATCTGTGCTATAACACGGCGGCTTATTTTTCAGGGAGAAGACGATGCGACAAAGAGTGATTGCCTGCCCGATTATCCAGAATCAGGGCCAATATTTGCTGTGCAAAATGCCGCAAGATCGCGGTGTTTTTCCCGGCCAGTGGGCGCTTTCCGGCGGCGGCATTGAGCCGGGCGAAACCATGGTAGAAGGGCTGCGGCGTGAGATCCGAGAGGAGTTGGGCGAAGCGCTGATTATCTCGCACATCGCACCGTGGACCTTCCGCGATGACGTCCGGGTGAAAACCTACGCCGACGGCAGCAAAGAGCAGGTGTATATGATTTACCTGATGTTTGACTGCGTCAGCGAAAACCGCGAGATAACCATTAACGAAGAGTTTGAGCAGTATGCGTGGGTCAGCCCGCAGGATCTGGCTAACTATGACCTGAACGAAGCCACCGCCGCGACGTTCCGCGATAAAGGCCTGCTGTAATGCATTGGGCGGCCCGAAGGCTGCCCGGTACGGCTAGCGCATCGCGTTGTATATCGCCTGCTGAATTTTGGCGGTCTGCTCATCCACCGGCTCTGTCTCCAGCCCCTGAGCGGTCGCATCTTCATAGCGCTGCTTTTGCGCCGCCAGGCGCATCCGGGCGCGCTCAACTTCTTCCTTCTGGCGCTGTACTGCCGGGGCTGAACTGCAGAAGCTGGCGAGGAATTGCTTCCTCAGCGAAGTCAGCTTTTGCCCTTTCTTCATACCTAGCTCGGTGGAGCCAATCAGCCTGCGGCAGGGCCGGGCCTCATCCATTTGCGGCCGGTATTGCAGCAAAATAGTCAACACATCCCGGTAGTCCTCCGCCAGCGCCTGCTCGGCAAAATAAACTTTCCAGTTCATCCCGCCCTGCATGAAAAGCCGCACAATACGGGCGTCGTTGCGGTTAATCGCCGCACGCAGGTTATTTTCATCCCAGCTGATGCCCATATTGGCCAGCATATCGCGCGGGCTGTTGTTTTCCGGGCGCTCTTTCTGCTGCACCGGCGTGCTCACAATCGGAGCCGTCACCGTCACTTCTGGCTTTGAAGACATATCGCTTAACAAGTAGAGACCAACCACCGCTACCGCCACAACGGCAATCCCTACCGATGCCCAAAGCGCGGTAGAGATAACGCTGGTTGTATCATGCTGCTTTTTGGCCGCGCGTGGGTCGAAACGCTCGATGGACTCTCTGATCTCTTCCGGGTCACCGCCCTGTGCCGAGTGGTTTTTACGCGCCTGCTCAAGATAGTTCTGTAGCGTGGCGTCATCAGTGTCTAACAAAGCGGAAGGATTAACTTTGGTGCGGCCTTCGCTAAAAGCTTTCTGTACCGGGCCGCTGATTTCACCGAAATAGCTATCCAGCAAAGCCACCTGCACGGTGGACAGCGGCTGCTTGTGCATCAGGTCATTGCGGATTTGCCTGGTGCCATCGAGGAAGATTTGCAGGGTTTTACGCTGGTCGATAAGAAAGCCCAGCTGCGGCGAGTTTTGGTAGATTTTCGCGTAGTGATGGGCGAACTCTTTCTTGTCCACCAGCATCAGCGCCAGCTCGCTAAACTTCATCCCGCTCAGCACGTCGCCCCGCTCGCCTCGCTTCAACCAGCGGCGAACCTTATCGGCACCAAACTGGTTTTTGAGCTGATTCACCAGGTCAGCCTGGCTTTCCCACGCCTGGTTCACCAGCCCTTTTAGCATCAGTTCAATGGCGCGCATTTGCTGCTGGGCGCCTTTCTGCAGGCCGTCAACATCTGAGGATAACTCGGTGGAATAGCCCAGCAGCGGCTGCTTGAACCGCACATGCTCAAGATAGCTGGTGAAGCGCAGGGCGGCGAGCAGCTGGTTTTGGCTGACCTCCTGCCCGCTCTCATACTGCGGCACCAGCTGCTGCAAATGGCGCAGCAGCAGCGTAAATTGTGAAATCTCGGAGTCGTTAAGATTCAGCCGTTTCGCCACCGCGCCCCAGCTGCCAAGCGCCATACGAGCCTGCTCCAACTGCTGGAAAAACCACTGCGGATCTTTGCCTTCGGCGGCACGAATGTTCAGTAAGGGCAGGATCTGGAGCGAAGCCTGCCGAATAATCCCCAGACACGTCTCAAAGTGCTCCCGCATCTGCAATGTTGCGCTGCTCATGATAGTCCTTTGTCGATGTCCGGCCTTATGCTGCCGAACGCAGAAAAAACTGCTTTTTCCGCCCCAGGCGGCTATTTTTTTATGGTTATTAATGCCAAGGCCAAACTTCGCCATTACAGCCGAGTGTAAAACAGCTAAATAATAATCAATGGCGATAAAAGGAGCGATTTAATCAGGCATTTTCAAATCTCACAGTCGACGATTTCACCCAACCTTTTGAGGGCAGCCTCGGTGACGGCGTTGCACGGCAAAGAATAGTTCAGCCGCAGGCAGTTACGGTATTTACCGGAGGCCGAAAACAGCGAGCCGATCGCAATATGGATTTTAGCCTCCTTCAATGCGCTGCTAAGCCGCACGGCATCGACCTCTTCCGGGAGTTCTATCCACATCAGGAAGCCCCCCTGAGGCCGGCTGACGCAAATACCGCAGGGGAAATATTGCCGCACGCGACAGGTAAAGACGTCCAGGTTGCGCTGATAGTGCTGGCGCATGCGTCTGAGATGGCGGTGATAGTGCCCGTTGCGAATAAACGCCGCTACCGCCTGCTGGGTGAAGGTGGCGCTGCTGCCTGTGCCGATGTATTTGGAGTGCAGCGTCCGGTCGAGGTAGCGCCCAGGCACTATCCAGCCCACGCGCAGCCCCGGTGCCAGCGTTTTTGAAAACGAGCTGCACAGCAGAACGCGGCCATCAACATCCAGGGATTTGATGGTCATCGGGCGCGGATACTCATAGGCCAGCTCGCCGTAAACATCATCTTCGATAATGGCGATATCAAAGCGCTGCGCAAGGTTCATCACCGCTTTCTTGCGCGCATCCGGCATGATGAATCCCAGAGGATTATTGCAGTTGGCCACCAAAATGACGGCTTTTATCGGCCATTGCTCTAACGCCAACTCCAGCGCCTCGAGGCTCATGCCTGTGACAGAATCGGTAGGGATTTCAACAACTTTAACGCCGTATCCGCGCAGCATTTGCATGGTGCCGTGAAACGACGGGGACTCGACCGCCACAATGTCCCCCGGCTCACACACCGCGCGAATCGCAATCGACAGGGCTTCATGGCAGCCGTTCGTCACCACGATGTCGTCGGCATTCACCACGCAGTTGCTGTCCAGCATCAGGCGGGCAATTTGCTCGCGCAGCGCTTTCACGCCGAACATGCCGTCGTAGCCCAGCAGTTCAGGCTCCTGATACTGCGCGAGCCGCCCCATCTCTCGCCAAAGCGGCTTGATTGTCGACTGGGTAAGGTCCGGCGAGCCGCTGCCAAAAGCGATCACTTCACAGTTCTGCCGGGAGTTCACTAATTCCAGCACCGCATCCCACTGCGTCACTTCGACCGGCCGCTGTACCGGACGCGTTAAACGCGGCACGGGAGGAACCGCTTTGCGCGGCGCAACAAAGTAGCCGGAACGCGGCTGGGGGGAAATCAGCTGCTGATCTTCCAGGACGTGATAAGCCTGCTGCACGGTACTGATACTGACGCCGTGCTCACTGCTCAGGCTACGAACCGAAGGCAAACGCTCCCCGCTTTGATAAAGCCCTTGCTCAATACGCCCGGCCAGAAGCGTGGCGAGATGTTGGTAACGCGTCATGCTGTATCCTCACCGGAAACCATACAGAAGGAAAAACCAATACAGAATGGCGCAATAAATGCCATTCAGCTCATGTTTTAGCCTTTCTGTATGTTAAAGAAAAGTGATTTTTGAATCTGTCTGCTTTTGCCCGCTCGCCGCATGATAACCCCAGAAAAACCGCGAGGAGTGATGCCATGGGCTTTGAAGAGAACCACCACCGTAGGCCGTTTTTTGGCCTGGTCATGCTTTACCAGTATTTTCGTCGTAGCCACCAGCGCCGTCGGACTTTACGCGCCCTGCGCGAACTCAGTCCTGAACAGCTCAGGGATATGGGGCTAACAAGAGATGACTTATCGCGCTGGGATTAACACATAAGCGGGGCCACAAACTGGCGCCGCTTTTTATTTACTGCTATCAAAGAGCATTCCCGGTAAAGACGAGTCAACACACTATGCAACTTCACACCCCTCGCCTGTCACTCAGCCAGCTTACCGAAGCCGACTGGCCGCTTTTTCGTTACCTGCAGCAGCAGCCGGAGGTAATGCGCTACGTCGACGAAAACCGCCCGGAGGAAGAGATCCGCCGCACCTTCGACGCTCGCCTCCCCGAATGGCAGCCGGGCAGCAGGCACTGGCTCTGCATGGTGATGCGGCATCTGAAAACCGGCGTGCCGATTGGCGTCACCGGTTTTATCCTGCGCGAGGACGATATAGCAGAAGTGGGCTTTTTACTCGATCCGTCGTTTCACGGGCAGGGCTACGGCTATGAATCACTGCTGGAGGTTTGCGACTTTGCTTTTGCAGAGGCCGGTATCCGCAAGCTTGTTGCCACGGTCACTGCCGGAAATATTCCGTCAAAGAAAGTGCTGGAGAAAGTGGGGTTTCAGCAGGAAGGCACGCTGCGGGAAAACTACTGGCTGAATGAACGCTGGCAGGATGACTGGATTTTTGGCCTGTTGGCGCGAGAGTTCAGATAAAATACGGGCCGCTCGAGGCGGCCCATACTGCGTGATTCAGCGCTTAGTTGTAGATTTCAGCCACGCCGTACATTTTGTTATCACCACCGGCAGAGATGATGCGGATGGATTTCGCCCCGGCCTGCTCGGCTTTTTGCTGCAACTGGTGCTGCAGGCTGTCCAGGTTAGACGCGCCGCTGACCGATACGGTGCCCATTGTCTGGCTGGCAACTGACTGAGTTTCCGCTGCAAAACCGGAGAAGGAAGCGGCGAGAGTCATAACTACGGCAAAATATTTGATGCTTTTCATGATAATTACCTTTGCATTTTGTTTAGTTGGAAGGCTGACTGCCTTCGATGAAATAAGAATAGCGCCGCACGACTTTGTTTGTTAGCGGAACAATTCGCTTATCTCTTTCAAAAAAACTGAATACAAAGTAACCATAATAAAAGCGACTCCGGCAAAGCCCGGAGCCGCAGGGCGATCACCAGCTCCAGCGCACGCCGACATTGCCGGTAACTACCCGCTGGCGCTCGCCGCCTAGATTGGTCAGGTAGCCGGTCGTGGCGTACAGGCTGCCGTTCTGGCTAACCTGCGCCACCAGCCCCGCGCCGATTTGCCCGGCCGTTTGCCCAACGTTGTTGGCGATCGTCGTGCTGTCATCGAAAGCCGTTTCATCATCCTGCCCGAACGTACGCAGCACGTTGGCCCGCAGATAGGGCTTCCAGTTCACGCCGCTCGCCTCAAACGCCCACTGCAAACGGGCCCCAACCCGCCCCTGCCAGGTATTGCCGTTATTCCAGCTCACCTCAGAGACGCCGTCATGCAGCGAATCCAGCGAGGTTCTCTGCCAGACCAGCTGCGCCTGAGGTTCAAGCGTCAGCCCTTCACCGAGGGTAACAGGCAGCCCCGTTTCAACGGAGCCGGTAACCGCATTGCCGCTGGAAGAGGCGTTCACGCCGTTCACCGAATCCGTATTCAGCCGCAGCGCGCTGCCCATTAACACCGCGTCCGTATACCAGCCGGAAGCGGCAACCCGGGTCCAGTACGCCCCATAGTTATAGTTGTTCAACTGCAATTTCCCGACGCGCGAGCCCTGTTTCGCCAGCGCAAAACCATCGACGTCGCCGGTCGCTCTGGAGAAGCCGAACAGCACACCGGCATGATGAGTTGCGCCATTATCTTCGGTTGCGGTATACAAATCCTGGCCCAGCTGCAGCCCCCACAGCGTACCGTTGAACGAAGGATTAACGTCCCCGCTTTGATGAATATCCGCATGGCTTCCCCAGCTTCTGGCCCAGAAAGCCGGGGCTTTGTTATCGCCGTTTAGCAGGCTCTGTTCGCCCTGGCGGTCGTGGAAGGTGTCTATCTGCTGCAGGTTGAGCTGGCGGGCAACCGAGGGCGCTTCGGCGTACAGCGCGACTTCTGGTCGATAGACGTTCACCGTCTCATTGCCGTGCGAAGCATCCACGATGGACTGAGGCGTTTCTTCCGCCGGGGTGACCGACGTTGTCGAATCTGGCACCACGGAATTACGCAGATACCAGCTCCCGCCGCTGCCGTCAGAGACGCCGCCCCTGGCGAGATAGTAGGAATACGCTCCGGCGCTAACTGTGCCGCCCGAAAGCTTGAAGGCGTTTGCCGAGCTGGTCGCGCCGTTGGTGGTCTGCACCACCTGAATACCGTCTATGGCAGTTTGCGCCCCGGCCCCGCCAATATTAGTGACCTTCAGCGTACTGCTGCCGGAAGCGCTGCCCCCGCTCACGATCAGCTTGTCGGACGCGGCTCCGTCGCCCGCCAGCACCGTGTTCAGCGCAATCACGCCGTTTTGGCCGCTATAGTTTCCGGCTACGGTCAGGCTGTTCCCCACGCCGCTGCCGCCCAGCTGCACAAATCCCGCGTTGGTCAGGTTACCGTTAATCTGGAAATTGCCCTGTGGACCAGCAGAAAGCGACGACAGAGCATTGGCCGCTCCCAGCGTTCCGCTGTTAGTCACGTCGCCGTTTACCGTGCCGTAGCCGCCAAGCGTGGCTCCGGCCGCAACGGTAGCGCCGCTGGCAAGGGAAGCCGAAGCGTGTGAGCTATCGCCGACGATAAGCGTCCCGCCATTGACGACCGTCCCCCCGGTGTAGCTGTTCACGCTGTTAAAAAGTAACGTCCCGGTCCCTGCTTTTTCTACCGCACCGCTCCCGCTTATCGTGCCCAGATACTCGCCCTGATTGTTTTGCAGGAAGCGCACAAGCCCGGTGTTGCTCACCGAAAGCGGCAGATTGGTTGAGTTTGCCTGCAGCGTCGCGCCGTTGCTTACCGAAGCCGTTACGGAAGCCGTACTGGTACCGAGCGTGCCGGTAAGATCCAGCGTTCCGCTTTGCACGAGGGCGGTGGTGAACGCACCGGTGCCAGCCCAGGTCCAGTCGCTGCCCGTCATCGTCAGCGTCTGGAAGTTGGTAAAGGCGCTAGAGGCCGTTCCCGTGCCTTCAAGCGTCACGCTGTTGTTACCCCGTCCGCCGTCAGAAAGACCAACAATCTGCGACCCTGTCTGCAGGATCAGCGAAATGCTGCCGTTGCCGCTGAGAATTGCCGTGCCGCTTCCGCCCTGAATCAGCCCGGCATTGGTAATGGTGATATTGCCGTTGGTGGAGCGAATACCGATCCCGTTATTGCTGATAATCTGCCCACCGGCCAGGTTATTGATCGTGGTGTTAAAGCTGCTGCCGAGCGTGTTCGCCACCACGCCATCCACGCTGCCGCTGGAGGACGCCGTGCCTTTGGCCTGTATCAGCCCGCTGTTATTTAGCGTGGCGTTGTTGCCCTGTAAAAACACCGTGGGCGCGTCCCGTCCGGAAGTGGTCAACGTCCCGCTGTTGTTCACCGTGCCGCTGCCCCCCAGCAGCGAAATCGCCCTGGCGTTATTCCCCGACGTGGAGATCGTCCCGGTATTCGTGATGGTATTTCCCGCCGCGCCAGGATTGCTCTGCCCCCAGGCGGCGGTCATGCCGTAAGAGTTGTTGCCGCTGGTGGTGATGGTGCCGTTGTTGATCAGCGTATTGTTATTGCCGTTGGCCGCCATGCCGTCGTTGTAGGCCCCGGTAGTAGTCAGCGTGCCCGCCGCGCCGTTAGTCAGCGTATTGTCGTTGTTCAAGCCAAGCAGCAACGCCCCACGGTTCGCTACGCCCGTACCGTTGCCGGTGAGGGTAAGCGCCCCGTCGTTGTTAATCACGCTGTTGCTGTCCACGGAGAATGGCGTCGCCTGGGTGGGCAGCGAGTAGCTGCCGGTGGCGGTTGAGTCGAGGTTAATCGTGACGTTGCTGCTGCCCGCGGTGGCTACAACGGGCGCCATGCCCGAGCCGCTGCAGGTCACGGTGTCCCCGGTGTTCGGCGTTTGCGACGAACAGGCGGCGGAGGCTGAAAAGGGAAGCACGCCGGTGAAACCGGCCAGACAGACGGGAACCAGAGTCAAAACCTTATTTTTCATACTTACTCTCACTGCAAGAAAGTTAAACCAAGGTTTGGCGTTCCCTGCGGCCTTGTAGCGATTCGGGCCAATTGTCCATTGGAAGATTTGGGGCAGGAGAAATCCTCACCCGGCACTTAACTATAGAGCCGGATGGAGATTTAAGAGGCTGATGAGGCAGGTTTTATCGGTTTATTTCACCGAAAAGAGAGCGCGGTCAGAATTCAGTGCGGGAGAAGCCGGTCATCTCGGTCAACTCCATTTCACGGCCCAGGGCGGTCATCGGGTGGACAATCACCAGGCCACGAACGGTTTTCTTGAGCTTGCCCATATCGGCCTGCTCTTTTTTGGTAATCGCACGCTTGTACGGCAGCGCCATCAGCTTCTGCGCTTCTTTGCTCAGCTTCTGGTTACGTACCGCCTGCAGGCGAGCGATTTCAATTTCCAGCTTCTGCCGCTCTTTTTCCAGCTCGGCATATTTTTCCGCTTCGTTGATCAGGTGCAAATCTGGCATTTCGTGGCGGATAGCGTCCAGACGATCGCTAAGGCGTTTAATTTCTGATTTTTCGATTTCTTTCATTTTGACTTACCGTGAATAAAGATGGCTTGCTGGCAAGGATACACGATCCTGAGGGACAGGGCGAAAGGCGGCTATTTTTGGAAGGCTTTTTTTAAGCTGATCCGGGAGATCAGCTCTGTCAGGGAAAGTACCATCGTGGACCGGACTATCTGCATGTAGCGCTGACGCTGCATCGCCAGCAGCTCCGGATCGCTGCCGTCAACGAAGGTCGGCGTCGGCGGCAGCGCCGTGACGCAGTGCAGCTCGCCGAACGGGCCAAGCATTTCGTCATCGGTGAAGCTGTACTCGTTGCCGTCATGGTTTAGCTCTTCGCGCAGCGCCATCAGCAGCTCGCAGTCTTCGTACTCAGCGCGGTTCAGCACGCCCAGCCCGTAGATAAGCTTCAGCCGTACCGAGAGGTCGCCCAGCGGCCCGTCGCCGTCCAGCAGCGGCTCTACCGCATATTTCACCGCGTAGTCGTCCTTGCGGAACACCTGTAGCACCAGGATATTTACCGCTTCGGTTAACAACTCGACGGCAGCAATCAGCAGGCTTCGTACGGTTTTGCCGGCATTCAGTCGCTCAAGCACGCGGTTTTCAAAGGCCTGGGTTTCTTCCATTTTTGCCTGCATCACTAAACATGTTTCAGGCGCGGCATCCACCGCGCCTGCATAGGGTTACGCTATGGCGTTATACGCCTTCACCGCCTCGGTCACGGCTTCGCTATTTGCATCCAGACCGGACACTTCCGCCAGCGCGGCCTGCGGGCCCTTATCAGCCAGCAGCTGCTTCAGCTCCTGAGCCTGCGGGTCCTGCTCGCTGTGGTAGTGCATTGCCGCCGCAATCCCTTTGATCAGGTTCACGTGCGGTAAGCGGTACTCAATGGTGCCGAGCAGCGGCTTGACGAGGCGATCGCCGGCGCTGAGTTTGCGCAGCGGCTGACGGCCAACGCGCTCCACGTCGTCCTTCAGGTAAGGGTTTTCGAAACGACCAAGGATTTTCTTGATGTACGCGGCGTGCTTGTCGGCTTCAAAGCCGTAGCGCTTAATCAGCACCGCGCCGCTCTCTTCCATCGCCCCTTTCACTACGGCGCGCACTTTCTCATCAAGAATCGCATCGCGGATAGTCTGGTGCCCGGCCAGCTGACCGAGGTACGCGGTTATAGCATGCCCGGTATTCAGCGTGAAGAGCTTGCGCTCGACAAACGCCATAAGATTATCAGTAAGTTCCATGCCAGGAATGTTCGGTAGCTCACCTTTGAACTGGGTTTTATCAACAATCCACTCGCTAAAGGTTTCCACGGTCACTTCCAGCGGGTCGTTGGTGGCGGACTCGGACGGTGGAACGATGCGGTCAACCGCAGAATCGACAAAGCCAACGTGCTGCTCAACCCACGCCCACGCCTCAGCGGACAGCGCTTTTTTCACGTGCTCTTTCAGCTGGCTGGTGCCGCGCACCATGTTTTCACAGGCGATAATGTTCAGCGGCGCGTCGTTGGCGTTGGCGCGACGCAGCTCCAGGCCTTTAGCAAGCGTTGGAGCAATGCGCTCCAGCACGACAGGGCCCACAGCGGTGGTAATCAGGTCTACCTGCGCGATAAGCGCGACCACGTCGTCGCCGATGCTGCTGACGGCATTCACGTTGGAGACGGTATCAATCTGCTGCTGCTCGCCCACTACGTGAACCTGGTAGCTGTGACGCGCGTTCAGCGCATCCAGAACCACCTGGTTTACGTCGGCAAAAGTCAGCTGCAGACCGGCGTCTGCCAGCAGTTTACCGATAAAGCCACGACCGATATTACCTGCACCAAAATGTAATGCTTTCATTGCGTTAACCTTCCTGATTATTTCACCCGTGAGGGCTGGGGTAAGGATACTGTATGCGAATCCCCTCACCCTAGCCCTCTCCCCAAGGGGGAGAGGGGATAATGCTTTGCACCTGTGTTGTTCCCCCTCGCCCCTTTGGGGAGAGGGGATAATGCTTTGCACCTGTTGTTCCCCTAGCCCTCTCCCCAAGGGGGAGAGGGGATAATGCTTTGCACCTGTTGTTCCCCCTCGCCCCTCCGGGGAGAGGGTTGGGGTGAGGGGCAAACCTTTATTTCTTACCGGCCAGCAGATCCAGCACTTCCTGGACGCTGGTGGTGTGCGCCAGGCGCTCAATGACCGACTCATCATCCAGCGCGTTGGTCAGGCTGGTGATCACCTGGATGTGCTCGTTATTGCGGGCCGCAATACCGATAACCAGGCGGGCAATGTCTTCCGGCTCTTCGCCGAAGTGCACGCCTTCAGGGTACTGGCAGAACACCACGCCGGTTTTCAGCACGCGGTCTTTCGCTTCCACGGTACCGTGAGGAACCGCGATACCTTCGCCCAGGTAAGTTGGAGTCAGTTTTTCGCGCTCAAACATTGCGTCCACGTATTCCGGCTGCACGTAGCCGCCGTTCACCAACTGCTCACCGGCAAAGCGAATCGCTTCTTCTTTGGTGCTGGCTTTCAGGCCGAGGAACACGTTACCCGCGCCCAGCTTGAAGACGCCTTCTTCGCTGGAAACAAAGCTGTCTTCCAGGCTGTGCATCACCTTCACTTCTTTGTCGCTCAGGTTCTGAGAGGCCAGCAGACGCTCAACCAGGTTGGCGTACAGGCTGCTGTCGAGGAAGTTGGTCAGGGAGATATGCTGCGCCTGTGGCACCTGGCGCATTGCACGCTCGGTCAGGTCGCGGTGGGTAATCACCAGGTCAACGTCGTCCGGCAGGCTGTTGATAGCGCAGTTGGTCACGGAGATATTTTTCAGGCCAGCATCGCTCACTTTCTTACGCAGCACGCCTGCACCCATGGCGCTGGAGCCCATACCTGCGTCGCAGGCTACGATGATTTTACGCACGTGGCTCAGGTCGTTAGACAGACCAGCACCTACCGCCAGCGGCGCTGCGCCACCTTTGGATTCAGCCTTCATTTCCTGCATACGGCGAGCCGCAGCTTCGATGTCGTCTTCTTCTTTCACTTTGCTGGTTTTCAGCAGGATGGCGGAGACCACGAAGGAAACAACCATTGCCGCACAGATAGCCGCGATGTTAGCGAAGTACGCGCCTTTCGGGGTCATCGCCAGAACTGCCAGGATAGAACCCGGGGAAGCCGGAGACACCAGGCCGCCGTTCAGTACGGTCAGGGTGAATACGCCGGTCATACCGCCGAGGATAACGGCCAGGATCAGACGTGGGTTCATCAGCACATACGGGAAGTAAATTTCGTGGATACCGCCCAGGAAGTGGATGATAGCCGCGCCGCCCGCAGACTGCTTAGCGTTACCGCGACCGAAGAACATGTATGCCAGCAGGACGCCCATACCCGGACCCGGGTTCGCTTCAATCAGGAAGAAGATGGATTTGCCCAGCTCGTGGGACTGCTGAATCCCCAGCGGCGAGAAGATACCGTGGTTGATGGCGTTGTTCAGGAACAGGATTTTCGCCGGTTCTACGAAGATGGACGCCAGCGGCAGCATGTCGTGTACAACCATGAAGTTAACGCCCGCCGCCAGAATTTTGGACAGGACTTCAACCGCAGGGCCAATACCCATGAACGCCAGAATCGCCAGGATCATCCCGATGATACCGGCAGAGAAGTTGTTCACCAGCATTTCAAAGCCGGATTTGATTTTACCGTCGACCCATTTGTCGAAGTGCTTGATTGCCCAGCCGCCCAGAGGCCCCGCAATCATTGCGCCGAGGAACATCGGCATGTCAGCCCCGACGATAACGCCCATAGTGGTGATAGCACCCACTACGCCGCCGCGGTCACCGCCAATCAGGCGACCACCGGTAAAGCCGATCAGCAGCGGCAGCAGGTAAGTGATCATCGGGCCTACCAGCTTCGCCAGCGTTTCGTTTGGCAACCATCCGGTAGGAATAAATAAGGCCGTGATAATACCCCAGGCGATAAACGCCCCGATATTTGGCATAACCATATTGCTGAGGAAACGACCAAAGCTTTGCACTTTGATCTTGATATCGGATGACATACACATACCCCTTGTTGGTGTTCCGCGCTGAAAAGCAGCCCGAGGTTTATTGTTAACGTAGCGGCAGGGTCGCCGGCCTTATGCAGTAAGTGACGCGAATCTGGCACTGAATCGTTAAGCTGTCCAGCCAGCGCCCTATTATGTGACTCAGATCACTAATAATCGGGGATCACCCAGCCACATTGAGTGATGGTGATCACATAATGGTTGTGTAAAAAAAGTACACCGAGGAATTTTTAACCCTGATTGACCTTTTAATGTGACTAACATCACATTTAGTTATGACGTCTTTGTTATTTATTTGTGACTTACATCACAAAGTATTTTGAGGGGGACTAATCCTAATGTGATCCAGTTAAAATCTGGGCGTTGACAACATAAGAAGGGCAATCACGGGATGAAAGTAAATTACAGCGAGGCGGCGGGTAAAAAGCGCGACGTTGAATGCCGCGCTTGTGTGAAGAATAAAAGGTTATTGAGCTAAGTCCGCGACAATGCCGCGCGCCTGAGCAAACAGCTGCTGGTAATGGGCATCGCTATCGCCAATCCCCTCTTCCACGCCGATGGTGTTATAGAGGAAATCGATTTTTGCATCCTCAACGCCCAGGTAGCCCATCGACCCGTCGATAAAATCGGTCATGTTCTTTTCCCAGCCGTACTTCACAAAACCTGCCTGCGAGCCGCCGACCAGCGCCACCCAGCGGATTTTCTTATTCCCCAGCGTGCCGCCCGGCCCGTAGCCCAGGCCGTAGTTCCACACGCGGTCCAGGTAGCCTTTCAGCATGGCCGGGAAGCTGTACCACCACACCGGGAACACCACGACCACGGTGTCTTTATCTGCTAACTCGCCAAACAGGCGGTGAACCTCCGGGGAATACTGCTTCTGCGGGTTGTTCCAGTCCGGCTCGTCGTCCACGCCAAGCGAGGGATTAAAGCCGCTGCGGTAAAGATCGAGCGAAGAGACGTTAATGCCGCGTTCCGCCGCCTCGCCCTGAATTTCCTGTACCACCTGCGCGGTTAATGAGTCGCTACGCGGATGGGCCCAAACGATATACATATTCTCTGATTTCATGGAGTTATCTCAGCCTGTTGGGAAGTAGCTACCACTTTACGGCCGCTGGATAATTCTGTAAAACGTAGTATTTGAGATGAGTTAATGAAGGATTTTCACTAATGGCGCTGAATTTTTCCGACTTCGCGACCTTTATCGCCGTGGCGCGACACAAAAGCTTTCGCGCCGCCGGCGACGAGCTGGGGCTTTCTCCGTCGGCGATCAGCCACGGCATCAAACAGCTCGAGCAGCGCCTGAAAATCCGGCTGTTCAACCGCACCACCCGCAGCGTGTCTCTCACCGAGGCTGGCGCTAACCTTTACGAGCGCCTGCGCCCGGCCTGTGACGAAATTCATACCATCCTCGACGAGGTGAACTCGTTTCGCGACACGCCGATGGGCACCCTCAAAATCAACAGCTCACGGCTGGCTGCACGCACGGTTTTAATGCCGCTGGTGGCCGGATTTATCCGCCGCTATTCCGACATCAAAGTGGAAGTCACCACCGACGACAGGCTGGTGGATATTGTGAAGCAGGAATATGACGCCGGTATCCGCCTGATAACCACGGTGGAAAAAGACATGATTGCCGTGCCGATTGGCCCGAAGGCAAAGATTTGCGTCGTCGCCACGCCGGAATATCTTGCGAGCTATCCGGCTCCGGCTCATCCCCGCGAGCTGGTCAATCACTGCAGCGTTATTTTCCGCTATCCAAGCGGCCGCCCCTACTACTGGGAGTTTTACGGGCCTGAAGGCAAGCTGGAGGTGACGCCGTGCGGCAATATCGTCGTCGACGATCTCGACTCCGAGCTGGAAGCGGTGCTGTGCGGGGCGGGCATTGGCTACCTGTATCAGCAGCAGGTAGAAGAGCATCTCGCAAGCGGCAGGCTGGTTTCGATGCTGGAGGAGTGGCTGCCCGACCTTCCGCCGTTCCAGTTCTATTACCCAGGCCGCCAGTACATGCCCAGCGCGCTACGCGCCTTTGTCGACTACATAAAAGGGGCGTAGACTTTTTCAGCAATGTTGGGTATCTGTTTCATACTTACCTCAAGTTGGCAAAAACGGATAATGTCATGAAACTGATCGGCAACTATACCAGCCCCTTTGTTCGAAAGATCTCGGTCATCCTGCTGGAAAAAGGCCTTAGCTTTGAGTTTGTTAACGTCAACCCGTGGACAGGCGACAGCCCGGCCCCGCAGTACAACCCGCTCGGCAAAGTGCCGGCGCTTATCACCGATGAAGGCGAGCGCTGGTTTGATTCGTCGATCATCGCCCAATACCTCGAGCTGCTGAACATCGCGCCAGAGCTTATCCCGCACGACCAGAAAGCGGCGCTGCATGTACGCCAGCTTGAAGCATTATCCGACGGGATCATGGACGCGGCGTTAACTTCCGTGCGTGAAAAACTGCGCCCGGCGGAACAGCAGTCTGAAGAGGTGCTGATCCGCCAGCGCGAGAAGATTGGCCGCGCCCTCGATCTATTGGAAGAATACGCCGCCGACGGCACGCTGACCGCCGAGCCGCTTAATCTGGCCAATATTTCTGCCGCCTGCGCGGTGGGTTACCTCAATTTCCGCCGCGTCGCGCCGGGCTGGTGCGTCAATCGCCCGCACCTGGTCAAGCTGGTCGAACAGCTGTTCCTGCGCGAGAGCTTTGCGCGTACCGAACCACCCGCGGCATGATCTGCTGCCAGGACAGGGGACGTTGTCCCCTGTAATATTACTCACAAATTTCCTAATCCAGTCCCTGCCATGACGACAGCTCAAACACTTTTTAGCCATCTTCCGGCGACCGACCGCCTGCTGCGCGATGCCGCCTTTACCGCCCTCCTTGCCGAGTTCGGCCACACCCGCGTGGTGGCGACGCTGAGAATGCTGCAAAGCGAAGCGCGCGAACACATTCGCACGGCGAGCAAACTGCCGGACTGGAGCGAGGACTGGGCAAAGAAAACGCGTGACGTGCTCGAGGCCAGCCAGCGCAGCGCTCTGCTGCCGGTTTTCAACCTGACCGGCACCGTGTTGCACACCAATCTCGGGCGTGCGCTACAGGCCGAGGCGGCCATTGATGCAGTAAGCGAAGCCATGCGCTCCGCCGTAACGCTGGAATATTCACTGGACGACGCAGGACGCGGCCACCGCGATCGCGCCATCGCCGATCTGCTTTGCGAGCTGACCGGCGCGGAAGATGCCTGCATCGTCAACAACAATGCGGCAGCGGTGCTGCTAATGCTGGCGGCCTGCGCAGTCGGCGGCGAAGTAGTGGTTTCGCGCGGCGAACTGGTGGAAATTGGCGGCGCGTTTCGCATTCCCGACGTCATGCGCCAGGCAGGCTGCACGCTGGTTGAAGTCGGCACCACCAACCGCACGCACCTGAAAGACTACCGCGCAGCCGCGAGCGAAAACACCTCGCTGCTGATGAAGGTGCACACCAGCAATTACCACATCGAAGGCTTCACCAAAGCAGTTAGCGAGGCCGAGCTGGTTACGCTGGGCAACGAACTCAACCTGCCGGTCGTCACCGACCTGGGCAGCGGCTCGCTGGTAGATTTAAGCCTGTGGGGCCTGCCGCCGGAGCCGATGCCGCAGCAGCTGATTGCCGACGGCGTGAGCCTGGTGAGTTTCTCCGGCGACAAACTACTCGGCGGCCCGCAGGCCGGGATCATCGTCGGCAAAAAGGCGCTTATTGAACGCATTCAGAGCCACCCGCTGAAGCGCGCGCTGCGCGCCGACAAAATGACGCTGGCGGCGCTGGAAGCCACACTGCGGCTGTATCAACACCCGGAAACGCTGGTGGAACGCCTGCCAACCCTGCGCCTGCTAACCCGCAGTGCCGAAGACATCCATCTGCAGGCCAGCCGCCTGCAGCCCGCATTTGAACAGCGTTTTGGCGAGCAGTTCGATGTGCGCGTTGAAGCATGCCTGTCGCAAATCGGCAGCGGCTCTTTGCCCGTTGACCGCCTGCCTGGCGCGGCCCTGACCTTCACGCCGAAAGACGGACGTGGATCAACGCTTGCCTCACTGACGCAAGCCCTGCGCGAGCTTGAAAGGCCGGTTATTGGCCGCATTGCCGATGGCCGACTGTGGCTGGATTTACGCTGCCTCGAAAACGAAGCGCTGCTGCTGGAGGGCATTACCCTGTGATTATTGCCACCGCCGGGCACGTTGACCACGGCAAAACGACCCTTCTCCAGGCGCTGACCGGCGTGAATGCTGACCGCCTGCCCGAAGAGAAAAAGCGCGGTATGACCATCGACCTCGGCTACGCCTACTGGCCGCAGCCGGATGGCCGTGTGATTGGCTTTATTGACGTGCCAGGGCACGAAAAATTTCTGGCTAACATGCTGGTGGGCGTCGGCGGCATAGATCATGCGCTGCTGGTCATCGCCTGCGACGACGGCGTGATGGCGCAAACCCGCGAGCATCTGGCGATTTTACAGCTGACGGGCAACCCGCAGGTAACCGTCGCGCTAACCAAAGCCGACCGGGTGAGCGACAGCCGCATTGCAGAAGTTCGCGATGAAGTCGCCGCTCTGCTGGGCGATACTTTGGCCGCAATCTTTGTGACCGCCGCCACCAACGGTGAAGGCGTAGAAGCGCTACAGCAGCATCTTATCGGGCTAAGCGAACGTCCTCATGCCACCTCGCACCGCTTCCGCCTCGCCATCGACCGTGCTTTTACGGTTAAGGGCGCAGGCCTTGTGGTGACCGGCACGGCGCTGAGCGGCGAAGTTAACGTTGGCGATTCGCTCTGGCTGACCGGCGCGGATAAACCGATGCGCGTGCGCGGCCTTCACGCCCAAAACCAGCCGGTTTCCAGCGCGATGGCCGGGCAGCGCATTGCCCTGAACATCAGCGGTGACGCGGAAAAAAACGACATCAGCCGGGGCGACTGGCTGCTGAGCGAAAAACCTCTGCAGCCGATTGAGCGCGTTATCGTCGAACTGCAAACGCTGCAGCCGCTCCAGCAGTGGCAACCGCTGCATATTCACCATTCCGCACGTCACGTAACCGGGCGCGTTTCGCTGCTGGAAGGCAACCTTGCCGAACTGGTGCTGGATGTGCCGCTGTGGCTGGCGGACAACGACCGCCTGGTGCTGCGCGACATCAGCGCCCGCACCACGCTCGCCGGTGCCCGTGCCGTGCTGCTCAATGCCCCACGCCGCGGCAAGCGCCAACCCGCTTTCCTGAGCTGGCTGGCAGACCTGGCAAAAGGAGCCGATGACCCGCAGGCGCTGGAAGCACATCTGGCTCGCGGAGCCGTGCTGCTCAGCGAATTTTCCTGGGCACGCCAGCTAACGGCGGAAGGTCTTCAGGCTCTGCTCGATCAGCCGGGTTATCTGCAGGCGGGCAATGCGCTGCTAAGCCCGGATGTGGCCGCTCTATGGCAGCAAAAACTGCTCGACGTGCTGGCACGCTACCACCAGCAGCATGACGATCAGCCGGGGCCGGGCCGTGAACGCCTGCGCCGCATGGCGCTGCCCGCGGAAGACGAAGGCCTGGTTCTGTCGCTTATCGAAAGAATGCGCGCTGAAGGCCTGCTGATAAGCCGCCAGGGCTGGCTGCACCTGCCGGGACACGAGCCAGGTTTTTCTCCCACGCAGCAGGCGGTGTGGGACAAAGTAGACGCGTTGCTTGGCGATGAGCCCTGGTGGGTTCGCGACCTGGCTAAAGAAACCGGCGAGGAAGAACAGGCGATGCGTCAGCTGCTACGATCCGCCGCCCAGCAGGGGCTGGTCACCGCGATTCTGAAAGATCGTTATTACCGAAACGATCGCCTGCAGGCGTTTGCCGATCTGATCCGCGAGTTGGATCAAACTCACGGTGCCACCAACGCCGCCGACTTCCGCGACAGATTAGGCGTAGGCCGCAAGCTGGCGATTCAGATCCTGGAATATTTCGACAAAACCGGCTTTACCCGTCGGCGCGGCAACGACCACCTGCTGCGCGACAAGGCGCTGTTTACGCCTTCGCGCTGATCCCTCCTGCCGGAGAAGAGTTATTTCCCTCTTCTCCGGCGTTAATCCGTGAAGCACGTCGTAAAGCGGGCGGGAATCGGCGAAGAAACAGCCAGCCCGAACTACCCTTGTGGATGAACCATCACAAGGAGACGGCTATGACAAATAATCCTCCCGATACCCGTATTATCCCCGGCGAATATGGTTTCCCGCTAAAACTTAAACCCCGTTACGACAACTTTATCGGCGGCCAATGGGTTGCCCCGGTTGGCGGTCAGTACTATGAAAACCTCACCCCGGTGACCGGCCAGCCGCTGTGCGAAATCGCCAGCTCCGGCAAGGCCGACATCGACCTGGCGCTGGATGCCGCCCACGAAGCCAAAAAAGGCTGGGGGCAGATGTCCGTGCAGGAGCGCGCCACCATCCTGCTGAAAATTGCCGACCGCATGGAGCAAAACATCGAGCTGCTGGCGACGGCAGAAACCTGGGACAACGGCAAACCGATTCGCGAAACCAGCGCCGCCGACGTGCCGCTGGCCATCGACCACTTCCGCTACTTCGCCTCCTGTATTCGTGCCCAGGAGGGCGGCATCAGCGAGGTGGATAAAGACACCGTGGCCTACCATTTCCACGAGCCGCTCGGCGTGGTCGCACAGATCATTCCGTGGAACTTCCCGCTGCTGATGGCGAGCTGGAAAATGGCCCCGGCGCTCGCGGCGGGCAACTGCATCGTACTGAAGCCTGCGCGACTGACCCCGCTCTCCGTGCTGCTGCTGATGGAACTGGTTGGCGACCTGCTGCCGCCGGGCGTGGTTAACGTGGTGAACGGCGCGGGCGGCGAGATTGGCGAATACCTGGCAACCTCGAAACGCATCGCCAAAGTGGCGTTTACCGGCTCCACCGAGGTCGGGCAACAGATCATGCAGTACGCCACCCAGAACATTATCCCGGTCACCCTGGAGCTGGGCGGCAAATCTCCGAACATTTTCTTTGCCGACGTGATGGAAGAGGAAGACGCCTTCTTCGACAAGGCGCTGGAGGGCTTTGCGCTGTTCGCCTTCAACCAGGGCGAGGTCTGTACCTGCCCGAGCCGCGCGCTGGTGCAGGAGTCCATCTACGAACGTTTCATTGAGCGCGCGATCCGCCGCGTAGAAGCCATTCGCTCCGGCAACCCGCTGGACAGCCGCACCCAAATGGGCGCGCAGGTGTCGCAGGGGCAGATGGAAACCATCCTCAACTACATCGACATCGGCAAGAAAGAAGGCGCGGACGTGCTGACCGGCGGGCGTAGAAAAGCGCTGACGGGCGACCTGCAGGCGGGTTACTACCTCGAGCCGACCATTCTGTTTGGTAAAAACAACATGCGTGTGTTCCAGGAGGAAATTTTCGGGCCGGTGCTCGCCGTCACCACGTTTAAAACCGTGGAGGAAGCGCTGGAGCTGGCGAACGATACCGAATACGGTCTGGGCGCGGGCGTCTGGAGCCGCAACGGCAGCCTGGCCTACAAAATGGGGCGCGGTATTCAGGCCGGGCGCGTGTGGACCAACTGTTACCACGCCTACCCGGCACACGCGGCGTTTGGGGGCTACAAACAGTCCGGGATCGGACGCGAGACCCACAAAATGATGCTGGAGCATTATCAGCAGACCAAGTGCCTGCTGGTGAGCTATTCCGATAAGCCGCTGGGCCTGTTCTGAGGATTGACCCTCACTCAGGTAGGGCTAAACCTTAGTCACAAATACGTTCTATGAAAGATCGGCTAAGGTTCCGTTCACTTCCAGCCCTGGGTCGGAGAGAAAACGGAGGCGATTTAAGCCGGAACCGTGCCTCGCTTCTTATTTTTACCCTCACCCTAACCCTCTCCCTGAAAGGGAGAGGGAATAAACAATGTTCCACGTTGGCTGTTTTCCCCCTCTCCCTCTGGGAGAGGGGCGGGGTGAGGGGAAAATCTAGCGCAGCCGCTCCGGGTGCGTATAAACCGTGGCACGGCCTGGCCGGTTAAAGCCCACCAGCGTCAGATTCGTACGCTGTGCAACTTCCACTGCCAACGAAGTTGCAGCAGATACCGCAAACAGGATTTCAATGCCGCACATCGCGGCCTTCTGCACCATCTCATAGCTCGCACGGCTCGACACCAGCGCGGCGCCGTTATGCCACGGGTTACGGCTGCGAACGCCGAGCATTTTATCCAGCGCCACATGGCGGCCAATATCTTCGCGCCCATCCAGAATCTGGCCATTAACATCAAGCCATAACGCCGCATGAGTGCAGCCCGTTAGCTCGCCGACGGGCTGGTAGTCACGCATTTTTTTCAGCGGCTCGTCCAGGTTTTCCAGGGCAAACGTCTGGGTAAACGGCAGCGGCGGCACGGGGCGGCCAATGTCATTCAACTGCTCAACGCCGCAGACGCCGCAGCCGGTTCGTCCGGCCAGCGCCCGGCGACGCTCTTTCAGGCCCGCAAAGCGGCGGCTGGACAGCTCGACCTGCACTTCAATGCCGTTACAAGTTGGCAACACATCCATCCCGTAAATATCCGCCGGACTTTCAATAATGCCTTCGGACAGGGAAAACCCGAGCGCAAACGCTTCGAGATCTTTGGGCGAAGCCATCATCACGACGTGGGAAATGCCGTTGTAGACCAGCGCGACGGGCACTTCCTCCGCCAGCCAGTCGGTTTCGGCTACGGTGAGATTGCCCCGGTGCCAGAGCTCGATCGTGCGCGCGCCGGTAACCTGTTCCATCATATTTTTTTCAGAGCGGTGAAATTTGTTCACTTTGTTTTAACCAATCGAGAACACCCTCAGTACCATTGTGGTATTCTAGAAATACCCCTTCCGGATGAAGGGAAGTAAGCCATCAAAATCTATAGTGGTTCTAATTGTGAACCTTTGCGGGTCACCCCGCAAAATAAATCCTAAGCAATGTGAAATGTCGAAATGTAAGGAGCGATCCATGCAGGTCAGCAGAAGGCAGTTCTTTAAGATCTGTGCTGGCGGTATGGCAGGCACCACGGCAGCGGCACTGGGTTTTGCCCCCGGCGCTGCGCTCGCGGAAACCCGGCAGTACAAGCTGCTACGCACCCGTGAAACCCGTAACACCTGCACATACTGCTCCGTCGGCTGTGGGCTATTGATGTATAGCCTCGGCGATGGCGCAAAAAACGCAAAAGCCTCAATTTTCCATATCGAAGGTGACCCGGACCACCCGGTAAACCGCGGCGCGCTGTGCCCGAAAGGGGCCGGTCTGGTGGACTTTATCCATTCCGAAAGCCGCCTGAAAACGCCTTCTTATCGCGCACCAGGCTCCGATAAATGGCAGCAAATCAGTTGGGACGATGCCTTTGATCGCATCGCGAAGCTGATGAAAGAAGACCGCGACGCCAACTTCATCGAAAAGAACGAACAGGGCACCACGGTCAACCGCTGGCTCTCCACGGGGATGCTGTGCGCCTCCGCGTCGAGCAACGAAACCGGTTATTTAACCCAGAAATTTACCCGCGCCCTCGGCATGCTTGCCGTGGATAACCAAGCGCGTGTCTGACACGGACCAACGGTAGCAAGTCTTGCTCCAACATTTGGTCGCGGTGCGATGACCAACCACTGGGTTGATATCAAAAACGCCAACCTCATCGTGGTGATGGGTGGGAACGCGGCAGAAGCGCATCCGGTGGGATTCCGCTGGGCGATGGAAGCCAAAATTCACAACGGCGCGAAGCTGATTGTGATCGATCCTCGCTTTACTCGAACCGCTTCGGTGGCGGATTTCTACACGCCTATCCGTTCCGGGACCGACATTGCTTTCCTGTCGGGCGTTCTGCTGTACCTGATAAACAACAACAAATTCAACCGCGAGTACGTCGAGTCTTACACCAACGCCAACCTGATTGTGCGTGAGGACTTCGGCTTCGACGACGGCCTGTTCACCGGCTACGACGCGGCGAGCCGCAAGTACGACAAAACCACCTGGAACTATGAGCTGGATGAAGAAGGCTTCGCCAAACGCGACCTGACGCTTCAGCACCCGCGCTGCGTGTGGAACCTGCTGAAAGAGCACATCTCCCGCTACACGCCGGACGTGGTGACCAGCATCTGCGGCACACCGAAAGAAGATTTCCTGAAGGTCTGCGAATACATCGCCGAAACCAGCGTGGCGGACAAAACCGCCTCGTTCCTGTACGCCCTGGGCTGGACACAGCACTCCGTCGGCGCGCAGAACATTCGCACCATGGCGATGATCCAGCTGCTGCTCGGCAACATGGGGATGGCAGGCGGCGGCGTCAACGCCCTGCGCGGCCACTCCAACATTCAGGGTCTGACCGACCTTGGCCTGCTTTCCACCAGCCTGCCGGGTTACATGAACCTGCCAAGCGAAAAACAGGTGGATATCGACAGTTATCTGGCGGCCAACACGCCTAAACCGCTGCTGAAAGGCCAGGTGAACTACTGGGGCAACTACCCGAAATTCTTCGTCTCGATGATGAAAGCCTTCTTTGGCGACAAAGCGACGAAGGAAAACGGCTGGGGCTATGACTGGCTGCCGAAGTGGGACAAAGGCTACGACGTGCTGCAGTACTTCGAGATGATGAGCCAGGGCAAGGTCAACGGCTATCTGTGCCAGGGCTTTAACCCGGTGGCCTCGTTCCCTAACAAGAACAAGGTCGTGGCCTCGCTCTCGAAGCTGAAGTTCCTGGTCACTATCGACCCGCTGAACACCGAAACGTCCAACTTCTGGCAGAACCACGGCGAGATGAACGACGTTGATCCGTCGAAAATCCAGACCGAGGTGTTCCGCCTGCCGTCCACCTGCTTCGCGGAAGAGAATGGCTCCATCGTGAACTCCGGACGCTGGCTGCAGTGGCACTGGAAAGGGGCGGATGCGCCAGGGGAAGCGCTGAACGACGGCGAAATCCTCTCCGGCATCTTCACCCGCCTGCGCCACATGTACGAGCGCGACGGCGGTAAGGTGCCTGAGCAGGTGCTGAACATGACCTGGAAGTACCTGACGCCGGACAACCCGGCGCCGGAAGAAGTGGCCATGGAAAGCAACGGCAAGGCGCTCGAAGACCTGATCGACCCGGCCACCGGCGCGGTGCTGGTGAAAAAAGGGCAGCAGCTTAGCTCCTTTGCTCAGCTGCGCGACGACGGTACAACGTCCAGCGGCTGCTGGATATTCGCCGGGAGCTGGACGCCGGACGGCAACCAGATGGCTCGCCGCGACAACGCCGACCCGTCCGGCCTGGGCAACACGCTCGGCTGGGCATGGGCGTGGCCGCTTAACCGCCGCATTCTGTATAACCGTGCCTCCGCCGATCCATCGGGTAAACCGTGGGATGAAAAACGCCGCCTGATCTCCTGGGATGGTGCGAAATGGGGCGGCATCGACGTGCCGGACTACAGCACCGCCGCGCCGGACAGCGGGGTCGGGCCGTTTATCATGCAGCCGGAAGGCCTGGGTCGCCTGTTTGCCCTCGACAAGATGGCAGAGGGGCCGTTCCCGGAACACTACGAGCCGTTTGAAACGCCGCTGGGCACCAACCCGCTGCACCCGAACGTGGTCTCCAACCCGGCAGCACGCGTGTTTAAAGACGACCTGGAAGCGATGGGCAAGCATGACAAGTTCCCGTATGTCGGCACCACCTATCGTCTGACGGAGCATTTCCACTACTGGACCAAGCACGCGCTGCTGAACGCCATCGCGCAGCCGGAGCAGTTTGTCGAGATTGGCGAGAAGCTGGCCAACAAACTCGGCATCGCTCACGGCGACACGGTGAAGGTCTCCTCCAACCGCGGCTACATCAAGGCCAAAGCGGTGGTGACCAAGCGTATCCGCACGCTGGACGTTCACGGTCAGAAGGTGGACACCATCGGGATCCCGATTCACTGGGGTTACGAAGGCGTGGCGAAAAAAGGCTTTATTGCCAACACCCTGACGCCGTTTGTCGGGGATGCCAACACGCAAACGCCGGAGTTCAAGGCGTTCCTGGTCAACGTGGAAAAGGTGTAACGGAGACGAATTATGGCTTATCAATCTCAGGACATTATCCGTCGTTCCGCTACTAACGGCTTCACGCCCGCGCCTCAGGCGCGGGATCACCAGCAAGAGGTCGCCAAGCTTATCGACGTCACCACCTGCATCGGCTGTAAGGCCTGCCAGGTGGCGTGCTCAGAGTGGAACGACATCCGCGATGAAGTGGGGCACAACGTCGGGGTGTACGACAACCCGGCGGACCTGACCGCCAAATCATGGACGGTGATGCGCTTCTCGGAAGTGGAGCAGAACGACAAACTGGAATGGCTGATCCGCAAAGATGGCTGTATGCACTGTGCGGACCCGGGCTGCCTGAAGGCGTGCCCGTCGGAAGGGGCTATTATTCAGTATGCCAACGGCATCGTCGACTTCCAGTCTGAGCAGTGCATCGGCTGCGGCTACTGCATCGCCGGCTGCCCGTTCGACGTGCCGCGCCTGAACCCGGAAGACAACCGCGTCTACAAATGCACCCTGTGCGTAGACCGCGTCACCGTGGGCCAGGAGCCGGCATGCGTGAAGACCTGCCCGACCGGGGCGATTCATTTCGGCTCGAAAGAGGACATGAAAACCCTCGCCGGTGAGCGCGTGACGGAGCTGAAAACCCGTGGTTACGACAACGCAGGGTTGTACGATCCGGCCGGCGTTGGCGGGACGCACGTCATGTACGTGCTGCATCATGCGGACAAGCCGACGCTGTATCACGGCCTGCCGGAGAACCCGTCCATCAGCCCAACCGTGAAGTTCTGGAAAGGCGTCTGGAAACCGCTGGCCGCGATCGGCTTTGCGGCCACCTTCGCCGCCAGCGTCTTCCACTACGTTGGGGTCGGCCCGAACCGTGCCGATGAAGAGGACGATAATCTGCACCATGACGACGACGAGGTGCGTAAATGAAAAAGCAACCGACCATTCAGCGCTACAGCGCGCCTGAGCGCATCAACCACTGGATCACCGCCTTCTGCTTCGTGCTGGCGGCGGTGAGCGGACTGGGCTTTTTCTTCCCGTCCTTCAACTGGCTGATGGGCATTCTCGGCACGCCGCAGCTGGCGCGCATTCTCCACCCGTTCGTTGGGGTGGTGATGTTCGCCTCCTTCATAATCATGTTTTTCCGTTACTGGCACCACAACCTAATCAATCGGGATGATATCTTTTGGGCGAAGAATATTCGTAAGATCGTCGTCAACGAGGAAGTGGGAGACACCGGGCGCTATAACTTCGGCCAGAAATGCGTGTTCTGGGCGGCGATTATTTTCCTGGTGCTGTTGCTGGCGAGCGGCGTGATTATCTGGCGTCCTTACTTTGCGCCAGTCTTCCCTATTCCGGTTATTCGATTTGCGTTAATGCTGCATTCATTTGCCGCGGTAGCGTTAATTGTGGTTATTATGGTGCATATTTACGCCGCCCTTTGGGTAAAAGGCACCATCACCGCGATGGTGGAGGGCTGGGTTACCACGACGTGGGCGAAGAAACATCACCCGAAATGGTACCGCGAAGTCCGCCAGAAACAGGAAAAGTCATCTGAATGAGTATTCGCATAATCCCGCAAGATCAGCTGGAGAAGAGCGAGAAACGCACGGCGGAAGTGATTCCGCCGTTATTATTCCCCAGGCTCAAAAATCTCTACAACCGCCGCGCTGAACGCCTGCGCGAGCTGGCTGCCAGCAACCCGCTGGGCGACTATCTGCGCTTTGCCGCGCTGATCGCCCACGCCCAGGAAGTGGTGCTATACGACCACCCGCTGGAGATGGATTTAACCGCCCTGATTGCCGAAGCCGCCAAAACCGGCAAACCGCCGTTGGACATTCACGTCCTGCCGCGCGACCCGCACTGGCAGCGCCTGCTGCAGTCGCTGATTGCCGAGCTGAAGCCAGAAATGGACGGCCCGGCGTTAGCGGTGATTGAAAATCTTGAAAAAGCTTCTTCACAGGAGCTGGAAGAGATGGCCACCGCGCTGTTCAACGCTGATTTTTCGCTCGTCAGCAGTGACAAAGCGCCGTTTATCTGGGCCGCGCTGTCGCTCTACTGGGCGCAAATGGCGACGCTTATCCCAGGCAAAGCCAAAGCAGAGTACGGCGAACAGCGCCAGTTCTGCCCGGTTTGCGGCTCGATCCCGGTCGCCAGCATGGTGCACATCGGCACCACCAACGGCCTGCGTTATCTGCACTGCAACCTGTGCGAAACCGAGTGGCATGTGGTGCGCGTGAAGTGCAGCAACTGCGAGCAGACCCGCGACTTAAACTACTGGTCGCTGGACAGCGAACAGGCGGCGATTAAAGCCGAAAGCTGCGGCGACTGCGGCACCTACCTGAAAATTCTCTATCAGGAAAAGGACCCGAAAGTGGAAGCCGTCGCCGACGACCTGGCCTCGCTGGTGCTTGACGCCCGCATGGAGCAGGAAGGCTTCGCCCGCAGCAGCATCAATCCGTTCTTATTCCCTGGCGAAGGGGAATAAGTCGGCTCTACCGGCCAGAATTTACTGGCCGGTCATTTCTTTCCCTACGATCACCCGCGCTTAATCATCTGCACAACCTGATCGTTTTGGATCTGATGCTCCACGCCCTGTGCGTCGTAATAACGCGTCAGCCCCGTCTGCTTATCGAGCTCCGGCTTGCCTTTGGTCACGATCATTTCGCCCGTTTTAGTCGACATCACGTAGCTGCTGGAGCAGGCCACCGCCGACAGAGCAACCACACCCACCAACATCATCCCGAACAGTTTTTTCACTTTTGCCAACCCTTTATTGTTTTAGACGCCGGATTGTAGCTGGATGAAATGCAACCGGGTGTTAATGTGTATTGCGAAGGGAGACTGGGAGCTGGCAGAAGTACGCTATGAGAGTGAGTAAGGCACAATCACGCCTGGAATATCTTTAAAGTCCTTAGTATTACGAGTAAGCAGTGTTTTTTGAGCAACATGAGTAGAGGCCAGAATGATCGCGTCAGGAAGTTTCATCTTATATTGCCTTCTGAGTTCAACCGCCCTTTCCGAGACAGATTGAGTAACAGGCAATACATCAAAATGAGAGAGAAACTGTCGAGTCTGGGCTTCCTGCCGACTATCCCTCACTCCAACCATCACCTCCATCCACGTAACAACGCTTATTGAACGTCCGACGTTGTACTTCTCCATCATTTCTTGAGCCTCATGCCGGCCACTCAGGAAATCGATTAATACATTGGTATCAAAGACAGAAGATTGCTTTTCCATTACCACTCCTCACGCAGCTTTCTCTCATACTCCAGCCCATCGGGGGTACTCTCTCCCCAAAGCCCAAATGCATCTTTGATATCGGACTGCTGCCGAGCCAGGTACTGATCAACGGCCTCTCTTAGAAGCTCGGCCCTGGGCAAATTGCGCTTTTGCTTTAGTCCATCAAGTTGCCTGATCGCTTCATCCGATAGATCCAGAAGAATTCGCCCCATACCTTCTCCAAAAACGGTAGCCATATATCATCCATGTATATCATGATTGAGCATAATAAGATCAATTAGTGCTCACAAAGAATACATCTTAATAATGAAAAATGAATTAATACATTGAATAAGAAGAGAAATTTACGAGACCCCGCGAAGCAACTTTGCAACAGCGAATGGTGTCTCAGCCACTGACCGAGCCACCGCACAATCTGCCCCATCCTTTCATTAGACATTTTCCATCCGGCAAGAGACTCTGTCCTCGCACACAACAACCACACTTTGGCAGCCCACCACTTTCTCTGATCAGGATATTCTTTATGTCAGTCACTGAACCCGTCATCCGCCAGTATGAGGCGTACAACGCCCACGATCTCGAGGCCTTTGCCGCCTGCTTTAGCGAAGACTTCATCGCTTACCGCCCGCCAGCCACTACGCCTTCTTTGGAAGGACGCGAAGCACTTTATGCCTTCTATAAAGAGCACCGCTTCAATAACCCAGCCTTGAGAGCAGAAATCATTTCCCGCACCGCGCTGGGCAACAAGGTGTTCGACCACGAGAAGATCCACGGCCTGAGCGATGAACCCATTGAAAGCATGGCGGTTTTCGAAGTAGAAAACGGGCTGATAAAAACGGCGTGGTTCTTTTTTGGCTGAATAGCCGTTGCCCGCGCCCATGTTTGCCAGGCGTATTTTTGACGCAGGTTGTGCAGAATGAAGCCCGGCAAACCCTGCCGGAACGAGCAGCTTATGGGCCGTTAGATTGATTTGGTGAATAATTTCACTTTAGGCGCAGGATATATTCTTACTGACCCATTGGGTAGCAGCAGGAAACCCGGTATACTGCGCCCCGCCTCCATGTAGCAATGAAGGCGCGGAAGGTCGTCGTCTCCGGTGAGGCGGCTGGACTTCAACTCCAGTTGGTGCCGCCAGCGGCGCCGGGCAGGTTCGACTCCTGTGACTTTCCGCCAAGTTTCTACTTCAATAATAATATATAGTTATATATCTGTTGTTGATTGGATTGCTTATCTCATGGAAAGTGTTGCGGCTCTAATCGTGAAGTATGACACTATAATTAATAGTGTATTCTGGTTATTAATATTGTTATTTATTTTTTCTTATATTAGCTTCCGTGCAGGCTCTGGATATAGCATTGTAAACAGATTTTGGCATTTCTTCCTTGGAACCTCTTCATTTACCGATAAAAAATTAAACTCTTTTTGGACTGACAGAAGTGATATTGAGCACTTTAACATGCTCTTCAATGTCAATGCTAAAAATAAAATAGAAATAAAAAGATTTATAACATGGGCAACTATTAATAAAATCGATATCACTAAAGTATCCAGAGCAAAAGGATGGTATAATATATCAACCTTAGAATTATTGACTCCCCGAAGAAAAACCACTTTTTTCATATTTATATGTTCATTTTTCTTTATATATCTATCATTGGCAGCACTCACTATTGCTATAAAACCAGCTGCACTAGTCAGAATAGATAATAATGAACCATGGATATGGGTAGGTAAAAATCAAACTACAAACTATTTCCCAAATATCAGCCTAAGGCAACTTCAGTGGGAAAACTGGTCACTATCAACAAAAGACTGTAATAATAAAAAATTTGATCGTAATAGTTTCTCGACTAAGAGCAGGTTAAAAATAGAAACTATTGATATGTTATGTAGTAGTTATTCTAGCATAGAGGATCAAAAAAATATATTAGCAGTAATTAAAAAGCAGAACGCGTTCTATTTTATATCAGTCATCCCTTTTATATATGGAATTTATTTCTTCATTTTATGCCTCAGAAGAGTACTGGCTATTGAGTTATCTTATGAGATTAAACGAAAAACCATTTCCGACAAAATGAATAAAAGATGATGAACATTAATAATTCATTTTTCTTTGATATTACCGGCCTGTTATTCGAGATGACTAATGCGCTAGTAGAGGATTTAAAAGCGCCCCGCTTTGTTCGAACAGATTCAGGTCTGGCAATGATCGATAGCCAGGCCGGAAATAATCTTCACCAGACCCTCACCCTGCCCTCTCCCTAAAAGGGAGAGGGGAAAATACGGTTCAGCGATTCGGCCTGTATAGCTGCAAACAAGCATCGCCGTTGTTCTGAGAATCGCCACAAATTACATCGGTGGCGTCAGCCCGTTAACCCCGGCGGAAATCCCGCGCGCGACGGCCTGGCCTTTGTCGTCTTTGGTGGCAAACAGCACCACTTTCGCGCCAGGCTTCAGCACGGATTTGTCGGCAGGGCTGATCAGCACCACCGGCACGTCGTCCGGCACCTGTACGGTTTTCTGCTGGCCGTGGAATTTCACCGTCATGGTGCGCCCGTGGCTATTTACGAGGGTGCCGACGGTGCCGTTGGTCATGGTGTTAACCTGGCCGTTGGCGGACTCAAATGGATTAAACCCTTCCCCGGAGCCGCGCAGGCTCGGCGCAAAAACGTGCACCTCCAGCGCCTTCAGCGTGCCGTCCGCCTGCGGTACGGCGGCGGTGCCGATAAAGCTGTCGGGTTTGATGTCGCTCATCTTCGCTTCGCTCACGCCGTTGATTCGGGTCTTATCCGTCAGGCCAACGGAGAGCTTTTCGCCCTGCCGGGTGGTGATTTGCAGTGAGGAATCATTGACCGAGTCAATGGTGCCGCGCACCGGGGTAATAACATTGTCCGCCGCCACTGCGCCAACGCTCAGCAGCAGGAGGCTTAAGGCCGGGATAAACAAACGAGGCTTGATCATGCTTTCTCCAGAATCAGGTCAGGTTAAGAACTGCTCTGGATCAAGATTAACCGCCAAATGAATCCCGGGGGTGAAAGAGTGTGTTCAAACGTTTCCTGAACTACCCGAAACGTGCTCTTTTGCGAAGCGAATAAGGCGCTTAATCAGCACGGCATGACCTGTTCGCAGGCGTTATCAGCATTCTGAGCGGCTCACTATTTCGTGATAAGCTGCGCAATATTGGCGACAGATAAAGCGCATCAATATGTTGATGCGCGATACTGCCTCACTTTTATTACTTGCCACTTCAGGAAGAAAAATGGCCTATAAATATGCGCTTGTACTGCTGGCTCCGCTGCTGCTTGCGGCCTGCTCATCATCGGACAATTCAGGGATGGATCGCCAGGACAGGCAGCGGCTGGACGACAGCTTTATGCGCTCGCCGTGGCCCGACCCTTACTACAACAGCCGCTACCTCACCCCGGAACAGCGCCAGGACATCCGCGACAGGATCCGCGCCGACCAGCTGGAAGCCAGAGGGCGCCGGGATAACAGCACCGACAGCGGCGACGGCTTTGGCCAGCCGGTACATTTCTAAACGGTTGGCACCGTCCCGCCGTCAATGATGTACTCCGTGCCGGTGATCGCGGCGGCACGGTCTGAGGCCAGGAAGGCGATCAGGTTCGCCACTTCTTCTGGTTTTGCCGGGCGGCCAAGCGGAATTCCACCCAGAGAATCCATAATGATCTGCTTGCCACCTTCATAATCCGTGCCCGCCTGCAGCGCCAGCCGCTCCGCCAGGCGAACAGAAGCCTCGGTTTCAATCCAGCCCGGCGCCACACGCAGCACCCGCACGCCCTGCGGGGACACCTCTTTCGACAGGCTTTTGCTGTAGGCGGAAAGCGCCGCTTTAGCCGCCGCATAGGCCGTGGTGGCCTCCGGCAGCGGTAAAATCCGCTGAATGGAAGAGACGTGGATAATCACGCCTGCCCCCTGCGCCGTCATGCCCGGTAGCAGCGCCCTGTCCAGCCGCACCGCCGGGAAAAGGTTAAGCGCCAGCTCGCGCTGCCACTGTTCTTCGTCCAGCGCCGCGTAACCTCCGGCCGGGGAGGATGAGCCGCCGAGCATATGCACGATGATATCCACGCCGCCGAGCCGCGCCTGCACGGCTTTTACCAGCTGCTCGCAGCCCTCACGCGTGGCGAGATCCGCCGCCACAAACTCTTCATCACCAACGTTTTCAGGCGCATGGCGGGCCACGGTCATCACCTGCGCGCCCAGCTCGCGGAACAGCGCTACGGTCGCCGCGCCAGCGCCCTTCGTGCCGGACGTCACCAGCGCTCTCTTGCCCTTCAGCGTCAAAAAGTCAGTCATTTTACGTTCTCCAGAAAGTCGATTTACCTGCCGTATCTCTACTCTAAGAACGCGGTATAATTTAAACAATTGGGACAAACCGGGATGAAATGATGAAGGAATCGGGACAATGTCGCGCATAGCCCTCGGCGATATCGAAGCCGTGCAGGCGATCGCCCGCCGGGGATCTTTCCGTGCGGCAGCTATCGATCTGGGCGTTTCAACCACGGCGCTCAGCCATACGCTGGCAAAATTTGAGGCCGAGCTTGGCGTGCGCCTGTTCAACCGCACCACCCGCAGCGTGTCGCTGACGGAGGCCGGGAGGCTGTTTATCGAGAGAGTCAGCCCGTCCCTTCAGGGGCTGAACGACGCCCTGGAGAGCGTGCGGGCGCACCGCGATACGCCGTCCGGCGTGCTGCGCATCAACGCGCCGCCTTTTGCCGCTCGCCAGGTGCTTTCGTCGCTGGTTTTTGAATTTTTACGCCGCTATCCGGATATGCAGGTGGATATCGTCACCGAAGGAAAACTGGTTGATATCGTTGCGGAAGGTTTCGACCTTGGCGTGCGCGTGGCCGGGCTGGTGCCTGCCGATATGATTGCACTTTCGCTTGGGCAGCCGCAGCGCTTCGCCGTCGTTGCATCCCCGGCTTATCTGGCGGAGCACGGCACGCCGCTAACGCCGGGCGATCTGCTGGCTCACGCCTGTATTCGCGTCAGGCTGCCGGACGGTTCCCTCTATCGCTGGCATCTGGAAAAACAGGGCGAAGTCGCGGCAATTGATGTGCGCGGCCCGCTGACGCTGGACGAAGCCTCGCTGGCGCGGGAGGCGGTGCTGGAAGGAATGGGGATTGGCTTTTTCATGGAGCAAAACGTCGCCGACGAAATCCGCGCCGGCAAGCTGGTTCACCTGCTGGAAGCGTGGACGCCGCCCTTTCCGGGGCTTTGCCTTTACTATTCCGGCAGGCGGCATCCTTCCGCCGGGCTTGCCGCCTTCCTGGCCCTGGCGCGGGAAAGAAGTCAGGGAGGTCACTGACCTCCCTGTAACGCTTAGAAGCTGTAGATTGCCGTCAGTGAGAAGCTGCGCGGCGCGCCGTAAACCACATAATCGGACAGCCAGGATTCATATTCTTTGTCGAACAGGTTGTTGATGTTGCCCTGTACGGCGAAGTTTTTCGTCACCTGGTAGCGGGTGAAGAGATCCACCAGCGCGTAGCTGCCCTGTTTAATACGCGTATTTCCGTTCGGGCCGTAGGCATCCTGCCAGGTTTTACCCTGCCAGTTCACGCCGCCGCCCACGGTCACTTCCGGCAGCATCGGCAGCTGATAACGGGTAAACAGCTTCAAGGTGGTGCGCGGCTGGTCAGGGTTCACCGCCTCACCGTTACTGTCGTCCGCCACATAGCGGGAAGCGCCAAAGGTGAGCTGCCAGTTATCGGTCAGCGCGCCGTTCAGCTCGAACTCCACGCCACGGCTCACGGTGCCGTCCACGGATTTATACGCCGTTTCGCCAGGGTTGCCGTTAACCGGCGTGCCGAGCGACTGAGCAACTTTATCCTGCTCGATGCGGAACACCGCCAGCGAGGTGGTCAGGCGCGTGTTAAACCAGTCCGCCTTCACGCCCGCTTCGTAGCTCTTCCCGGTGGTAGGGTCGAGATAATCGCCGTTAACGTCGCGCTTGTCGGTTGGCTGGAAGATGGAAGTGTAGCTGGTGTAGGCCGACCAGGTGTCGTTGATGTCGTAAACCAGGCCCGCGTACGGCGTCACGTCATGTTTTTTGCTGCTCAGGCTGGTTTGCGGGGCGGTGGACGGATTGTAGTCCGCATCCCATTCGGTGTAGCGGGCGCCCACGATCAGGTGCAGCGGGTCGGCCAGCGAGAAACGCGCTGCGGTGTAGGCAGCCTGCTGGCGCACCACGTCTTTGCTGTACAGCGAGAAGGCAGACCAGCTCGGGTCCGCTACGTTGCTGTAGAAGCTGTCCATCGCGATGCCGCCGTAAGGCAATCCGGTGTTCGGCATGGCGTTATCATAGTGATTGCGCTGGCGGCTGTAGCTACCGCCAAACATCAGCTCATGCTGGCGGCCAAGCAGGTCGAAGCCCCCGCGCACAAACGCATCCACCGAATCCTGCTTACGTTCGCCCCGGTTCCAGCCGCCGTAAGCGCTGGTGCCAGCGCCGGTCACTTTATCCGGGAAGCCGGTCACGTACATCAGCTTAGAGTCGAAGTTGGTTTCGGCGTGCAGCGTGTTGATGCGCGCCTCCCAGCCGTTATCAAAGCGCTGGACCAGATTGGCGAACACTTTGGTGGCGTCTTTGTTGGAGTAAGCCCAGTCCGGCGCGGTGGTGGCGCTGCGGCTGAAGTGCGTGCGGCTGCCGTCGGCATACCAGGTTGGCAGGCCGCCCCAGGTCGGGCTGTCGTCGTTACTTTCCTGGTAGTCGTAGCCGACGGAAAGCGTGGTGGAGTCGGTCAAATCGGCATCCACCACGCCATAGATGAATTTCTTGCGGAAATGGCTTTTGTCCAGCCAGGTGTCATTGTCCTGGTAGCCGGTGATCACGCGGCCCCGCACGTTGCCGGACTCGCTCAGCGGCGCGGAGAGATCCGCCACATAGCGCTGCTTGCCCCAGCTCCCGTAACTGGCGGAAACGTTGCCTTTAAACTCACGGCTGTCGGCGTGCTTGCGCACCATATTGATGTACGCCGATGGATTGCCGCTGCCGCTCATCAGCCCGGCCGCGCCGCGTACCACTTCGATATTTTCGTATACGGCGGCATCCGAGCCGGTGTCGCCGAAGTCCCAGACGTCGCTAACCTGAGTGGGCATGTCGTCGTAGGCATAGTTGCTGATGAAGAAGCCACGCGCGAAGTAAGTCGCGCGGCTGCTGTCCACCAGCTTAGTGCTGATGCCGGTGGTGTTATCCAGCACGTCGCCGATGGTTTGCAGGTTTTGATCCTGCATGCGCTGCTGGCTGATGACGCTGACGGACTGAGGAATATCGCGCGGGACCAGCAGCAGTTTGGTGCCGGTGGTGGTGGTTTTGACGCTGTAATCCTGCGCCTGCCCTGCCAGCGGATTATCCGCCTGAGTGTTCACCGTGATGGTGTCTTCCGCCTGCGCAGGGGGAAGCAGCGCCAGCGCAACGGCCGCCGCCAGCAGTGATGGGCCGCCTGCCCGTAACGTGAACCGTTCCCTGGAGAAGTTAACAAATGCCATGTTAAACCCTCATTTTGAATTTTTATGGTGCGGCGGCGTTTTCCGGTGCCGGCACTTTTTTGATTTTTATAAAGACGCGCACGATTAAATGCGGATGAGAAATATACGCATTTGTATTTAACCTGTAAACAAATGTAATTCCCTGAGGGTTAACGAAGATTGCACCGTTGCGGGGCAAAAAAGGGCGTTCGGTGGCAATAAAAATTGCCGCTTTCGCTTTACAAGGCAACACGTAAATCTGTTGTTAAAACAGCCTCATCATCTGGCTTATTGCCAAGGTTGTGATAGATTCTTCTCGTTTTCAAAACATACACAGCAAAATACGCTGCGAAGCATCTCTCTCTTTTCAGATAAACGATCGAACGCCATGAGAAAGTTAGCCAATATCCACCTGCTGATGATGTTGATTCTGCTGGTTGCTGTCGGGCAGATGACACAGACGATTTATATTCCTTCGATTCCCGATATGGCTCATGAAATGGGCGTACGCAGCGGCGCAATTCAGCGCGTGATGGCGGCCTATTTGTTTACCTACGGCGTGTCGCAGCTGTTTTATGGCCCGCTTTCCGACCGCATTGGCCGCCGCCCGGTGATCCTCGCCGGCATGGTGATTTTCATGCTGGCCACGCTCGGCGCGATGTTTACCACTAATTTGCATATTCTGGTGCTGGCGAGCGCCCTGCAGGGGATGGGCACCGGCGTGGCCGGGGTGATGGCGAGAACCATGCCGCGCGACCTTTACGAAGGCGGCGATTTACGTCAGGCCAATAGCCTGCTGAACATGGGTATTCTGGTGAGCCCGCTGCTGGCACCGGTTATCGGCGGGATGCTGGACAGCGTCTGGGGCTGGCGCGCCTGCTACGGTTTCCTGCTGCTGCTGTGCGCCATTGTGGCGTTTTCTATGTGGCGCTGGCTGCCGGAAACCCGCCCGGCGGACGCCGCGCCGCCGCGCCTGATGCGCAGCTACAAAATGCTGCTCGGCAATATCTCCTTTAACTGCTATTTGCTGATGTTAGTCGGCGGGCTGGCGGGCGTGGCGGTGTTTGAAGCCTGCTCCGGCGTGCTGATGGGTGGCGTGCTTGGCCTGAGCGGCGTGGTGGTCAGCATCCTGTTTATTCTGCCTATACCGGCGGCATTTTTTGGCTCCTGGTATGCGGGCCGCCAGAACGTGCGCTTCCCCAGCCTGATGTGGCAGGCGGTATTGAGTTGCCTGCTCGCCGGTATTTTGATGTGGATCCCTGGCTGGTTCGGCATCATGAATATCTGGACGTTGCTGGTGCCTGCAGCGCTGTTCTTCTTCGGCGCAGGCATGCTGTTCCCGCTGGCGACCAGCGGCGCGATGGAGCCGTTCCCGTTCCTCGCCGGTACCGCAGGCGCGCTGGTTGGTGGCCTGCAAAATATCGGCTCCGGCGTGATGGCCTGGTTCTCCGCGCTGATGCCGCAAACCGGGCAATACAGCATCGGAATGCTGATGACGGCGATGGGCGTGCTGATCCTGTGCTGCTGGCTGCCGCTGGCGCAGCGATTCCAGCATCACAGCGAGACGGTGTAAGTTATTTTGCCTCTTCGGCCAGGGCTTTAAGCCAGCTGATAAAAGCGTCAATCTTCGGCCATTGTCGGCCAGCAAGGGTCGAAATGTAGTAATGCTGATGGCATTTCAACGTTTTATCCCCAAAAGGGGCGATGAGTTCGCCCCGCTCCAGCCGCTTCTGCACCAGCCTTTTTCGCCCCATCGCCACGCCAACGTGGTTCATCGCGGCAATCACCGCCAGGTCAGAGCGATCGAAACCAATACCGGTCGAAGCGGGCAGCTCAATGCCAAACTGCTGCGCCCAGCTGTACCACTCGTCGGTGCCGGAATCATTGCTCCACGCCTGCCGGTCGTGCAGCAAAGTGCAGTGGCGCAGCTGAGAAGGCCGCGAATGAAGCTCAAAGCGGCGGGCATATTCCGGGCTGCAAACCGGCAGAATCGCCTCGTCCATCAGGAAATGGTGGCTCAGCTGCGAGGACGGCGCATCGTCAAAATAGAGCGCCAGATCGATGCCTGCACGCTGTAAATTCAGGTTGTCGTTCCCGGTCAGAATGGTTAACGAAATAGAAGGGTAGCGCTGGGTAAAATCTCCCAGCGCGGGCACCAGCCAGCACTGGGCAATCGACGGCCTTGAGTACACGGTCAGCGTGCCGGAGAGTTCCTGATTTTTGATATCCAGAATCTCCTGATTCAGCGTATCCAGAGACGATTTCAGCGCCCAGAACACCCGCTTGCCTTCATGCGTCAGCTCCACTTTACGGTGCGAGCGAACAAAAAGCTGGATCCCCAGCTCCTCTTCCAGCTGGTTTATCCGGTGGCTAACGGCGCTGGGGCTCAGCGACAGTTCATCCGCCGCCAGCGCAAAAGATTGATGGCGCGCCGCCACCTCAAAGGTGTACAGCTTCGACAGCTGCCAGCCGTTTAATAACCGATTGCGCCCTTCGCGTGACGTTTCCATCGTGACCTCCTTCTCAATTCCAGCTGCCCAGTTTAAAAAATCCACGGCTAACCAGCAGCATTTAGTTGAATAAAACCGAACCTGAAACACAATTCATCGCCTTATTTCGACGCAAATCACTCTCCTGATTCAATCTGGCTCATGTGAAAGATCAGTTTTATCGTTTGTCAGCCCAGGCGCATTTTTATCCAATAGCCCGCAATGATGCACAGGAGGATAACCAATGGGATCGCAAATCTGGGTGGTGGGTACGCTGCTTGCCAGCATAATTTTAATCGTGCTGACCATCGTAAAACTGAAGCTTCATCCTTTCCTCGCGCTGCTGCTGGCGAGCTTTTTCGTCGGCGTGATGATGGGCATGGGCCCGCTGGAGATGGTTAACGCGGTGGAAAGCGGCATCGGCGGCACGCTGGGCTTTTTAGCCGCGGTCATCGGACTAGGCACCATTTTGGGAAAAATGATGGAAGTTTCCGGTGCCGCCGAGCGTATTGGCCTGGCGCTGCAGCGCTGCCGCTGGCTCTCCGCCGACGTGATTATGGTGCTGGTCGGGCTGATTTGTGGCATTACGCTGTTCGTTGAGGTTGGCGTGGTGCTGCTGATCCCATTGGCGTTTTCCATCGCCAAAAAGACCCACACTTCGCTGCTGAAGCTGGCAATCCCGCTGTGTACCGCGCTGATGGCGGTTCACTGCGTGGTGCCACCCCACCCGGCGGCGCTGTTCGTGACCAATAAGCTCGGCGCCGACGTAGGCACCGTGATTGTGTATGGCCTGGCGGTTGGCCTACTGGCGTCTCTGGTGGGTGGCCCACTTTTCCTGAAGTGCCTGGGCAATCGCCTGCCTTTTAAATCCGTTCCCGCCGAATTTTCGGATCTGCAAACGCGAGACGCGGCTTCTCTGCCGTCTTTGAGCGCCACGCTGTTTACCGTGCTGCTGCCTATTTTCCTGATGCTGGCGAAGACGCTCGCGGAACTGAACATGACGCCGGGCAGCACGACGTATACCGCGCTGGAGTTCATCGGCAACCCAATTACCGCGATGTTTATCGCCGTTTTCGTGGCCTATTATCTGCTGGGCCTGCGCCAGAACATGGGTATTGCTACGCTGCTGAACCACACCGAGACCGGCTTTGGCTCCATTGCTAATATCCTGATGATCATCGGGGCCGGCGGCGCGTTTAACGCCATCCTCAAGGCCAGCGGCATGGCAGACAGCCTCGCGCTGAGCCTTTCCAGCCTGCATATGCACCCGATCCTGCTGGCCTGGCTGGTTGCCCTTATTCTTCACGCCGCCGTCGGCTCCGCGACCGTGGCGATGATGGGTGCCACGGCTATCGTTGCCCCGCTGCTGCCGCTCTATCCCAACGTTAGCCCCGAGATTGTTACGCTCGCGATTGGCTCCGGCGCTATCGGCTGCACCATTGTGACCGACTCGCTGTTCTGGCTGGTGAAGCAATACTGCGGCGCCACGCTCCATGAAACCTTTAAGTACTACACCACGGCGACATTCATCGCTTCTTTAGTTGCACTGGCTGGCACATTCCTGCTTTCCTTTATCATCTGAGCGCCAGGAGGCTCGTTATGAAATCGACAGAATTAAACGCATTAACCGAAAAATTCCCGCTGCTCAGCGAGCTTACCGCCCTGAACGAAACGACCTGGTTTAACCCAGGAGCAACCTCCCTTGCCGAAGGCTTGCCGCATGTTGGCCTGACAGAGCAGGACGTGAAAGAAGCGCATGCCCGGCTGGCTCGCTTTGCGCCATATCTGGCGAAAGCCTTCCCGGAAACCGCAGCAACCGGCGGTATTATCGAGTCAGAGCTGGCCGCAATTCCGGCGATGCAAAAGCGGCTGGAAAAAGAAAATGGGCAGACAGTCTGCGGCAAGCTGTGGCTGAAAAAAGACAGTCACCTTCCTATTTCCGGCTCGATTAAGGCTCGCGGGGGCATTTATGAAGTCCTGACTCACGCGGAGAAACTGGCTATCGAGGCCGGGTTGCTTAGCCTTGAAGATGACTACAGCCAGCTGCTGTCCCCTGAATTACGTGAGTTTTTCAGCCGCTACAGTATTGCCGTTGGCTCTACCGGCAACCTGGGGCTGTCGATTGGTATCATCAGCGCCCGAATCGGCTTCCGCGTCACGGTGCATATGTCCGCCGACGCCCGCGAATGGAAAAAAGCCAAACTGCGCAGCCACGGCGTTGAGGTGGTTGAATATGCGGAAGATTACGGCGTCGCCGTTGAGCAGGGGCGAAAAGCCGCCGAGGCGGACGCCAACTGTTTCTTTATCGATGATGAAAACTCCCGCACGCTGTTCCTGGGTTACGCCGTCGCCGGGCAACGGCTGAAAGACCAATTCTCACGGCAGGCTATTACCGTTGATGAGCAGCATCCTTTGTTCGTCTACCTGCCCTGCGGCGTCGGCGGCGGCCCCGGTGGCGTAGCATTTGGGCTGAAGCTGGCCTTCGGCGATCACGTTCACTGTATTTTTGCCGAGCCCACTCACTCCCCCTGCATGCTGTTAGGCGTTTACACCGGCCTGCATGATGCGCTTTCCGTGCAGGATATCGGCATCGATAACCTGACCGCCGCCGACGGCCTGGCCGTGGGACGGGCTTCCGGCTTTGTCGGCAGAGCGATGCAAAGGCTGCTGGACGGCTTCTATACCGTGGACGATCAAACGCTGTACAACATGCTCGGCTGGCTGGCAGAAGAAGAAAATATTCGTCTGGAGCCTTCGGCCCTGGCCGGAATGGCCGGGCCGCAGCGAGTTTGTGCCACGACTTCTTACCACGAGCTGCAGGGTTTCAGCGCCCGACAGCTTAATAACGCGACGCACCTGGTCTGGGCCACCGGGGGCGGTATGGTTCCTGAAGCTGAGATGGCACAGTATTTAGCGAAGGCTCGCTGATATTCCCCCTCACCCCAGCCCTCTCCCCAAAGGGGCGAGGGAGAAAAACCAGCCTATATCGCTACTGATTCACTCCTCTCCCTCGACTCTATCTCCAGGAGACGAGGGAGAAAACCCACGCCTTGCCCTGGCCGCCGTTCTGTCCCCTCTCCCTCTGGGAGAGGGTCGGGGTGAGGGTCATCTTCCCCGTCATATTTCTGTCATTTAGTTACCTTACTCTCACTTTTGGTTTAATCATTTGATCTATCTACGCGCGTAGATACACTGCGAGAAATGATTAAAAAATGGCATCATCGCCGACGGATAACGTTCGATCTCTGTGAGACCCCCTAATGACGACAAGCACTTTCTCTCCTCCTCCGGCTGACGCACAGCACGCTGCTGAGGAACGCCTGGCGACGCCCGAAGGCAAACGCGATTTTGTTCGCGCAACCTTCTCCTGCTGGCTTGGCACCACCATGGAATACGCCGACTTTGCGCTTTACGGCCTGGCGGCAGGGATAATCTTTGGTGACGTCTTCTTCCCGGATGCCACGCCGGTCATGGCGCTGCTTTCAAGCTTTGCCGCTTACTCCGTCGGGTTCGTTGCCCGGCCGATAGGCGCCCTGCTGTTTGGCAGGCTGGGCGACCGCTACGGCAGAAAGATGGTGATGATCATTACTATTGCGCTGATGGGCTGCTCCACCACGCTTATTGGCCTGATCCCGAGCTACGCGCAAATTGGCATCTGGGCGCCAACCTGCCTGGTTATTCTGCGTTTTGCTCAAGGGCTGGGCGCAGGCGCGGAGCTGTCCGGCGGCACCGTGATGCTGGGTGAATATGCCCCGGTCAAACGTCGCGGCCTGGTCTCTTCCATTATCGGGCTGGGCTCCAACAGCGGCACGCTGCTGGCCTCGCTGACCTGGCTGCTGGTGCTGCAGATGGATAAAGAAACGCTGCTCTCCTGGGGCTGGCGCATTCCGTTCCTGTGCAGCATGTTGATCGCCGTTGTCGCCCTGGTCATCCGTCAGCATCTGCGTGAAACGCCAGTCTTTGAACGGCAGAAAGCGCTGCTGGAAGCCGAGCGCAAACAGAGCCTGGAAAAAGGGCTGGCCCAGCAGCAGAAAGACCCGCGCAGCTTCTGGCAACGCACTCGCGCTTTCTGGACGATGGTCGGGCTACGCATTGGCGAGAACGGTCCGTCTTATCTCGCACAGGGATTTATCATCGGCTACGTCGCTAAAGTGCTGGCGGTAGATAAATCCGTCCCCACGCTGGCGGTGCTGATTGCCTCGATGCTGGGCTTCGCGATTATTCCTTTTGCCGGCTGGCTTTCCGACCGCTTTGGCCGCCGTATCGTTTACCGCTGGTTCTGCCTGCTGTTAATTATCTATGCCTTCCCGGCCTTTATGCTGCTGGACTCACGCGAGCCGATGATTGTTATACCGACCATCGTCGTCGGTATGGGGCTGGCTTCGCTGGGGATTTTCGGCGTGCAGGCGGCCTGGGGCGTAGAGCTGTTTGGCGTCACCAACCGCTACACCAAAATGGCGTTTGCCAAAGAGCTTGGGTCGATACTTTCCGGCGGAACCGCGCCGCTGGTTGCCGCCGCGCTGTTGTCCTGGACCGGGCACTGGTGGCCTATCGCGCTCTACTTCGCGGTGATGGCGGGGATTGGGTTGGTAACAACCTTCTTTGCCCCGGAAACCCGAGGTCGCGACCTTAATCTACCGGAAGACGCTATTTGATTTGTCACAGTGTTGACGGCGATTTTTACGGAGCAAAGCTTTATGCTGTGGCTCCGTTTATCGCCCGCCAAATAAAGCAGGTATTCAGTGACTAAGCCTCATGTGCACCGCGTTACCCGCGCTGAAGTCGCCAAAGAAGCAGGCACTTCCGTTGCGGTCGTCAGCTACGTGATTAACAACGGCCCTCGCCCGGTTGCGCAGGCCACCCGTGAGCGCGTGCTCGCCGCTATAAAGAAAACCGGCTATCGCCCGAACGGCATCGCCAGGGCTTTAGCCAGTGGCACCACGCGCACCTACGGCTTAGTCGTGCCCAATATCGCCAACCCGTTTATCTCGTCCATGGCGCACGCTCTCCAGCAGGAGGCATTTGCCGATGGCCGGGTGCTGCTGCTGGGCGATTCCGGTGATGACCGCGCCCGCGAGCTGGAGCTTATCAACAACCTGCTGCATCGCCAGGTCGACGGGCTGATTTATACCAGCGTCGACAGGCATCCTTACATCGATCTTATCCAGGCCAGCGGCACGCCTTGCGTCATGCTGGACAGGGTCGAACCGGAGCTGAACGTCTGCTCAATTCAGGTTAACGAGCAGCACGCCGCCCGGCGAGCAACCCGCCATTTGATTGAGCATGGCTATCGCGATATCGCCATTATTTGCGGGCCGCAGGAGATGCTGAACACTCAGGATCGTATCAGCGGCTGGCGGCTGGCGCTGGAAGAGGCGGGCCTTGCCGTTCGCCCGGAATGGATTTTTTCAACGGATTACACCCGCCAGGGCGGCTACGACGCAACAAAGCAAATGCTGGCCGGCGAACTGCCTCGCGCGCTGTTTGCCACCAATGAACAACAGGCCTTTGGCTGCCTGAGAGCGCTGTCTGAACATGGACTTTCCGCGCCGAAAGATCTGGCGCTGGTGTGCTTTAACGGCACGCTGGAGTCAGCCTTTAACGTCCCGTCTTTGACCACCGTGCGCCAGCCGGTCACGCAGATGGCGAAGAAGGCCGTCGAGATGCTGAAAAAATGGGACGGGCAGCCGCATAAATATGAATTCGATTTTGAGCTGGAGATCGGCGAGTCCTGCGGCTGCCGCTCCCTCACCACAAGCAGGAAGTCACAGGTAACATGAAGCGTTTAATTATCGATTGCGATCCGGGTAACGGCGTTGCCGGGGCTAACGTAGACGATGGTCTGGCTCTGGCCCTTGCCCTGGCGGCGCCGGAGATTTCTCTGGAGCTTATCACCACCGTGTCCGGCAATACGCCAAGCGAAGTGGGCTACGCCGTGGCGTCTGATTTAGTCGCCCGGCTGGGCGTGTCCGTTGAGGTTGCCAGGGGCGCCTCGCGCGCGCTGATTGAGCCGTCGGCGCCGTGGCGTGAACACCTGGATCATAAGGTCGATAAAGTGGGCCTGCGCCATCTCTGGAAGGACGTGATTGCCCCGCAAATGCTGGCCGAAGTGGCCCCGCTGGCGGTGCATAAGATGGGCGAGCTTATCTGCGCGAATCCGGGTGAGATTTCGCTGATTGCCATTGGGCCGTTAACCAACGTGGCGCTGGCTTTGCAGCTGTATCCGCAGATGGCGAACGCGGTGAAAGAGATAGTGATTATGGGCGGCGTGTTTAACGTTGACGGCTACCTGAAGGACACCAATTTTGGCGTTGACCCGGAGGCCGCGCACGCCGTGCTAACCAGCGGCGCAAACATCGTTCTGGTGCCGATGGATGTCACTACCCAAACCATGATGACGCACGAGGATTTGGATGCGCTGGCCACCTGCGATAACCGCCTGAGCCGTTTTCTCGTCGAAACCATTCGTCCGTGGATGGATTTTTCCATGCAGACTCGCCAGCTACCGGGCTGCTGGATCCACGATGTGCTGACCGTCGCCTGGCTGCTTGAGCCAGAACTTGTGAGCTGGACGGAGGATTATGTGGACGTGTCCCTGAACGGGCTGAGCCGGGGCAGAACGCTGCGTTATGGCCCGGAACATTTGCGGCTGGCGGTGAACGTTGACGCCCCGCAGGGCAAGCCGGTCACGCTGCTGCAAACCGTGGATAACCAGAAGCTGCTGGCGCTTATCGACAGGCACATCCGCCAGTTTGCATAGAAGAGAGAGGGCGCTTAAGCGCCCTTTTTTACAGCACCTTGCTGAGGAAGGCCTGAGTTCGCGGGTTTTGCGGCGCGCTAAAGAGCTGCGCTGGTACGCCCTGCTCCTGAATGACGCCCTGGTCGATAAAGATAACCCGGTCCGCCACTTCGCGGGCAAAGCCCATTTCATGGGTCACGATGATCATCGTCATCCCTTCCTGCGCCAGCTGTTTCATGACCGCCAGCACTTCGCCGACCAGCTCAGGATCCAGCGCAGAGGTTGGCTCATCGAACAGGATAATCGACGGTTCCATCGCCAGCGCTCGGGCAATCGCCACACGCTGCTGCTGGCCGCCGGACAGGCTTGAAGGCCAGGCGTCGATTTTGTCCAACAGCCCCACCTTTTGCAGCAGCTTCTCGGCGCGATTCACCGCTTCCGCTTTTGACAGCCCTTTCAGCGACATCGGCGCCATAATCAGGTTTTCCAGCACCGTCATGTGCGGGAACAGGTTAAAGCGCTGGAACACCATGCCCACGCCTTCACGCAGCGTGTTGAGGTTAGTTTTTGGGTCATGTACCGCGAAACCATTCACCACCACTTCGCCGCCGTCCGGTTTTTCCAGCGCGTTCAGGCAGCGCAGAAACGTACTTTTGCCGGAGCCCGAAGGGCCAATCACGCAAACTACTTCCTGCGGCGCGATATCGCAGGAGATGCCGCGCAGCACGTGAGTTTTGCCAAATTGTTTCTGTAAGTCCTTAACGTGAATCACTTTTGCCAAGCCTCTTTTCCATATGTTGCACCAGCAGCGATAGCAGGAACGTCAGAACCCAGTACACCACGGAGATGGTCAGGTACGGTTCCCAGTAGGTCGCGTAAGCGCCGGAAACGGTACGCGCCGCGTAGGCCAGGTCGGCAAGGCCGATGGCGGAAGCCAGCGACGAGTCTTTCACAATAGCAATCGCGTTGTTGCCCAGCGGCGGCAGGATGCGGCGGAAAGCCTGCGGCAGAATAACCTTGCGCATCGTTTTGCCCCAGCCCATGCCGAGGGCGCGTGAAGCTTCCATCTGCCCTTTATCGATGGACTGAATACCGGCGCGGAAAATCTCGGACACATAGGCCCCGGCGTTCAGGGTGATCGCCACCACGCAGGAGAGAAATGCGCCGTACTCGGAACGTAGCTCGCGGGCAAAGTCCACGGACATCATCCCGCTGGTGATCATTACCCCGTCGCGCGGGTTAATAAACAGCGGCACCAGCGCAAAGTGAACCACCATGATCTGCACGAACAAAGGCGTGCCGCGAAACGCGCTGACGTAAACGCGTACCGGCCACTGCACTGCATAACGCAGCACGTGTTTCCACGGGCCGTCGTCGGCGTGAGCCATACGGCCCAGCCCCAGCAGCAGCCCCCACGTTGTGCCTAAAATCACGCAGATAATGGTGCACTTGATGGTCATCAGCGCGCCCTGCATAAATAACGGCGCGTATTCTGAGATTATCTCCCAGCGAAATCCGGTCATACCTGTCCTTGTTGGGGCCGGAGCGGCCCCGATTGAAAATTACTCTGCCGGGAGGGTTGGAACGTTGTTGTCAAACCAGGTGGCGTAAATTTTAGCGTAGGTGCCGTCGGCGATGATTTTCTTCAGGCCAGCGTCGATTTTACCCTTCAGCTCGGCGTTGCCTTTAGCCACCGCAATGCCGAAGTATTGGCGTTCAAACTTGCTGTCCGGAACCAGCTTCAGCGGTTTCTCCGGGTGGGATTTGATGTAGTACTTCACCACGCCGACGTCGCCAACTGCGGCGTCGATGCCGTCTTCGGTCAGCTCCTGCAGCATCAGCGGGGTGTTATCGAAACGTTTGATATCAGTGCTGTTTTTACCCAGGACGTCGGAAACAACGATGTCGCCGGTGCTGGAGTTAACCACGCCCACTTTTTTGCCTTTCAGGGCGGTAACGGAGTCTACTTTAGAGTCGGTCGGTACCACGATGGACTGCTCGGCCGGGAAGTACGGGGTGGAGAAATCGACCATCGCTTTACGCTTGTCGGTGATGGTGATGCCGGAAATGATGATGTCGCGGTCGCCGGAGTTCAGCGTGGCGAAAATGCCTTCCCACGGGGTGTTAACCAGCTTGATATCAAAGCCTTCCGCCTTCGCGACGGCTTTGATGATATCGATATCAAAACCTTCCAGCTGCTTCTGGCTATTTTCGTATTCAAACGGACGGTAGGTGCCGCCGGAACCCACAACGTAGGTTTGCGCCAGCGCCTGTGCAGAGCTGAACAACGCCGCGAGTAAACACCCGCCAACCACTACTGATTTCATCGCTTTAGTGAACATAGAAGCCCCTGGATATATGATGTTTTTATGCAGTTAATATGCATAAAAATACATAATTAGCCGAAAGGCAGCAACAGATAATTCACCATGAGCGACAATTACTGGCACTGAGGCTTAAGAATGGCGTCCAGCACCGGCACCATATCCGTGCGCCAGGCACCCTCTTCCCCATCATAGAATTTTTCATCGCCGTTGATCGCATACGGGATCTGCGCTTTTTGCAGCTCACAGGCGACAAACGTCGCCATCGCTACCTGCTGATCGAGCGGTAATTTGCTGCCTGGCGACCAGTTACCCACCCAGGAAAGATGGCCGGTTTTCTGCTGCCAGCGCACGGCCGTTTCAATGCGGGCATGAATCGCGGCTTTTTCAGCATCCGTGCCGGTGGTCCACTGGTTTTTTCCGTTCCAGGTTTTGCCATTCCAGTTTTTCGGGCCGCCCGGCATCAGATGCCAGTCAGCCATGACCAATCCGTGGCGGGATTCAGGTATTTTAAGCGTACTCAGCGCTTCCGGAGAGGCGTGGTTGCGGGGTGCGACAAAGATGTGCCGCTGCGGACTGATTTTATGAATCGCCTTCACGGTTTTGTCGTAAATTTGGTTCAGCAGCTGAGGATTGGCGCTGAGTTTTTCCTCCGGCTGCCCGATAATATCGAACACCAGCGAATTATCGTTTTTAGCAAAGAACCGCGCCACGGTCGTCCACCACTCGACGATATCCTCTGCGTTGTCCGAGGTCGGCTTGGCTTTCAGTTCCGCCGCCCGGTAGCTTATCACCGGCACGATATGGTACTGCTCGCAGGCGTCCACAATGCGCCGCAGATGCACCAGCTTTTGATGCGTTATCGACCCCGCAACACGAATGCGGACGTGGCCAAACCCGCGCTGCTGGAAATCACGCACCGCCAGAGGATCGAACTCACGAATGCCTCGCTCCGTTACCGCCCAGTCAACGTTCATCCCCACCCCAAGCTGACTGGTCCAGGTGGGCGGCAGGGCTTCCTGTTGCGCAGCAAACGCGCTGGCACAGAAAGAGAGGGCAACCAGAATAAGAGTCGGCTTTAACATCGGCGGCACGTTACTTAGCGAAGGAAAACTAATATTTAGCATGCTTTTACCGTTTGCGGGGAGTGAGGATTGCAATAAAAAATGAATGGTGATGCCGAGTGTGAAGGATTGCCAAAGCGGACTACTCGTCGCTGAGCACAATGCCAAGCCTGTCCGCCATCTTCACAATCTCTTCAACCACTTCTGGCGCTGAAAATATCCCGCAGGCTTCACGCTGAAACGCCAAATCCTCAGGACCAGCTCTGTCACCGTAAAAAAGGAAAGCACTGCTGTCATCATGCTGTCGGGACTTCCAGACCATGCCGTCAATCGTGGGATTTTGATAATGAATCGCGCACGCCCAGCGCTGCGTTTGCGGGTACACCAGACGATCGCTTAAAAGAAATAACTGCTTTGATAACCGCATCCGGTAGAGGTCTGCCGTTTTAAGCGTCACCAGCGTCAGGTCTCGCTTAAGCACCAGTTGACTCATTCCCCAGTGCCGCCACGGCCTGATGGATAAAAACCCCCGCCGCTCGCCGCCAATCAGGTCGTGAAAAAGCGTTTCTGCCAGCGCCCCTGCCATGCTGTCTGCCGCATACAGGCTCGGAACCAGCCGCCCCTGCGAATCTTTAAAGGGGCTGAATCTCGCACCGTAATCGTTGCCGGTTAGCTCGCGCCCAGGATTAAAACTGTTTCCAGGCCAGGTCATAGCATGACAGCGATAAAGGATCTTTCCCGCCGGTAAAGTTTCTTTAAAAATCGGGATCGCGTCCCCCGGCTCAGGGAGTTCAGGGGCAAGCAGCACAGGCTCACCAAAAGGGGCTCTCGTTTTGGCCTCATCACTCGGCGCCATCCTGCAGCCTCCTGACCTCATATTCAGCAGCCTGGAGCACGTTCGCCGGATAAGTGGACACCATTTCGGCAGGCGTTTTTCCTGCAAGCAGGCCGTTAGAGGTAGCAAACCATTCGGCCAGCCCCCAGGCCGTTTTGTGCTCAGCGAAGGTGTCCAGAATCGCTTTCATCACCGGCAGAGGACGGTAGTTTTCATCAAGGCCATAGCGCGGATAGACGTTCCCAATGCCGTGTTTAATCACTGAGAAAATTTTTCCGGCCGCCTTCCAGCGCGTTGGCTGAGCCGAGACATTCTTTGTCGAGTAACCGCCCAGCATGGCGATTTCATGCGTGGTCAGCCAGCCTTCGTCCGTTAATCGCTCCCTGGCCTGCACCAGTCGCGCCTGGTTGATAACCCCGCGCTGTTGAGCCAGTGAGGGCGAACCGCTTTGCTTAGGGTAATGTCTTGCCGGGTTCGCACTGTAGCTTGCTGATGGTTCATGGGCGACAAGGGCTCCCTCACCGAAAAGCTTCTCGCCGTAGAGTTCCACCAGCTTTTCATAGCCGTCATTAAGTTCCAGCCCCTGCTGCTGCGCTTGTAGCTCTTCGGTCGCCTGCAGCAGGTGAGTGAGTTGGGTATGCAGTCCTTCCAGCCCGGAAACGCCGCCGCGCAGCGCAAGCTGCAGGGTCAGCCCTGCTTCGCGCTTGCTGTTTTGCTCGCGAACACCTTTTGCTAGCGTGAGTTTTACGCTCTCGCTGTCAAACAGCACCCGGTCTTTTTTCTTCTCAATGCGCCCGATTTGTCTGGATATCATAGCCCCTCCAAAATAACCTTTCTAACCAACCTAACCTTAATAACCCTTACCACTTTATAAGTTTGCATAAAAAATGTCCAGACTGGAGAGCGTTATCTGGAAAGCATCGCCATAAAAAAAGCGCGACGTCTCCGCCGCGCTTCGTAATCACTCTAGAAAACTTATTTCAGTTCAGGCCAGTACTCTTTGTTCGCCTCAACCAGGTCGTCCAGGATAGCTTTGGCGACGGACGCGCTCGGCACGGTTTTCGACAGGGTGATCGCCTGCCACAGTTTCTGGTAAGAGCGGTGCTCCCAGGCATCCACCACCAGTTTTTCCACCGCAACCTGCTGGCTCATCAATCCTTTCTGGAACTGAGGGATGTTTCCCACCACCAGCGGTTCCGGCCCGTCTTTGCCGACCAGGCAAGGAATTTCAACCATCGCTTCCGGGTCGAAGTTATTGATGGCCCCGTTGTTCGGCACAATCAGCAGCATTCGCTCCTGGGTGTTAAAAGCAATCGCCGTCGCAAGGTCAACGATGTAGGAGGCGTGTTCATCAATTTCCAGCTCGCCTGCGGAGGATTTCCCCGCGCTGATAATGGCGTTGCAGGAGCCAAATACGTGTTTCTCACGGTGATCCATCACCTCATTCGCCCTGGTACGCTGCGGGTTGGAGTGCTGCACCACGTAGTCAGGATAGAGATAGTATTTCAGGTAGGTGTTCGGCAGCGTATCAGGGTCGAGCGCCCAGACATCCTTCGCTTTGGCAAAGGTGTCGTTCCAGCTGGCTTCTGTACCGTGCTCGTCCGTTGGCGGCACGTAACCATGTTTAGCGACATGTTCGCGAATTTTCGGCATCAAATCGTTGCCGTCTTTATCTTCAACGTGGGTCCACCAGCCAAAGTGATTCAGCCCGTAGTAACGCACCTTCATCTCTTTGCGGTCCTTCAGGCCCACAATCTGCGCCATGCGGCTTTCAATGCCGATCGGCATATCGCAGATATTGAGGATTTTTGAATTCGGGCGCAGGCGACGGGTCGCTTCCGCCACGATAGCCGCCGGGTTGGAGTAGTTGAGCATCCAGGCGTTTGGCGAATATTTTTCCATGTAATCCACCAGCTCCAGCACGCCGCCGATTGAGCGCATGCCGTAGGCTATCCCGCCCGGGCCACAGGTTTCCTGCCCGAGCACGCCGTGGCGCAGCGGAATTTTCTCGTCTTTTTCGCGCATTGGATATTTGCCCACGCGAATATGCGCCATCACAAAATCCACGTCGCTGAACGCTTCCTGCGGGTCGGTGGTATAGCTGAAATCGATATCCGGCGCCTGCTCTTTCAGGATGATTTTGCAAGCCTCGGCGATGGTCTCCTGACGCGACCCGTCGTTATCGTAAAACTTCAGCGCACGCAGCGGGAAGCGGTTCTGGTTAGCCAACAGCATCAGCACGATGCCTGGGGTAAAAGTACTGCCGCCGCCTGCTACAACTACCGAGAATTTTTTCATGATACTGCCTCCGTCATGGATGGATTTTCGTCTGAGACTTGCTGCTTAATAAGGGTTTCAATCTGGTCGCGAATTTGCGGGACATGCAGCCCGACAATCACCTGAATGCCGTTGCCGCTGCGCACCACGCCGTGGGCGCCAAGGGCTTTAAACACTTCGTCGGCTTCGGTCAGCGCCATATCGGCGAGCGTGATACGCAGGCGAGTAGCGCAGTTATTGAGGCTGCCGATGTTCGCCGCGCCGCCAAGCGCCTGCAGGATGCCATAGGCCTGGCCGTGTTTTGCGTCCTGGCTCACCGCCGCACTGGTTTGCTGGCGAGCGGCCTGGTAATCAGCCTTGCTGTAGAGTTTGATTTCGCTGTCTTCCCGGCCCGGCGTTTTCAGGTTGAAGCGCAGGATTAAGGCGCGGAAAACCACGAAGTAGACGCCGGTAAAGGCGATGCCGATGCCTATCTGGGTAAAGACCATCGACGCGTGGTTATGGAACATGGGGATCCAGTTTTGCGGCAGGAACTGGTCAAGCAGGCCGCCGCCCATGTTGCCTACCACGCCCGCCATGTACATCACCGTTGCCATCGAGGCCGCCAGGAAGGCATGCACAGCGAACAGCAGCGGGGAGATAAACAGGAAGGTGAATTCCAGCGGTTCGGTAATGCCGACCAGCATGGCGGTTAGCGTCGCGGGGATTAGCAGCCCGGCAACCTTCACGCGGTTCTGCGGTGAAGCGGTGTAGTAAAGCGCCAGCGCGATGCCCACCGAGCCAAACACCTTCGAGTTGCCGTGCAGGGCAAAGCCGCCTTCCGGGAACAGGGATTTCAGCGAAGCGGTGCTCTGGCTGAACTCCTGCAGATGCTGTGCCCAGTACACCTGAATGCCGCCTTCAACCGCCGCCGGGCCGAAGATGAACGGACCGTAGACAAAGTGGTGCAACCCGGTGGGGATCAGGATGCGCTCAAGGAAGGTGTATACCCAGACGCCAAGCGCCCCGGCACCGCGTAAAAATGCCTGCAGCGATTCGATGCCGAGCTGCACTTTTGGCCAGCCGAGCAGCGTCAGCCAGGCGCAGGGGATCATCACAAGGAAAGCCACAATAACCACGAACGAGCTGCCCTGGAATATCCCCAGGAACACCGGCAGCGGCTTGTCAAAATAGCGGTTGTGAATGGCGGTGACGATGCCTGAGATAACAATTGCCCCGATGATACTGGTATCCAGCGTTTTAATGCCGGCCATCATCGTCAGGCCGCTGCCTGCGGTAGGTTCGAGGCTAAAGTCGACGCCGAAGTAATGCCCCCACGTCATCCCCATCGCGTTGATGAAATAGTTCCAGGTCAGGAAACTGACCAGCACCGCCAGGCAAGCTCGCGCCTGGGCCTGTTTCGCCAGGCCAATAGGCAAACCGACGGCGAAAATCAGCGGCATATTACGGAACACCGTCCAGCCGCCTTCTTCGATGATATGAACAATTTGAGCAAAAAGGGTGTCAGGTGCGGTGAGCGCCTCCCCAACAAACAGCGGGTTGCGCAGCATGATGGCGAGCCCGACCACGATCCCGGCAAAGGGGAAAAGCAAAACCGGGGTAAACATTGCACCACCAAAGCGTTGTATTTGACTGAGCATTTTTAAATCCTCATGTAACAACTTCATAAAGTAAGAGGCGGCCTTATTTTTTTAATCTGGCCTGAAACTGAGGATATGAGCCTCGGCGCACGCCCGCCGCGTCAGGCGCAGCGATTCGTGATCGTATTCATGGTTTTTATTTGGTCAAAGTTGTCTACTTTTAGTCTTGAAACTAGACAATTGATCGAAATGCAACGGCGAGATAAAGCCTGGAGATGTCCAGAGATGATCTACAAATCCATTGCCGACCGACTGCGGCTGCGGCTTAACTCCGCCGACTACACCATCGGCAGCCCGCTGCCCGGTGAGAAAAAACTCGCCGAGGAGTTTGGCGTTTCGAGAATGACCATCCGCAAAGCGGTGGCGCTGCTTATCGGCTGGGGGCTGGTTACACGTCGCCAGGGCAGCGGCACATGGGTCACTAAAAAAGATGTTCACCACGAAACCACCAATCTGACGGGGTTTGTGGAAGTGATGCACAGCCAGGGAAAAGAGGTGCTGAGCGAGGTGCTGGAGTTTAACGTGATGCCTGCGCCACCGGCGATTGCCAGCCTGCTGCGCATTAAAATAGACGAGAAAATTTACTACTCCCGCCGCGTGCGCGCCGTCGGCGGTAAGCCGCTGATGGTGGAAGACAGCTACATGCCGGTAAAGCTCTTCCGTAACCTGTCGCTGGCCCACCTTGAAGGGTCAAAATTCAGCTATATCGAAGACGAATGCCAGATAATCATTAGCGGCAACTATGAAACGCTGACGCCGGTTCTCGCCGACGCCAAAACGGCCAGGCTGCTGAACATCGCGGAGGCGACGCCTATTCTGCGCATCACGTCGCTCTCCTACAGCGATAAAGGCGAGTTTCTTAACTATTCGGTGATGTTCAGAAATGCCAGCGAATACCAGGTGGATTATCACCTACGCAGGGATCATACGAGGGTGCCGCCCGAGCAGCCGGGCGGCGGTGAGCTATAGACCCCAAAACAGCAGCACCAGCAGTTGGGGAGTAATAATGCGCAGGAACATCACCAGCGGGTAAACCGTGGCATAAGAAAGCGCGGCCGCACCGCTGGATGCATGCAGACCGTTGGCAAAGGCCAGCGCAGGCGGGTCGGTCATCGAGCCCGCCAGCATGCCGCACAGCGTCAGGTAGTTCATCTTCGCCAGCAGGCGAGCAAGCAGGCCGACGGTAATCAGCGGAATAGCCGTGATCAGAATGCCGTAGCCAATCCAGCTTACGCCGTCGCCCGCCAGCAGCGTGTCGATAAAATCCCCGCCGGACTTAAGCCCGACCACCGCCAGAAACAGCACGATGCCCAGCTCACGCAGCGCCAGGTTTGCGCTCGGCGGCATAAACCAGTACAGCTTGCCGATGCTACCAATGCGCCCAAGGATCAGCGCCATAATCAGCGGTCCGCCAGCCAGCCCAAGGCGCAACGCGGCCGGGAAACCGGGGATAAACAGCGGAATGGAGCCCAGCAGTACGCCAAGCCCGATGCCGATAAAGACCGGCAGCATTTGTACCTGCTGCAGCTTGTGCTGCGCGTTACCGACTTCTGCGGCCACCGCATCTATCGATTGAGGGCGGCCCACGAGGTTGAGGATGTCGCCAAACTGCAGGCTGGCATTGCTGCTGGCCACCAGCTCCACGCCCGCGCGGTTAAGTCGTGAAATGACGACGTCGTATTTTTGTTTTAGATGCAGATCGCGGATCTTCTTGCCTAAAACCTTCTCGTTCGTCACCACCACGCGTTCAACCCGCAGATCCGTGCCTCGCGTTGAAAGCGAAGTCTCCACCTCGGTGCCGATCACCAGCAGCGCTTTGTGCAGATCCTTTTCCGCCCCGACCAGGTGCAGCAGGTCGCCGGTCTGAACCAGGGCGCCTGGCGAAGGCACCATCAGCAATTCACCACGCTTGAGACGGGAACAGATTATCTCGTCACTGTTAAGAATAGGGATGTCCTGAATTGCCAGGCCGTTCAGGTTGGGGTTGGCAACGCAGATATTGATGGTCTGCAACTGAGCGTGATTTTGCCCGCTGCTGGCTTCAAACTGCTGCGCTTCTTTGTCGACGCTAACGCGAAATGCTATGCGCAGCAGCCACATGGTCATCAGGATGCCGCAAATCCCAAACGGGTACGCCATCGCGTAGCTCATCCCCATGTGGTCAACCAATTGTGCTGGCGTACCGAGATCGGTGAGGATCTGCTGCCCCGCCCCCAGCGCGGGGGTATTGGTGACCGCACCGGAGAAGATCCCCAGCACCACCGGCAGCGGAACATCAAACAGCTTATAGACCACGGCGGTGACCAGCGCACCCAGCACGACGATCAGAATAGCGAACAGGTTAAGCCGCAGGCCGGAGACGCGGAGCGAAGAGAAGAAGCCGGGCCCAACCTGAATACCGATGGTATAGACAAACAGGATCAGCCCAAATTCCTGAATAAAGTGCAGCATGTCACCGTTCAGGCCAATCCCGGCCTGATTAACAAAGTGGCCGACAATAATCCCGCCAAACAGCACGCCTCCGATACCGAACCCTACGCCACGGATCTTGATATTGCCGATCCACAGGCCCACTACGGCGACCAACGCCAGCATGCTGACGGTTAACGCTATTCCACTCATACTATAATCCCTGTGAATAACATTATTGTTACCAGGGATTCTGGCAGAGCTTCGGGCAGGTTAATGGGGTGGGGAGCACAAAAAAGGCCCCATTTCAGGGGCCTCAGGTTTGCTGGCAAAATTCACTGTACGTTGAAAGGCTGAACACCGATCGAATAAAAACAATGAATACTTTTCTCTGGTTTGCCCCAAACAGCCGAAAACCACGTTTTTCGGCTGCTTGTCATCAATATTAAGGCCCCATTTTCAGGGGCCTTAATACTTAATAAAAGAATCTTAATTAGCTATTAAGCGCGGGGCGTTCGCTAATGGCGATCCGCTGCGGAGCAATTTCTTCTGGGATTTCGCGTACCAGGTCAATATGCAGCAGGCCGTTGGTGAACGTTGCCCCTGAAACCTGCATATGCTCGGCCAGGGTGAAGCTCAGGCTAAACGGCTGAGTCACCAGGCCCTGATGCAGCCAGTTGACCTCTTTTTCCGGTTTAACCGGGGTGCCCTTCACGCTCAGGCGGGTGCCTTCCAGCTCGATATCGAGATCTTCCTGGCGGAAACCGGCCAGCGCCAATGTGATGCGATAATGGTTATCGTCGCTCTTTTCGATGTTATACGGCGGGAAGCTCTGGCTTTCGCTGCTAGACTGGAGCGCGTTCGCTAACTTGTCAAAACCGATCCATTGACGCAGCAGTGGGGATAAATCGTAGTTACGCATAGTGTTTTCTCCTTCTTTGAAGCAAGAAATTACCCTGCCCGCATGCGAACGGGCATGATTGGCTCCCTGACGGCAAGCCAGCTGATGACGGGCCGCGATGTGCGACCCGATAAAATTAGTTAATTTCGATGCGGCGAGGCTTCATCGATTCTGGAATTTCACGCTCCAGCTCGATGTACAGCAGGCCGTTAACCAGGCTTGCACCACGTACGTGGATGTTTTCTGCAAGCTGGAATTTGCGTTCGAAGTTACGCTCAGCAATACCCTGATAGAGATAGGTACGCTCTTGCTGCTCGTCTGCGTGCGCGCCTTTAACAATCAGCAGATTGTCCTGGGCGGTGATATCCAGTTCGCTTTCGGCGAAACCGGCGACGGCAATAGCAATGCGATAGTGGTTTTCATCCACTAATTCAACGTTGTACGGAGGGTAGCCGCCGTTGCTTTGGCTCTGGTTGCTTTCCAGCAGGTTAAACAGGCGGTCAAAACCGATGGCGGAACGGTAGAGCGGAGAAAGATCGAAGTTACGCATATCAAATAGCTCCTGAAATCAGCGAGTAAGATGTAAAAGCCTTCCCTTTGGACAGGCCATGAACCTGAGCACCCAATCGGCGTACTCGTTTTGGTTACCCTACTAAAATGTGGCCCGCTTAAAATTTTTCAAGGCGTCTTACGGCAAATTTTTTGCGTCTGGCGATTTCCTTACATAGACTGGCAAACAGCATAAAAGGTTAAAAATATGCGATAGCCGCCGCAGAGCGGAACGACGGGCATTTTTAAACCACTGGCGGGTGTTATAACTCCGCAGGTGCTGGTACTCCGCCAGCCATTGAAGATGACAGCAAAATGATAATGAGAAACTGGTTTTCAACTCTGGTGCTTAGCAGCGGGCTGTTCTTACTCACAGGCTGCTCCAGTATGATGTCGCACAGCGGGGGCAAAGAAGGTGTCTATCCGGGCACCCGTGCAAGCGCGGCAACGCTTGGCGACGACGAAACAAGCTGGGCCATCAAGCCCCTGGTTGCGCTGGATCTGCCGTTTACCGCCGTGCTGGATACGGTGCTGTTGCCGTGGGATATGTTCCGGAAGGATAACTCGGTGAGATCGCGTGTTGAAGCCAGCGAGAAACAGAATCTGGCCACTAATTCCGTTATCCCACCGGCAGAACTTCCTCATTAAGCGGCTTAAAGCCCGGTTTCCGCGCTCCATAGCTGGCGGAAACCGTCGATCTCCTGCATCCAGGCGACCTGTTTGCCGTCCGGAGAAAAGACGATAGCATCGCCGGAAGGCGCTTCCCCTTCCGCTGCACCTAATGTCGTAATCGCTCCGCTTTGCGCGTCACACAGTACCACGCGTCCCTGCTGCACAAACCCCAGAACCTTCCCTGAAGGATGCCAGTTAAAGGCCGACTGCACGCCGTGTTCTCCGTGGCTGACCTGCCGTGGCTCGCCGCCGTTCGGGGAAAGCGTCCAGAGCTGTACCACGCCGCTGTCATCCCGCATCAGGAAGGCAAGCTGGCTGCCGTCCGGGCTGCTGCGCACCCAATGACGAGGCTGATTCACCAGGCCCGGATAGCGGCGCTCGTGGGTAAAGGTCAGCCTGCGCTGCATCACGCCTTTTGGCGGGGCTGGCAGCGTGGTTTCAGTGCCGCACAGCGGTTCGCTTCCGGCGAGCTGATAAGCCTGCGCTTCGTCAGGCAAATCCACGATAAACAGCTCAGGCACCTTCTCGCCGCTTGTTGAAAGCGTATCGCCGATAAACGCCAGCGCCCAGCGCTGGAGGCTGCCGTCTGGCTTGCGATAACCATGCTCACCGACCCAGCCTTCTTCGTAGGCGCGGTTAATCTCATCGCTGCCGGGCTGCGGCTGCGGCGTTGTGCGACTCACCAGCACGCAATAATGGCTGCCGTCATATTCACGCGGGTGCTGCCTGGGTGGCGTGACGGGCCCAAAAGGCAATGCAATGCCGATGTTGCGCAGATCTAAACGCTCATCAAGCTCGTGCATCACGTGGTCGTTGTAGGTAAAGCTCAGGCGGCTGCCGTCCGGGCTCCAGACGTGAACGTGGCTGCCGCCGCGCAACGCGCCAGGGGTATAAGGCGAGGTAATGTCCATCGCATCAAGATTGCTGGCCTCGCCCTTGTTCACAACCACGCCACGGCGGTGATGGAAGTCATAATGCCAGTCGGCATCCGGGTTTTCCGGGCCGTGGATAAAGACGTAACGATCCGGCTGCTGCGGATTCACGGTCACCACGCCAACGTGGGCCCCTTCAGGCGCGCGATAGACCACTTCGACATCGCCGTTCAGGATATTGACTCGCTCGATGGTTGCGCCGGTGAAAGAAGCGCCCGATGGCCGCACGTCGAAGGCCAGCCACTGGCTGTCCGGCGTCCAGGTGTTAACGTTGGTAAGCTGATGATGACGCGGTGCGAAGGTGAGTTGTTTTATCACGGTTTTGCCCTGAAGCGCTGAGTACGCTTCAGGGTAAAAGAATTAGTCCGGCCTTTCCACTTTGCCCCGCAGCCACGTGCAAAACTGGCGGGTTAGCGGGTCATTTTCGCTGTCACGATGGATAAGCCACGCCCAGTCTGCGCCGCGCACGGTTTGCTCCACCAGCGGGATGAGCTGCTCGTTTGCCCTTTTTCTTTCCGCCAGCAGCTGGCTAACAAGCGCGATACCCAGCCCGTCTGCGGCCGCATCCAGCAACAATCCTGGGTCAGAGAAGTTCAGCCCCTGACTTTGCTGGCCGACGTCCGCACCTCCGGCCACGCTCCAGTGCTCCCAGCTCATCTCACGCTCGCCGTGAAGCGTTGTCCGCAGCTCTTCCGGCACCTTCAGCACATTGGGGTGACAGGCCGGATAAAGTCTATCCTTGTACAACACCTCGAAAATACATTCCGCCTGCTGGCTGACGTCGTCCCGGATAGCCACGTCGATAGTTTCGCCGGCCATATCCGGCGGGTCAAAGCTGGTAAACAGCCACAAATCCGTTTCCGGGTGCTGGCGGTTAAAGTCCGCCAGATTGGGCAGCAGCCAGTGCCTGGCGAAGGCTGGCGTAGCGTTCACGATAAGCTGGTTCGGCTTGCGGTACTGATCGAGGCGGCGGATGCCCACGGCCAGCTGCTGCAGCATAACCTGCGCGGTGCTGTAGAGATCCTGCCCGGCGTCCGTCAGGCTGACGCTGCGCCCGCTGCGAAAGAACAGCGGCTGTTCCAGATAAGCCTCCAGGCTGCGGACCTGCTGGCTGATGGCCGACTGGGTGAGATGCAATTCAGACGCAGCCTGGTGAAAGCTTCCCAGGCGAGCGGCGGCTTCAAACCCGCGCAGGGCATTTAACGGTGGCCAGTGTTTTAACATTTCGATAAGCCAGACTAATCAGATGTCCGCTAAATATATCGTTGGAAGCCGAAATCAGCCAGTGGTGAAATATCTACCTGCCACACTGAGCAGAATTTCTTACGTTAAAACAGCTATACGGGAGTCCGGTATGTCAACACGTCGTGAATTTATTAAATGTGCCTCCGTGCTGGCCGGGATGGGCATGGCGGGCTCTCTGGGGCTGCCGTTATCCGCCCTCGCGGCCGCGAACGCTTGCTGGCGCATGCCGGACGAAGGGGAACAGCAGCAGCGGGCGTTTATCGCGTTTGGCGCTCAGCGAGCCATCTGGAAAGATTTTACCCCCGGCGTGCAGGATGCCCTGGGCCGCATCGCGCACGCTATCGCCGGTTACCAGCCGCTGACAGTTTTTTGCCGCGAACACGAACGCGAGCTGGCGGAGGAAAAATGCGGCAGCCACAACGTGACCTACGTGGTGACCGGGCTGGACGACATCTGGATGCGGGATACCGGCGCGTGCTTTGTCACTTCGCCAGAAGGAAAGCTAGGCGCGGTGGGCTTCAACTTCAACGGCTGGGGCAATAAACAGCGGCACAGCAAGGACACTTTGCTGGCGGCGTTCATGGCAGAAAAATACGGCGCGACGCCGTTTATCCCCAGCGCCCTGGTGGGCGAAGGCGGCGGGATTGAGGTGGACGGACACGGGACCGGCATCATGACCGAAAGCAGCTGGGTCAACGGCAACCGCAATCCGGGCTGGAGCCGCGATCGGGTCGAACAGGAGCTGAAAACGCAGCTCGGCCTGAGAAAAATCATCTGGCTGCCGGGGATTAAAGGGAAAGATATCACCGACGCCCACGTCGATTTTTACGCCCGTTTTGTTGAGCCAGGCGTGGTGATCGCCAACCTGGATCCCGACCCGGATTCCTGGGACCACAAGGTGACCCAGGCACATCTGGAGATCCTCAGGCAGGCAACCGACGCCGGTGGCCGCAGGCTACAGGTTCACAGCGTCACGCCGCCGCAGGAGCCGCGTGAAAGCCGCTTCAGCGAAGAGAACCCGGATTTTGCCGCCGGGTACATCAACTACTTCGTGATCAACGGCGCAATTATCGCCCCGGAGTTTGGCGATGAAGAAACGGATGAGGCGGCGTTTCGCCTGCTGTCGACGCTTTACCCTGGCCGGGAGGTCGTGCAGCTGAACATCGACGCGATTGCCGCCGGAGGCGGGGGCATTCACTGCGTCACTAATCAGTTACCGGCAGTGAAATAACGGAAGGGAGCGCATCCGGCGCTCCCTTTTCTCTAATCAACCGACCCTTTCCACTTTCCCTACCAGCAGGATGTAAGAAAGCGCACCCAGCAGCGCAACCACGGAGATATACACCAGCGCCGGAGCGAAGCCGTAGCTTTGCGCGAGATAGCCAATCACCAGCGGCACGGTGATCCCGCCAAGGCCGCCGACAAAGTTAAACACGCCACCCGTCAGGCCAATCAGGCGCATCGGCGCCAGGGAAGACACCAGCGACCAGGTGATGGACGCAAAGCCGTTGCCGAAGAAGGCTATCGCCATCAGCGTCATGATCCACACCGGATCGTTGGTGTAGTTGGCGCCCATAATGCAGGTAGAAATCAGCAGCCCGCAGATGATGGGCGCTTTACGTGCGATGCCCAGCGAGTAACCTTTGCGAACCAGGCGATCGGCTACCCAGCCCGAGAGCAACACGCCGAAGAACGCCGCCAGGAACGGCACCGTGGTCATAAATCCGGCCTTCAGCGCTGTTATGCCTTTTTCCTGCGTCAGGTAGTTCGGGAACCATGTCAGGAAGAACCACAGGGTAGACGTGACGGCAAATTGCCCGAGGTAAACGCCCACCAGCTTGCGGTGGAACACCAGTTTCCAGTCGGCGGCGCTGAGCGGCTTACGCGCTTTCTTTTCGGCCGGTGCATCGCCGTCCACCAGGCCACCACCTTCGCGGATGTAGTCCAGCTCGGCGGTGTTGATACCTTTGCTTTTACGCGGCGGCTGATAAACCCTGAACCAGATAAACGACCAGATGATGCCGATCCCGCCGGTCACGATAAATACCCAATGCCAGCTTAAAAGCTCCTGAATCCAGATCAGCAGCGGCGTTAAAAACGCCAGGCCAACAAACTGCCCGGAGGTGTAAAACCCTACCGCAGAAGCACGCTCTTGCTCCGGGAACCAGCTCGTCACCATGCGGTTATTGGTCGGGAACGCCGGTGCCTCAAAGATACCGGTGATGGCGCGCAAGCCAATCAGAGACATAAGCCCGGTGGCGAATCCCTGAAACAGCGTGGCGACGGACCAGCCGAAAATAGCAATAAAGTAGGTCAGGCGAGAGCCCACGCGGTCGAGGAACCAGCCGCCCGGGATCTGGCACAGGGTATAAAGCCAGGCAAAGGCCGAGAAGATATAGCCCATTTCCGTTTTGGTGATACCGAACTCGGCCTGAATATGGGCCGACGCGACCGCGAGGTTGGCGCGGTCAACGTAGCAAATCACTACCGTAATAAAGATCATCACCAGCGTTAAATAACGGCGGCGCGTAGGTTTCACCGCAGTTGCAGAAATATCCATGATATTTCGTCTCCAGAATATGGCATGGCGATGCTACTCACCATGCCCTGTTATACAGAGGGTGTTTATAATGTTTTATTTTTTACTGCAGACTTCAGGCGTTATTTATTTACCATTCGGCCACTGAACCGTCGGCATGACGCCATAAAGGATTTCGCCAGTCGGTGACATTTTTACTGCGGGCAATCACCTGCTCTTCGTCAATTTCAACGCCAAGACCCGGCTTCATCAACGGCAGGAAGTAACCGCCGTCCATTTTGAAGTCATCTTTATTTTTCACGAAGTCGAGCAGCTCGGCGCCTTTGTTATAGTGAATGCCCATGCTTTGCTCCTGGAATACCGCATTGCGGGAAACAAAGTCGATGTGCAGGCAGGCCGCGAGCGCAATTGGCCCCAGCGGGCAATGCGGTGCCAGAGAAACATCATAAGCTTCTGCCATTCCGGCAATTTTGTAGCATTCGGTGATACCGCCTGCGTGAGAGAGATCGGGCTGCAGAATGGCAATCCCGCCCGCTTCCAATACGCGTTTAAATTCAAAGCGAGAGAACATGCGTTCCCCGGCCGCAATAGGAATATGGGTTTGTGCGGCCAGCCGAGGATAATATTCTGCCTGTTCAGCCAGAACCGGCTCTTCAATAAACAGAGGGCGATACGGCTCAAGCTCTTTAATTAATACTTTTGCCATCGGGGCGCTAACCCGGCCGTGGAAATCAAGGCCAAACTCAATTTCATTGCCGAAGGTTTCACGAATTTGTGCCACGGTATTCACGGCGGCATCAACGGCGCGGGAATTATCAATAATGCCCATTTCCTCGCAGCCGTTTAATTTAAAAGTATCAAAACCAATTTTGCGTAAGGATTTAATCCCGTCGATCACTTCCGCCGGGCGGTCGCCGCCTACCCAGCTGTAGGCTTTAATTTTATCGCGCACCAGGCCGCCCATCAGCTGCCACACCGGCGCGTTGAGCACCTTACCTTTAATGTCCCACAACGCCTGATCGATCCCGGCAATAGCGCTCATCAGAATCGGGCCGCCACGGTAGAATCCACCGCGATACATCACCTGCCACAGGTCGTTAATACGGGCCGGGTCCTGGCCAATCAGGTATTCACTTAGCTCATGAACCGCCGCCTCAACGCTGCGCGCCCGGCCTTCGATAACCGGCTCACCCCAGCCCACTACGCCCTCGTCAGTCTCAATTTTCAGGAACATCCAGCGCGGCGGTAAACGGTACGTCGTCAGTTTGGTAATTTTCATTGCACGGCCTCTTGATACGCTTTAACAAATGCTTTTGCCCTTTCGCTGGTGCGGCTTACCGGCTGCCCGGCGCGGTATAAATCACTGCCCAACCCGGCGCCGGCACAGCCAGCCTGCAGCCAGACATGCAGGTTTTCCGGCGTGACGCCGCCGACGGCAAATACCGGCACCTCCGGCGGAAGCACGGCTTTCAGCGCCTTGATGTAGTCCGGCCCGAAGGCAGAAGAAGGGAAAATTTTCAGCGTCTGAGCGCCCGCATCCAGCGCGGAGAAAGCCTCGGAGGCCGTCGCACAGCCTGCACAAACCGTCATACCGTTTGCTACGGCGCGGCGTATCACCTCGGGCTGGGTGTTCGGCGTGACCATGAGCTTGCTGCCCATCGCCGCCAGCTCATCCACCTGCTCCGTCTTGAGCACCGTACCCGCCCCGATTAGCGCTTTATCGCCGAACTCCGTGACCATAGAAGCGATGCTTTGCTGCCACTGGGGGGAGTTGAGGGGAATTTCCACCGCGTCAAAACCGGCGTCCAGCAATGCGCTCACGTGCGCCTGAACCTCCAGCGGGGTGATGCCGCGTAAAATCGCGATCAGCGGAAGCTTAGTTTGCCACTGCATTTGCAATACTCCTTATTCCTGCCTGGAAAGCACTGTCGCCATCCACTACCTGGCTGCTAAAGCCGAGCAGGGATAAGGCCGCCTGGTAGCGGGCGCTGAGCGCAGGATTGGCGACAATAGTGACGGGCTGCCCGGTTGAACAGGCGAAGCGGCGCGTCATCGTTGCGGCTTCGCTGCCAATCAGCAGCCCGGAAAGGAAATCGCTAACCTGCTCTCGCGGTAGCTTGCCCAGCACGTGAGCGGCGCGTACTTCAAACAGCTGCGGCAGCAGGTCGCCGCCGTGAACCCCGTGCTCAAGCCCGGCGTTGAACGCCTCGGGGCTGGCCTGTTGTTCTGGCAGGCCGGTGCCAATCAGGGAGTGCTGAAGCAGCAGGTGGTGCAGCTCGCCGGTCAATACGGTGCGGAAATCGAGCACCGCCTGTTCATCGGTCTGCACCCATTTGCAGTGGGTGCCGGGCATAATATAAAGCGGAGCAGGATGCAGTGAGCGGGCACCCAGCAGCTGGGTCTCTTCGCCGCGCATCACATTTTGATTGTCATCGCGTTGCACGCACAGGCCAGGAATGATCCACGCCTGTTCGGCTACCGCCGTCATCTGTTCACTGAAAGTGGCAAAACGAGCAGGGCACGGCAGATATGGGGCAATTTTCCAGCCCGCGTTGCTGCCCACCATCCCTGCCATCAACACCGGCGTGGGCGTCTCTCGCCAGCCTGCAACCACCTCGCTAAACACCGCCTCCGGGGACCTGCCGCCCAGGCGCGTCACGCCTGAAGTACTTTTGCGGCTGTCGATGCACGCTCCGTCCTGATAGAGCCAGGCGCGAAGGTTGGTCGATCCCCAGTCAATGGCGATGTAGCGAGATGTCATGTAATGTCCTTCAGTCGTTTGGTGGAGCTGGCGATCATGGTGAGCGCCGCCTGCTCCGCTGCCGCGCTGTCCTGATGACGGATAGCGTCATACAGCGCTTTATGCTCCTGGAGGGTTTTCGGCATATTGGCCTCATCGCCCATCCAGGTGCGTTCAAAAACGGCCCGCTGCAGGGAGCTGATAGCAATGCTCAGCTGCTGCAGCACCGGGTTATGCACAGACTCCAGCACCGCTTCGTGATAGCGAATATCCGCCTCATTAAACGCGTCGCGGTGCTGGTTATTCGCCACCATGTCGTTCAGGGCGCTTTCTATCCGGGCAAGGTCATTCGAGGTAGCGCGCTCCGCCGCCCAGCGGGCAATGGCGGGTTCAACCAGATTTCGCACTTCGCTCATCGCGGCTATCAGGCGTGGGTCGTAATCATTCGCCAGCACCCATTGCAGCACCTCGGTATCGAGGTAGTTCCACTGGTTTCGGGGCTGAACGAACGCGCCGCGGTAGCGCTTCATTTCAATCAGCCGTTTCGCCATCAGCGAGCGAAACACTTCCCGAATGATGTTGCGCGAAGTTTCAAACTCTTCGCACAAATCGGCTTCTGCCGGCAACGCTGCACCCGGCGCGTATTTTCCGCTAACGATTTGCTGCCCCAGCGTGACGATGATGCGGTCGGTTTTATTGAGGGTCATAACGGGTTCCTTGTGAACAAAGTCTTACCCGCTACTTTACCGCTCCCGCTGAATTTCACCGCATTTTTGAAGTACAAATGTGAGACCAGGTACCGTTTCAATGCGCTCAATGTAGTACAATATATTGTCGTTGTACTACAATGTGGATCACATAATAGGCAATTACTGAATGAAAGGATAAAAAAAACCCCGGCAGAGCCAGGGCAGCAGGAGAGAGAAGAAGGGCTTAATTCAGCACAAACTTCTCGATAGCGTAGGCAACGCCGTCCTCCAGGTTGGATTTGGTGACAAAGTTGCTGACGGCTTTTACTTTGTCGATAGCGTTGTCCATCGCCACGCCCATGCCAGCATATTCCAGCATCGCGATGTCGTTTTCCTGATCGCCGATGGTCATCACTTCTTCAGGCTTAATGCCCAGCTTCTCGGCCAGTGACTTCACGCCGGTGCCTTTGTTGACGCGCTTATCGAGAATTTCCAGGAAGTAAGGCGAGCTTTTCAGCAGCGTGTAGCGTTCAAAAACTTCAGCAGGAATTTTGGCGATGGCCTTGTCGAGGATGGCCGGCTCATCAATCATCATGACCTTCAGGAACTCGCCGTTTTTATCCATGTTTTCCGCTTCGCAGAACATCAGAGGAATGCTGGCGATAAAGGATTCATGCACCGTGTAATAGCTGATATCGCGGTTTGCGGTATACAGCGTGTGGCGATCAAGCGCGTGGAAGTGCGAGCCGACTTCGCGGGACAGATTTTCCAGGTAACGATAGTCGTCATAGCTCAGCGCCGTCTGGGCAACCGTGCTGCCGTCGCTGGCTTTCTGCACCAGCGCGCCGTTGTAGGTGATGCAGTAGTCGCCGGGCTTATCCATATGCAGCTCGCGCAGATAGCTTTCAACGCCAGCAAACGGACGACCGGTACAGATAACGACGTTCACGCCGCGTTCACGTGCCGCCGCAACGGCCTGTTTTACCGCCGGGGAGATGGTGTGGTCTGGCAGCAGCAGCGTGCCATCCATATCAATTGCAATCAGTTTTATGGCCATGGGATCTTCAGAGGTAATGGATTTACCTCATGCTAACGCGATTCCGCTCAAAAAACAGCAGCAAACTCCGGGGAAAAGGGGGATCAGAGGCGGCGGGCAAACTCCTCTTTTAAAAGCCCCGGACATAAAGCCGGGGCCAACAAAAAGGTCAGCTAAAAAGCTTACCTTTCAGTAAGTTAACACCCGCACTGAGCAGGTCATTATGGGCTTCCGGCGTGACTTCGCCGTTTGGCGACAGCGCGTCGATCACCTTCGGCAGGTATTCCGCCAGTAAAGCGGAAGCCGAGCCGGCATCCACGCCCAGTTTTTCCCCCAGCGCCGCAACGGACGGTGAACCCAGCGCCTGGGTTATCTGGTCGCCGCTCAGCGACTGATTTGTCCCGTTGCTGCTCAGCCACGAGGAGACGATTTCGCTTAAGCCCCCCTGGCGCAGCTTGTCCAACAGCGCCTGAATACCGCCCTGCTGTTCTACCCAGCTTAGAATGGCCTGATATTTACCGGCGTCGCCGTTTAACAGCGAGCCCGCAACCTGATCAAAAAGCCCCATGGTGTTTCCCTCTGTGATGTAGAAATTCGACAACGCAAAGTATAGCGCCCATAAAAAAAGCCGTGCTAAAAGCACGGCCTTCTTAATCGCTGACGTTCAATATTAGATATCGATGTTCGCAGCCTTCAGGGCGTTCTCTTCGATAAACGCACGGCGTGGTTCTACCGCATCGCCCATCAGGGTGGTGAACAGCTGGTCTGCAGCAATCGCGTCTTTAACGGTAACGCGCAGCATGCGGCGGCTGTCCGGATCCATGGTGGTTTCCCACAGCTGCTCCGGGTTCATCTCGCCCAGACCTTTATAACGCTGGATAGCCAGGCCACGACGGGACTCTTTCTGCAGCCATTCCAGCGCCTGCTCGAAGCTGGTTACCGGCTGACGACGTTCGCCACGTTCGATAAACGCATCTTCTTCGATCAGGCCACGCAGCTTCTCACCGAGTGAGCAAAGACGGCCGTATTCGCCCCCTTCAACAAACTCTTTTTCCAGCACGTAGTCGGTGTCCACGCCGTGAGTACGCACGCGCACAATCGGCTCAAACACGTTCAGCTCGCTGTTGCGGTGGATAGCGTATTTCCAGGTGCTGCCGTGCTCCTCTTTCTCGTTCAGCGTGGTAGTCAGCGCAGAAATCCACTGCGTCACTTTCGCTTCATCGATCAGGTCAGCCGCCTGCAGCGTTGGGTGATAAACCAGGTTGTTCAGCAGGTTGCGCGGATAACGACGCTCCATGCGGCCAATCATTTTCTGCGCGGTGTTGTACTCGGCCACCAGCTTCTCAAGCGGCTCACCGGCCAGAGCAGGTGCACTTGCGTTGGTATGCAGGGTTGCGCCGTCAAGCGCGATGGAGATCTGATACTGATCCATCGCCTCATCGTCTTTGATGTACTGCTCCTGCTTGCCTTTCTTCACTTTGTACAGCGGCGGCTGCGCAATGTAGATGTGGCCGCGCTCAACGATTTCCGGCATCTGACGGTAGAAGAAGGTCAGCAGCAGGGTGCGGATGTGCGAACCATCCACGTCGGCATCGGTCATGATGATGATGTGGTGATAGCGCAGCTTGTCCGGGTTGTATTCGTCACGGCCGATGCCGCAGCCCAGAGCGGTGATAAGCGTCGCCACTTCCTGAGAGGAGAGCATCTTGTCGAAGCGCGCCTTCTCAACGTTCAGGATTTTCCCTTTCAGCGGCAGGATCGCCTGGTTCTTACGGTTACGCCCCTGTTTTGCAGAGCCGCCCGCAGAGTCCCCTTCCACAAGGTACAGTTCAGACAGCGCCGGGTCGCGTTCCTGGCAGTCCGCCAGCTTGCCCGGCAGGCCAGCAAGATCAAGCGCGCCTTTACGGCGGGTCATTTCACGTGCGCGACGAGCAGCTTCACGAGCACGAGCAGCGTCGATAATTTTGCCGACAACGATTTTCGCATCGCCAGGATGTTCAAGCAGGTATTCGGCCAGCAGTTCGTTCATCTGCTGCTCAACCGCGGATTTCACTTCCGAAGAAACCAGTTTGTCTTTGGTCTGGGAAGAGAACTTCGGATCCGGCACCTTCACGGAAACCACGGCAATCAGGCCTTCACGCGCATCGTCACCGGTGGCGCTGACTTTGGCTTTTTTGCTGTAGCCTTCTTTGTCCATGTAGGCGTTCAGGGTACGGGTCATCGCCGCACGGAAGCCCGCAAGGTGAGTCCCGCCGTCGCGCTGAGGAATGTTGTTGGTGAAGCAGTAGATGTTTTCCTGGAAACCGTCGTTCCACTGCAGCGCCACTTCTACGCCGATACCGTCTTTTTCAGTGCTGAAATAGAACACGTTCGGGTGAATAGGCGTTTTGTTCTTGTTGAGGTACTCAACAAACGCCTTGATGCCGCCTTCGTAGTGGAAGTGATCCTGCTTGCCGTCGCGCTTGTCGTTCAGGCGAATAGACACGCCGGAGTTCAGGAACGAAAGCTCACGCAGGCGCTTAGCCAGGATGTCGTACTCAAATTCCACCACGTTGGTGAAGGTTTCATGGCTCGGCCAGAAACGCACCTGGGTGCCGGTCAGTTCGGTTTCGCCGGTGACCGCCAGCGGAGCCTGCGGCACGCCGTGCACGTAGGTTTGCTGATGAGTTTTGCCTTCGCGGCGAATCAACAGTTCCAGCTTCTGTGACAGGGCGTTAACAACGGAAACGCCTACGCCGTGCAGGCCGCCAGAAACTTTATAGGAGTTATCGTCGAATTTACCGCCGGCGTGCAGTACGGTCATGATAACTTCCGCAGCCGAGACGCCCTCTTCCGGGTGAATGCCGGTTGGAATACCACGGCCGTCATCGGTTACCGAAACGGAGTTATCCGCGTGGATAGTGACCACGATGTCTTTACAGTGGCCCGCGAGCGCTTCGTCGATAGCGTTATCCACGACCTCAAATACCATGTGGTGCAGACCGGTGCCGTCATCCGTATCGCCGATATACATGCCCGGGCGTTTACGTACCGCATCCAGCCCCTTAAGGACTTTGATACTGGAGGAGTCATAAGAATTCGACATCAACGTTTCTCGCTCATTTAATCTTGGGTTAATCCGCTATTTTACCCTGATCCACGGCGAACATCTTTGAATTTTTGTCCGCCATATCCATCACATGTTCGGCGCTGATCGCGCTAACAAAAACCTGTGATTCCGTGGCCTTTAACCGGCTGGCCAACAGGCCGCGCCTGGCATCATCCAGTTCAGAGGCAAAATCATCTATCAGATACAGGCAACGCCGCCCGTTCTGCCGGGTGAGAAACTCACCCTGCGCCAGTCGTAAGGCGCACATCAGTAATTTAAGCTGCCCGCGCGAGAGCGTGTCTTCTACCGGCGCACCGTCGGCGCGAATACGAAAATCCGCTTTATGAGGGCCGTGTGCGGTATAGGTCAGCATCCGGTCGCGTTCGAAATTACGCTCCAGCACTTCGCTGTAGTCGCTCTCTTTCTCCCAGCCGCGCTGGAAGGAAAAGCTCAGAGCGAATTCCGGCAGAAATTGCGCACAGGTATCGGCCATATCTTCCGCAATGGCGGCGCTATAATCGGCGCGCCAGCGGCTGATCTGCTCGGCCAGCGGAATCAGTTCCTGATCCCACGGGCGCAGCTGTGCGTAGCGTGTCACCTGGCGCAGCGCGGCGTTGCGTTGCTTCAGCAGGCGTTTGAGGTTACTCCAGGCAATAAAAAAGCCTGGTTCATTGTGAAAACAGCCCCAATCAAGGAAAGCTCTACGGTATTTGGGGCCGCCGCCGAGCAAAGTAAACCCCTCCGGGGTAATCAGCTGCATCGGCATCATCATCGCCAGGTCGGCGATTTTGTGGCCGTCGCTGCCGTCAATGCGCACTTTGCTGTCGCCGGTGCGGTCTTTGGACAGGCCGATTGAGGTTTCCCTTTCACCGTCCTGCAGCCGCCCGTGCAAAACAAAAGCGTTCTGCTCATGGCGGATCACGCGTTCAATTTTCAGGCTGCGAAAAGCGCGGCCGTGCCCGAGGGTGTAAATCGCCTCAAGCACGCTGGTTTTGCCGCTGCCGTTAGCACCGACCAGAAAATTAAAGCCAGGAGAAAGAGCGAGATCCGCGTTTTCGATGTTGCGAAAGTCTTTAATCAGCAAACGCGTAAGTGACATCTACAGTCTCATTGGCATAACAACATAGGCCGCCGCCTGGCTGGCCGCGTCTTCAATCTGCACGCTGGAAACGGAGTCGGTCAGCAGGATGCGGACGTTCTCACACTTCAGGGCGTTCAGCACGTCCAGCACATAGCTGACATTGAAGCCGATTTCCATCTCGGTACCGTCGTAGGAAACGTCCAGAATTTCTTCTGCTTCTTCCTGCTCCGGGTTGTTTGCCGTGATTTTCAGCTGGTTTGCGCTGACGAACAGGCGCACGCCACGGAATTTCTCGTTCGACAAAATAGCCGCCCGGGCAAACGCCTGTTTCAGCAGGTCACAGCCTGCATCGAGGTGTTTATCCGGGTTCTTCGGCAGCACGCGACGATAGTCCGGGAAGCGGCCGTCCACCAGTTTAGAGGTGAAGATGAAGTCACCGACGTGAGCGCGAATGTTATTGCTGCCAATCTGCACGCGCAGCGGGGTTTCTCCGCCGTCGAGCATACGCATCAGCTCAATCACGCCTTTACGCGGCACGATGACCGAATGATTTGGCAAAGGCTGCCCAACCGGCATCGAACAGACCGCCAGGCGGTGGCCGTCCGTTGCGACGGTACGCAGGTCTTCACCTTCGGTTTCGAACAGCATGCCGTTCAGGTAATAGCGAACGTCCTGATGCGCCATCGAGAACTGCGTGGCTTCTATCAGGCGCTTCATGGTCGCCTGCGGCAGGGTAAATTCTACCTCGCTCTGCCAGTCGTCCAGGTTAGGGAAGTCCGCCGCCGGCAGCGTGGAAAGCGAAAAGCGGCTACGCCCGGAGCGCACCAGCATGCGGTCGCCCTCCAGCTGTACCGCAATTTCAGCCCCTTCCGGCAGGCCACGGCAGATATCGAAGAATTTACGTGCCGGTACGGTCGTTGCCCCAGGTTCATGAGGCTGTACCAGCGCCACGCGCGCCACCATCTCCATTTCCAGATCGGTACCGGTTAAAGAGAGTGCACCTTCAGCCACCTGCAGCAGCAGGTTGCCCAGGATAGGCAGGGTCGGGCGGCCTCCGAGGGGGCCACTTACCTGCTGTAGCGGTTTTAATAAATGTTCACGTTCAACGGTAAATTTCATAGCGTCACGAAGATAATGTTCTGATTAAATTGGAGAAATCTTCTTTGATATCGTGGCTTTCTTCACGCAACTGCTCAATCTTACGGCAGGCATGCAAAACCGTGGTGTGGTCGCGTCCACCAAAAGCATCGCCAATTTCCGGCAGGCTATGGTTGGTCAGCTCTTTTGCCAGCGCCATCGCCATCTGGCGCGGACGGGCAACGGAACGAGAGCGACGCTTGGACAGCAGATCAGCGACCTTAATTTTATAATACTCGGCCACCGTTTTCTGAATATTATCGATGGTGACCAGCTTCTCCTGAAGCGCCAGCAGATCGCGCAGCGCTTCACGAACGAAGTCGATGGTAATTGCCCGGCCGGTAAAGTTGGCGTTGGCGATTACGCGGTTCAGCGCCCCTTCCAGCTCGCGGACGTTAGAGCGCAGTCGCTTGGCAATAAAGAAGGCCACTTCGCCCGGCAGACGGATATCGTTCTCGTCGGCCTTTTTCATCAGGATCGCCACACGCGTTTCAAGTTCTGGTGGTTCGATCGCCACCGTCAGCCCCCAGCCGAAACGGGATTTCAAACGATCCTCAACGCCGTTGATCTCTTTTGGATAGCGATCCGACGTCAGAATGATCTGTTGATTGCCTTCCAGCAGGGCATTAAAGGTGTGGAAAAACTCTTCCTGAGAACGTTCTTTATTGGCAAAAAACTGAATGTCATCGATAAGCAGCGCATCCACCGAGCGGTAGTAGCGTTTGAACTCTTCGATGGCGTTGTTCTGCAACGCTTTAACCATGTCCTGAACAAAACGCTCAGAGTGCATGTACACCACTTTGGCATTCGGCTTGCGCGCCATGATGCCGTTACCCACCGCATGTAAAAGGTGCGTTTTACCTAAACCGGTGCCGCCATAAAGGAAGAGTGGGTTATACGCGCCGCCTGGGTTATCGGCCACCTGCCGTGCCGCTGCGCGGGCCAGCTGGTTCGATTTACCTTCAACGAAGTTATCAAAAGTGTGTTTCAGGTTAACGTTAGAACGGTAGGACGGCTCAGCGGGCGCAGGCATGTTATCCCAGCTTGGGCGCATCGGCGCCGCAGCGCGCGCAACCTGAGCAGGTGCCGCAGTAGTTGCCAGTTCGGCAACGGGCTGAGTCACGGGCTTACTGCCGACTTCGAAGCGCAGCAAAGGCGCGTCGGTGCCGCAGAAATCATTGAGCAGTCCATTGATATTATTAAGGTACTTATCACGCACCCAGTCGAGCACAAAACGATTAGGCGCGTACAAAGCCAGCGTGTTATCGCTCAGTTCCGCCTGTAGGGGGCGTATCCACATACTGAATTCTGTGGCTGGTAACTCATCCTGCAATCGGGCAAGACACTGCTGCCAAAGCGAAAGTGACACGGCGGACTCCACTCGAACAAAGTCGATAAAAAGACGAAGACTGAAAGTTATACATTCATGATTGTTGACACGCGCTCTCAGGCTGTGGGAGGCGCGCGAACCGCTATTTGCGGTTTCCCCGGTGAAGGCTGGATCACGATCGGGACCGCGGATCATAGCCTAAAGCGCGGCAGAGATCTTCTGTTTCTCACAGATTCTTCACGAATTATCCACAGGGAAGTTTTGAGCGGGTTAAGTGTAATCGATCCTGGCACACGTGCAGTGTATAACCGTCTCATATTGGAAAATTTAATGACTAGCGCACAAATATCGCTAAAGGGATCTGATGAAGATCCGTGCGGATCCTTGCGCTTTCGCCGCAAGCCCGTATAATTCTCCACCCGTCGCGTAATGCCGCTGTACTTCAGCGGAGATCCGGGCCTCTTTTCGGGGTCAAAAAGGGCGCAGCAGTAAGGGAATTGAATTGACTCCGGAGTGTACAATTATTACAATCCGGCCTCTTTAATCAGCCACACTGAAGCGTAAGTCGTTCGCAGACCCTGTAGGGCATTACGCAAATCCAGTGAAATTTAATAGTTTAGGTAGAAATCGCCATGAAACGCACTTTTCAACCGTCCGTACTGAAGCGCAACCGTTCTCACGGCTTCCGTGCTCGTATGGCTACTAAAAATGGTCGTCAGGTTCTGGCACGTCGTCGTGCTAAAGGCCGCTCCCGTCTGACCGTTTCTAAGTAATAAAAGCTAACCCCTGCGTGGTTAAGCTAGCTTTTCCCAGGGAGTTACGTTTGTTAACTCCCCATCATTTCACATTCGTCTTCCAGCAGCCTCAACGGGCTGGCACGCCGCAAATCACCATCCTCGGCCGCCTGAATACGCTGGGGCATCCCCGCATCGGTCTCACCGTCGCTAAGAAAAACGTTAAACGCGCCCATGAACGCAATCGGATTAAACGTCTGACGCGTGAAAGCTTCCGTCTGCGTCAACACGAACTGCCACCAATGGATTTCGTGGTAGTAGCGAAAAAAGGGGTTGCCGACCTGGATAACCGGGCTTTATCGGAAGCATTGGAAAAGTTATGGCGCCGCCATTGTCGCCAGGCTCACGGGTCCTGATAGCCCTCATCAGGGTCTATCAACGCCTGATTAGTCCGCTTCTCGGGCCGCATTGTCGTTTCACCCCAACCTGTTCTCACTACGGAATTGAGGCCTTACGCAGGTTTGGAGTGTTAAAAGGCAGTTGGTTAACGATGAAACGCGTACTAAAATGCCACCCTTTGAACCCCGGTGGAGACGATCCCGTTCCGCCCGGACCTTTTGATACCAGAGAACACTAACGATGGATTCGCAACGCAATCTTTTTCTCATCGCTTTGTTGTTCGTGTCTTTCATGATCTGGCAAGCCTGGGAGCAGGACCACGCTCCTCAACCTCAGGTGCAGCAGACCACGCAGACCACGAACAGCCAGGGTAACGCCGCTAACCAGGGTGTGCCGGCCAGTGGCCAGGGAAAACTCATTACGGTTAAAACTGACGTTCTTGAACTGACCATCAACACCCGCGGTGGTGATGTAGAACAAGCGCTGTTGCCAACCTACCCGAAAGAGTTGAAATCCGCAGAGCCTTTCCAGCTGCTGGAAACCACGCCTGAATTTATCTACCAGGCGCAGAGCGGCCTGACCGGTCGTGATGGCCCGGATAACCCGGCGAACGGTGAACGTCCTCTGTATAACGTCACCGCCGATACCTTCGCGCTGGCTGAAGGCCAGAACGAGCTGGTTGTTCCGCTGACGTTTACCGACGCGGCAGGCAACACCTTCACCAAGACCTTCACCCTGAAACGCGGTGAGTTCTCCGTGGGTGTCGACTACAACGTGAAGAACGTGGGCGAGAAGCCGCTGGAGCTGGCGACCTTTGGTCAGCTGAAGCAGTCCATCAACCTGCCTACTCATCGTGATACCGGCAGCAGCAACTTTGCGCTGCACACCTTCCGTGGTGCGGCCTACTCCACGCCGGATGCGAAGTACGAAAAATACAAGTTCGACAAGATTGCCGACGGCGAGAACCTGAACCTCAGCGCCAACAGCGGCTGGGTGGCAATGCTGCAGCAGTACTTTGCTACCGCATGGGTGCCACACACTCAGGGCGCGAACAACTTCTATACCACCAAGCTGAACAACGACGTGGCGGCAATTGGCTATAAGTCTGCCTCGCAGATCGTTCAGCCTGGCCAGACGGCTCAGATGGGCAGCACCCTGTGGGTAGGTCCGGAGATTCAGGACAAAATGGCGGCCGTTGCGCCACACCTTGACCTGACCGTGGATTACGGCTGGCTGTGGTTCATCTCTCAGCCGCTGTTTAAGCTGCTGAAATTTATCCACAGCTTCATCGGTAACTGGGGCTTCTCCATTATCGTTATCACCTTTATCGTTCGTGGCATCATGTACCCGCTGACCAAAGCGCAGTACACCTCGATGGCCAAAATGCGTATGCTGCAGCCAAAACTGGCGGCCATGCGTGAGCGTATCGGTGACGACAAGCAGCGTATGAGCCAGGAAATGATGGCGCTGTACAAAGCTGAGAAGGTTAACCCGCTGGGCGGCTGCTTCCCGCTGATCATCCAGATGCCAATCTTCCTGGCGCTGTACTACATGCTGATGGGCTCCGTTGAGCTGCGCCATGCGCCGTTCGCACTGTGGATCCATGACCTGTCTGCACAGGACCCGTACTACATCCTGCCGATTCTGATGGGCGCCACGATGTTCTTCATCCAGAAGATGTCGCCGACCACCGTAACCGACCCGATGCAGCAGAAGATAATGACCTTTATGCCGGTCATCTTCACCGTGTTCTTCCTGTGGTTCCCGTCAGGTCTGGTGCTGTACTATATCGTCAGCAACCTGGTGACCATCCTTCAGCAGCAGCTGATTTATCGCGGTCTGGAAAAGCGTGGCCTGCATAGCCGCGACAAGAAAAAGACCTGATAAGATTTAGCTTACAGCTTACGAAAGGCGGTCTATTGACCGCCTTTTTCTTTTTGATTCAAGGTCTGAGATAAACGATGAGCAATCATGACACGATTATTGCCCAGGCTACTCCGCCGGGGCGCGGTGGCGTAGGGATTCTGCGTATTTCCGGCCGCCAGGCGCGTGAGGTCGCAGAAGCTGTCCTCGGCAAACTGCCGAAACCGCGCTACGCGGACTACCTTCCTTTCCGCGACGCCGACGGCAGCGCGCTGGATCAGGGTATTGCGCTGTGGTTCCCTGGCCCGAACTCCTTCACCGGCGAGGACGTGCTTGAGCTGCAGGGGCACGGCGGCCCGGTTATCCTCGACCTGCTGTTAAAACGCATCCTGACGCTGCCTGGCCTGCGTATCGCCAGGCCCGGTGAGTTTTCTGAACGCGCGTTTCTGAACGATAAGCTCGACCTGGCACAGGCAGAAGCGATTGCCGACCTGATCGACGCCAGCTCTGAGCAGGCCGCCCGCTCGGCGCTCAACTCGCTTCAGGGCGCTTTCTCCGCACGGATTAACCATCTGGTGGAAGCGCTGACTCACCTGCGCATCTACGTGGAAGCGGCTATCGACTTCCCGGACGAAGAGATCGACTTCCTCTCTGACGGTAAAATCGAAGCCCAGCTGCATCGGGTCATTGGCGACCTCGATGCGGTGCGCGCCGAAGCTCGTCAGGGCAGCCTGCTGCGCGAAGGCATGAAGGTGGTTATCGCCGGGCGTCCTAACGCTGGCAAATCCAGCCTGCTGAACGCGCTGGCCGGGCGCGAGGCCGCTATCGTTACCGACATAGCCGGCACCACGCGTGACGTGCTGCGCGAGCATATCCATATCGACGGCATGCCGCTGCATATCATCGATACCGCAGGCCTGCGCGAAGCCAGCGACGAAGTCGAACGCATCGGGATTGAACGTGCCTGGCAAGAGATTGAGCAGGCGGATCGCGTGCTGTTTATGGTCGACGGCACCACCACCGACGCCGTTGACCCGGCCGCCATCTGGCCAGATTTTATCGCTCGTCTGCCGGAGCGTTTGCCGATTACCGTGGTGCGCAATAAAGCTGACGTGACCGGCGAGACGCTTGGCCTGAGCGAAGTAAATGGTCACTCACTTGTTCGGCTTTCCGCCCGTACCGGGGAAGGTGTGGACGTGCTGCGCGCGCATCTGAAAGAGAGCATGGGCTTTGAAACCAACATGGAAGGTGGCTTCCTCGCCCGTCGCCGTCATCTGCAGGCGCTGGAGCAAGCCGCTGAACACCTGCAGCAGGGTAAAGCCCAGCTGCTGGGTGCCTGGGCCGGTGAACTGCTGGCTGAAGAGCTGCGCCTGGCCCAGCAGAACTTAAGTGAAATTACCGGTGAATTCAGCTCTGACGATCTGTTAGGGCGCATCTTCTCGAGCTTCTGTATCGGGAAATAACACTTCTCGGCCGCCCCGCGTCACACTTCAGAATGCGGGGCGTTTTCCTCAATTTCAAAATACTTCATCATTTCAATAGCCTGTCTTTTGAGCAATATTTTTAAGTGTTTCACTGACGCAAACCACTAAGAATTCTCCCAGGATTGAATATATAATATATTGCTCAAAAAATAGGTCACTCTATTGAAGAGCGTCAATGACAACGCCCTAAACCTGAGATTACTATTCGATGCCTGACGACGTTCAGGATCGGAAGCGGAGCGCTGTTTCAGCCACCCGAAACGGCATGACATCGACTGACCATTATCAAGGAGCGACAAATGGCGACGCATTTTGCAAGATGGGCTCTGAACCCTCCCAACCTCACTTCACCCCGACTGAACGACGATACCCTTAACGCAGCCAGCCTGATGCCGGAACACCGCCGCACGCGCTATCTCGCGTCACGGACGCTGGTCGCCGAGATGATGTTTATGCTGTACGGCACCCAACGCCTGCCGCAAATTATCACCTCCACCGCCGGACGCCCGCGCTTTGCCGACGCCGAGCTGCCGGATTTCAGCCTCGCCTATGCCGGTAACATGGTGGGTGTGCTGCTGGCCACCGAAGGACGCTGCGGTCTGGACATGGAGCTTCGCCGCAGCTTTCAGGCTCCGTCCCCTGTGGTGCCGCCGTCTCAGTCAAGCAGTAGCGAAATCACCTGGATCAACAATCAAAACGATCCCAACGAAGCCCGCACCCAGCTGCATACCCTGCGCCGTAGCGTCCTGAAGCTTACCGACAACCCCCAGACCAGCCTGAACACGCTACAATTATTGCCGGGCTCTGGTCGTCTGCGCGTCACAAACGAGCCGCATATTGAGGCTATCAGCGACGCTGAAGATATCCTTATCTGGGGCTGTGCCGTAGCACCGGGCGTTGAACGTCTGAAGCTGTGGGAGTTTGACGGGCAGCAGGGCTGGAACGCCCTGCCGGACGCAGAAGCACGCAGCCGCAGCGCTCAGGCGCGCATCATTCGCCTGACGGGTATATCATCAGAGGCAGCTACGCCGCATAACACATTTTCCCGAACGTCCTGACGCATAAAGGAGTACCAATGTCTGATTCGTTGAAGATAGTGACTTTACTGGGGAGCCTGCGTAAGGGTTCATTTAACGCAATGGTCGCCCGCACGCTGCCGAACATTGCCCCGGCAGGTATGCAGATAGATGCCCTGCCGTCCATCGGTGACATTCCGCTGTACGATGCCGACATTCAGCAGGAAGAAGGTTTCCCTCAGAGCGTAGAAGCCATTGCCGGGCAGATTCGCCAGGCGGACGGCGTGGTGATTGTCACGCCGGAATACAACTATTCGGTGCCGGGCGGCCTGAAAAACGCCATTGACTGGCTCTCCCGCCTGCCTGAGCAGCCGCTGGCCGGCAAGCCTGTGCTGATTCAAACCAGCTCCATGGGCGCCATCGGCGGCGCACGCTGCCAGTATCACCTGCGCCAAATCCTCGTCTTCCTCGACGCGATGGTGATGAACAAGCCGGAGTTTATGGGCGGCGTTATCCAGAACAAAGTTGACCCACAGAGCGGCGAAGTGGTCGATCAAAGCACGCTTGACCATCTGACCGGGCAGCTCACCGCCTTTGGCGATTATATCAAGCGCGTGAAAGCCTGATTCCGGGCCAAAAAAAACGCCAGTCGCATGACTGGCGTTTTTATTTCTGCTGTCGCTTTAATCAACAAACACGATTTTCAGCACAAACAGCAGCGCGACGATGACGACGCACGGACTCAGCTCGCGCCAGCGGCCGGTACCCAGCTTCATGACGCAGTAGGAAATAAAGCCGAGAGCGATACCTTCGGTAATCGAGAAGCTGAACGGCATCATCACGGCGGTAACAAACGCCGGAACGGCTTCGGTCAGGTCATCCCACTTCACACGGGCCAGGCTTGAGGTCATCAGGACGCCAACATAAATCAGCGCACCAGCGGCCGCGTATGCCGGCACCATGCCCGCCAGCGGTGACAGGAAGATAACCAGCAGGAACAGCAGGCCAACCACGATAGCGGTCAGCCCGGTGCGGCCACCGACGGAAACGCCGGAAGAGCTTTCGATGTAGGCGGTAACCGAAGAGGTGCCAAAGAAAGAGCCGGTCACGGATGAGATACTGTCCACGAACAGCGCCTGCTTCATGCGCGGGAATTTGCCCTTCGCATCGGTTAGCCCAGCTTTATCCGTCACGCCAATCAGGGTGCCGGAGGAGTCAAACAGGTTGACCAGCATGAAGGAGAAGATAACGCCCGCCAGGCCCAGATTCAGGGAGCCTGCCAGATCAACCTGCCCCACAACGCTGCTCACGCTGGGTGGCGCAGAAACGATGCCGTGATACTGCACGTCGCCCAGCAGCCAGCCCAGCAGCGTGGTCACCACGATGGAGACCAGCACGGCCGCGTGGATGTTACGGGAAGCAAGAATCGCGATGATAAAGAAGCCCAGCGCGCCAAGCAGCACGCTGTGGGAAGTCAGGTTCCCGATGCTGACCAGCGTCTCTTTATTGGCCACGATGATCCCGGCGTTTTTCAGCCCCATCATGCCGATAAACAGGCCGATACCGCTGGTGATGCCTACGCGCAGGCCAAGCGGAATATTCGCAATCATCCAGTAGCGAACGCGGAAGATGGTCAGCAACAGCAGGCCAACGGCGCCCCAGAAAATCGCGCCCATCCCGACTTGCCAGGAAATTCCCATCGCACCGACCACCACGAACGCGAAGAAAGCGTTCAGGCCCATTGCCGGTGCCAGCGCAACGGGCAGGTTGGCGAAAATGCCCATCAGGATGCTGCCAAAGGCCGCAATCAGGCAGGTGGTGACGAATACCGCCTGAGTATCCATGCCGGCCGCGCCGAGGATCTGTGGGTTAACAAAAACGATATACACCATCGTCAGGAAGGTAGTGAACCCGGCGATCACCTCGGTGCGGGCGTTAGTACCGTGTTCGCGTAATTTGAACGCGCGTTCGAGCAGCCCCGGGGTTGTTTCCGGAGTGGACTGTGGTTGGCTCATTATCGGTTTCCGAACTAAAAGAGGAAAAAATACGCCGCTATCCTATACCAAAAATGGCAGGGGATAACGGAAATCATCCACTTTTTTCGCTGAAATTACCGCCACGGGATCGATTGCGTTGCGCAAAAAGCATAGAGTAAACGTTAAACCAGAGAGAAAGGAAATGGCATGTCCCGGATAGAAGCGGTGTTTTTTGACTGCGATGGAACGCTGGTCGACAGCGAGGTCATCTGCTCCAAAGCCTACGTGCATATGTTTGCGCAATACGGCATTCAGCTTGCGCTCGAAGATGTCTTCAAGACCTTTAAAGGCGTCAAACTCTACGAAATTATCGACACAATCAACGCCGAGTACGGCACCAGCCTGCCGAAGCCAGAACTTGAGGCGATTTACCGAGCCGAAGTCGCCCGTCTGTTCGACAGCGAGCTTCAGGAAATCGCCGGGGCGAACACCCTGCTGGCGCAAATCAAAAAGCCGATGTGCGTGGTGTCCAACGGCCCGGTCAGCAAGATGCAGCATTCTCTCGGCAAAACCGGGATGCTCGCCTACTTCCCGGAGACGCTGTACAGCGGCTACGACATTCAGCGCTGGAAGCCAGACCCGGCTCTGATGTTCCACGCGGCAGAACAGATGAAGGTTGGGGTGGAGCACTGCATTCTGGTGGATGATTCTATGGCTGGTGCGCAATCGGGCATTGCGGCGGGAATGGAGGTGTTTTATTTCTGTGCCGATCCGCATAACAAACCGATCGATCATCCAAAGGTGACGACGTTTACCGATTTGGCCGAGTTACCGGGCTTGTGGAAAGCACGCGGTTGGGTGATTACGGCGTAGGTTTTTTTAATCCCCTCTCCCTTTTAGGGAGAGGGTTAGGGTGAGGGTCACCTGCCGGGAACGGTCAAAAAACTAAAGGAACATCCCGCCGGACACTTCAATCCGCTGCGCATTCATCCAGCCGGTCTCATCGCTGAGGATCGCCGCAATCGCATCGCCGATATCATCCGGCTGCCCTACTCGCCCCAGCGCGGTTTGTGCGGCGATAGCTTTCGACACATGCTCGTTATCCCGCACGATACCGCCGCTAAAATCGGTGGCAATAGCGCCCGGCGCGATGATATTCACCGCAATCCCGCGTGAGCCCAGCTCTTTGGCCTGATACTTAGTCAGCACTTCCATCGCCCCTTTCATCGTAGCGTAGGCGGCTTTACCCGGCAGCGAGAAACGGGTCAGGCCGGTGGACACATTCAGAATGCGCCCGCCGTCTTTAATCAGCGGCAGAAGGCGCTGGGTCAGGAAAAAAGGCCCTTTCAAATGGATGTTCATTATTTCATCGAACTGCGCTTCGCTGGTCTCGGCAAACGACGCTTCAAGACCGATCCCCGCATTGTTCAATAAATAATCAAACGTATCTCGCTGCCAGACGTTATTCAGCGTCTCTATCACCTGCTCAACGAACTCCGCAAAGGTAGAGGAATCGCCGACATTCAGCTGTATTGCTGCGGCTTTTACGCCTTTTTGCTCAATTTCACGCACAACATCTTCGGCTTCCTGCTGCTTACTGTTGTAAGTCAGAAGAATACCGATTCCTCTTGCAGCCAGCTTCAGCGCTGCGTTTTTACCTAATCCACGGCTGCCGCCGGTCACTAAAGCGATACGTTGATTCATGATAAACCTCTTATTTGGCTGTCAGGTCATTGAGGTACAGCTTATTAGCTGATACAAAATCAATAAATACGGCCAGATGCGCCTCACTGTTTCAATTCAAACAACAATGCGGTGATAAGATGGATAAAATACATGCAATGCAGCTTTTCGTGAGAGTCGCCGAGCTGGAGAGTTTTACCCGCGCCGCAGACACCCTTGGGCTGCCGAAGGGCAGCGTTTCGCGCCAGGTTCAGGCGCTGGAAACCTCGCTCGGAACACGCCTGCTGCACCGCACCACGCGCCGGGTTCAGCTCACCCAGGACGGCATGGTTTATTACGAACGCTGCCGGGACCTGCTAACCAATCTCGACGAGCTGGATGGCCTGTTCCAGCACGATCCTGCCAGCGTCAGCGGGCGAATCAGGGTCGATATGCCCGTCACGCTGGCGCGCGGCCTGATTATTCCTAAACTGCCGGGATTTCTGCAGCAGTATCCGGGCATAGAGCTGGAGCTTAGCAGCAGCGACAGAATGGTAGATGTTGTCCGGGAAGGGTTTGACTGCGTGGTACGCGTGGGCCACCTCAAAGACTCGGGTCTGGTGGCCAGACCGCTGGGAAAATTTACCATGATCAACTGCGCCAGCCCGGACTACCTCAGCCGCTTTGGCTACCCTGAAAACCTGGACGATCTGGCTTCGCACGCGCTGGTGCATTACGCCCAAAACCTCGGCACTCGCCCGCAGGGCTTTGAAGTCTGGCTGGATAAAACAACGCAGTGGGTGAAAACCGGCGGCCTGATTACCGTCAACAGCACGGAAACTTACCAGGCGGCCTGCGCTGCCGGGCTGGGTATTATCCAGGTCCCACGCGTGGGCGTGAAAGCCCAGCTAAAAGAAGGTAGCCTCGTGGAGATTCTACCGCAGTACCGCGCCGAGCCGATGCCGATTTCGCTGCTTTATCCGCATCGCCGCAACCTCTCCCGGCGGGTACATTTGTTTATGGAATGGCTAACCGGCGTACTCAAAGCCTATGTAGATTAGCGTTATGGCTATAATTTCCTTAAGATCCTGCCACTGCAAAAGGAAAATTGACCCGATGACGACGCCGGATAACCGTGAAAAACGCCCAACCAACGAGCTCGAATACGAGCCTGTTATACCTATCGAGACTCAGCAGGATGAAGCTCAAAGCGACCCCGCAGAGAACGAACCGCTGGTGAAGCTTAAAACCAGCAACGCCGCGGTGAACAGCACCATATCCGCGGTCAACAAAACGGTCAGACAGCCGATGATTGCTCACCTGCTGCGTGCGGCCGAACGCTTTAATGACCGTCTGGGAAACCAGTTTGGTGCCGCCATTACCTACTTCTCGTTTCTGTCGCTGATCCCCATCATGATGGTGGCCTTCGCGGCGGGCGGCTACGTGCTTGCCTCGCACCCCACGCTGCTCGAAGACATTTTTGCCAAAATCCTTGAGAACGTCAGCGACCCAACGCTTGCCGCCACGCTTAAAAACACCATCAACACTGCGGTTCAGCAGCGCACCACCGTTGGCCTGGTCGGGCTGCTCATTGCCCTCTACTCCGGCATTAACTGGATGGGCAACCTGCGTGAAGCGGTGCGCGCCCAGTCGCGGGATAAATGGGAACGCAGCCCGCAGGATCAGGAAAAATTCTGGATTAAATATCTGCGTGACTTTATTTCATTGATTGGCCTGCTGATTGCGCTGATCGTCACCCTGTCGATTACCTCGATTTCCGGTTCGGCCCAGACGCTGCTGATAGGCCTCCTCCACCTGGGCGACATCGAGTGGCTAAAACCGGCCTGGCACTTTGTCGGCCTGGCGATTTCGATTTTTGCTAACTACCTGCTGTTCTTCTGGATCTTCTGGCGACTGCCGCGTCACCGCCCGCGTCGCAAGGCGCTTATTCGCGGCACAATGATTGCGGCTATCGGTTTTGAGGTGATCAAAATCATCATGACCTACAGCCTGCCAAAACTGGTCAGCTCGCCTTCCGGCGCCGCTTTTGGTTCGGTGCTGGGGCTGATGGCTTTCTTCTACTTCTTCGCTCGCCTCACGCTGTTCTGCGCGGCCTGGATTGCCACCGCAGAATACAAAGACGACCCGAGAATGCCCGGCAAAACGCATAAATAATCCTGTCATGTTTTCCGGTCAGGATAGGTGGCCTGCCGACCTTCGGGTTAGCAGGCCCACTTGTCTAAACCTCCGACCAGAGAACATGCCATGACAACCGCCGCCGCACCCAAACTCCAGAAAACCTTTGTTGACCCCAGCGTTCGCCTGCGTGAAACCACCCTCGGCGAACAGTGCGAAATACTCGCCAACAGCGTGCTGGAATACAGCATCCTCGGTGACTTCTCCTACCTCGGCGAACACTGCTGCGTGGCGGATAGCGTTATCGGTAAATTCACCGCTATCGCCAACCACGTCCGCCTTGGCGCGCCCAATCACCCGATGGATCGCCCGTCACAGCACCGCTTTACCTACTGCCCGGAGTATTACGCGCCCGGCGTTGGCCGCGATACTTCATTCTTTGCCCATCGCCGTGAGGATCGGGTGGTGATTGGTAACGACGTGTGGATTGGCCACGGGGTGATTGTGCTGCCCGGCGTAACGGTTGGCGACGGCGCAGTGCTTGCCGCCGGGGCGGTGGTCAGCAAAGACGTGCCGCCGTACACCATCGTCGGTGGCGTTCCAGCCAAACCCATTCGCAGCCGCTTCCCGCAGGGAATCACCGAAAGCCTGCAGCGCATCGCCTGGTGGGACTGGCCGCTGGAGAAATTAATGGCGCACCTGCCGGAATTTCAGTCCGGAGAGACAGCAAGTTTTTGCGCTCGCTGGGACAACCCGGCCAACTTAGCAGATAAATCTAACTGGTAACTTTTATTTAACCTGAAACCAGTTTTATTCTCTATTTTGGAAATTTTGTGAAGCATTTCATAGAAGCTTACGCGCAGGCTTAAAAATTATTCACTTAATGCCTGTTTTTTGAGCTTAGCCGCCCGCCGTGGCGCGTTGAAATGCTTCTTTTGCTATGCGTAAATGGACTTTCGTTCGCCATAAATAAGAAAAAACTATGCAAGCATCCGTTGCCACAACTCTCGATACCGGGGCTGACGCCACGCCCGTAAACTCACGCGGAAAAGTCGTTGTCGCTTCGCTGGTCGGCACGGCCATCGAGTTCTTCGACTTCTATATCTATGCCACCGCGGCGGTGATCGTATTCCCACACATCTTCTTCCCGCAGGGTGACCCGACGGCCGCCACGCTACAGTCTCTCGCCACTTTCGCTATCGCTTTTGTCGCCCGCCCGATTGGCTCGGCGCTGTTCGGCCACTTCGGCGACCGCGTTGGCCGCAAAGTGACGCTGGTTGCTTCTCTGCTAACGATGGGGATTTCAACCGTCGTCATCGGCCTGCTGCCGGGTTATGCCTCCATCGGTATTTTTGCCCCGATGCTGCTGGCGCTGGCCCGTTTTGGGCAGGGTCTTGGCCTGGGCGGTGAATGGGGCGGCGCGGCGCTATTGGCTACGGAAAACGCCCCGCCGCGCAAGCGCGCGCTGTATGGCTCGTTCCCGCAGCTGGGTGCGCCTATCGGCTTCTTCTTCGCCAACGGCACCTTCCTGCTGCTCTCCTGGCTGTTGACCGACGAGCAGTTCATGTCCTGGGGCTGGCGTGTGCCGTTTATTCTTTCGGCGGTTCTGGTCATTATTGGGCTTTATGTCCGTGTTTCGCTGCATGAAACGCCAGTATTCGCGAAGATTGCTAAAGCCGGGAAGCAGGTTAAAGTGCCGATGGGTACGCTGCTGACCAAACACCTGAAGGCGACCATCCTCGGCACCTTCATCATGCTGGCAACCTATACGCTGTTCTACATCATGACGGTCTACTCCATGACCTTCAGTACCGCGCCGGTCCCGGCAGGCCTCGGCTTCTCACGCAATGACGTGCTGTGGATGCTGATGATGGCGGTGATTGGCTTTGGCGTGATGGTGCCGATTGCGGGCTACCTGGCGGATGCCTTTGGCCGCCGCAAGAGCATGATTGTAATAACCAGCCTGATGATTCTGTTTGCGCTGTTCGTCTTCCCGCCGCTGCTGGGTTCAGGCAGCCAGGCGCTGGTGATGGCCTACCTGCTGATCGGCCTGAGCCTGATGGGGCTGACCTTTGGCCCGATGGGCGCGCTGCTGCCGGAGATGTTCCCGACGGAAGTGCGTTACACCGGCGCCTCTTTCTCCTACAACGTCGCGTCCATTCTCGGCGCTTCCGTCGCACCGTATATCGCGACCTGGCTGCAGGCTAACTACGGCCTGTTCTACGTCGGCGTGTATCTGGCGGCGATGTCTGCGCTGACGCTGATCGCGCTGCTGCTGAGTAAAGAAACCCGCCACCAGTCGCTGTAAATCTACCCTCACCCTGACCCTTATGTCTTGAACTTCCCCGCCAGTGCGGGGAAGATCCCCGACTGATCATCGGGAGGTTGCCGGTGAGCATCCCCTGGCCCTGGTGCTTCCAAGCCCGTGGGAGAGATTATGCCCCGGCAACCTTATTCCCTGTCGCCTCAAGACCGAACGGTATCCTGTGCCTCTGAGCACCCACATATAAGGATGGTCTGGCGATAA